>CAZASC010000086.1:0-14740 GCA_964487695.1 uncultured Victivallales bacterium
CGGTGCCAGGTTACACCGGTGGTCTTCTTGCAAGCGGCGGGGTTATCGCAAGCACGAATGCTGCACAGAACAACGCCACGTTCTATCGCGCCAGGGTGTTATTGCGGTAGCAATGGCTACATGAATTCTGCTGGTCGCGGTGGCGAACGCAATGCGGTGTTGCAGAGTTGGGGCGGATTCAGGTATCTAAAAATGCTCATGAACAAGAACGGCGTAAACCTCTTGCGCCGCGCTTATATGTTTGGTTTGCTGGCCTTCTGCTTTGCGTTTTTGGAGCAGTCTGCTGCTGCACCCGCTGTTTCCGTGACGGTTGATCTGCCTCACAATACCGACTACAGGCTTCAGCCTGTTTCTGTGCAGCTCGCCTTCACTTCAGATATAAACCAGACGGTTTCAGCCGAATACCATTTTTACGACGTTTACAAGACCGAAGTCGCCGGCGGCTCAATGCCGGTAACTATCCAGCCCATGGTGACAACGAACGTGTGGGTCTCGTTTGTCCCGCCTGCATGGGGCTGGTACCACATCGAATGCTTTGTAAAGAACGGCACAAACGTGCTTGCGGGCGGCGCGGCGCACGTCGGCTTGACGCCGCGCTTTCCCCAGATGTGGACGCTTTGTCAGCAGCAGTCCACTGTGGACTATTTCGAGGGGTGGGGAGATGGGGCGAAGGACGGTTACTGCGGCTTGGGCTTCATGCGTGTGAACACCTCACAAGGCACGAATTTTATCGAGGAATGCCTGGCAACCACGGCAGCGCATGGCGAGATACTCATGGTTCAGTTCGTGGATACCAACTGGACGGTCAACGCCAAGGTTGCGGATGTAGTCAACCATTTCAAGGGGCGCGTCAAGTATTGGGAGGTAATCAACGAGCCCAACAACAATATGTCTGTGAATACCTACACTGCGATACTGGCGCAGGTCTCGGCGACAGTCAAAAGCATAGATCCGGCGGCGCAGGTTGTAGGACCGTGCGTATGCACGATAGATCTTGGATGGCTCCAGCAATTCTTTATCCAGGGAGGCGGCCAGTACGTGGACATCATATCAGTGCACGACTATGAAGGTCATCAGAGCATAGACCCCGGGCATTGGACTTGGAAAATGGGGATGCTGTACGGCCTGATGAGAATGTACGGTCAGGAGCAGAAACCGGTCTGGCAGACGGAACGGGCGATCGGCGACGTCTTTGCCAACAACTTCCAGGCCGGGTGCCAGGCTGTTCGCGAGACACTGCACCGCGACATACTCTCCACGCTTGGCGTGCCGAATGAACGCAACCATCTCTACTATATGAACTTCACAGGTTACGATTCCGTTCCCACCTATATCTGGTCGGACTCCGGCCCGCATGCTACGGCGCTTGCGCTTCGAACGCGCGAAGCGATGATAAGAGGACGCAACTATGCGGAAGAACTGGATTTCGGTCCGACCGGAAACAAGATGTTCATGGGGTTGCGCTACTCTGGGACCGATGGGGACACGATCATTTTGCGCCAGCTTGGCGGTCAGCAGGATCCGAATCTTGTGCTGGGCGTGAATGGAGGCGGCTCGGTGATGATGATGGACAGTTTCGGCAACGCTCAATGCCTGCCCATCCAGAGCGGGAACAAGATTGCACTCACTGTGCCGCCGTTGCCGGTGTATCTTCGGCTGACCCCTGGCCAGACAATCGTGCCACCACGATTGGATTACGGCGCTAATTACGCGCAGATATCAACCAATATCAGCTATTCCTCAACCAACAACTCGGGCAATTTCTATGCCCTGACGAACGGAATTTTCGAGAACACGCACAACAGCTCGCCGTGGGGCCCATACTGGAGTGGCGACCTCGCGATTGCGCCGCAGACATTGGATATCTCGTTTTCTTCGCCTCAGACTGTCAACCGCACGATTGTTTACAGTGTCAGGGCCGATGACCAGTATTGTACCCTCTTGAATTTCGATTTGCAGTATTACAGCAACTCGACGTGGACGACTCTGCAATCGGTGACCACACCTTGTCCGGCCAGCGACCCGGTAGTGAGCCGCAATGCGACGGCGAGCACGTGGTATAAGGATCAAAATTTCTCGCTGGTTCAATTCCCACAGGTGATAACCAGCAGACTGCGTATCCGTGCGAACCACGCCACCATCGGGTTTGAGCCTGACGCTGTTTCTCAGACGTCGGCCGGATTTACCCCCGGGCCGACTAACCTCAACCTGCGCGAGATCGAGATATACAACTACACAAACGATGTGAAGTTTCAACGGTGCGATGTGGAGACGCCTATTCCGCTGGGCAGCGTCTGGAAGTATCTGGCCAACGGCACAGACCAGGGGACAGGCTGGCGCACGAACGGCTTTAACGACAGCGCATGGTCGTCAGGGACTGCGCTGCTGGGCTACGGTTTGCCTGGCGATGCGACAGTGGTTGGCTACGGTGGCAACGCCAATAATAAGTATATCACCACGTATTTTCGGAAAACCTTTGTCGTCACAAACGCCGCGAATTATCTGTATGCCAAGGTCGGCCTCGTCAAGGCCGATGGCGCTGTAATCTACATCAATGGAGTCGAGGCGCTCAGGGATAATATGCCGCAAGGGACGGTTACAGCGTCCACACTTGCATCGGCAGTATTGAGCGGCGGCTCCGAGGGGTTTCTGAATCAATATTCAAGCAACCCCGGAAGCCAGATTTACTCAGTCAGCCCTGGAAGCCTGGTTAATGGAACGAACGTGTTGGCTGTGGAGGTCCATTTGGGGGCCGCGAATGGCGTTGACATGGGGTTCGACCTTCAATTGGTGCTTCAGCAATTGGAAGCCGATCTCGGAAGCGTGCCTTCGGCATCGATGGATAGCTTCAACTTCACGAGCGGTACGGCTTGCTCTGTATGCCGGGACAAACACTTGGTTCCATTCGGCAGCACATGGAAATATCTCGATGATGGCAGCAATCAGGGAACGGCCTGGCAAGCGAACGGCTTTGACGACAGCGCGTGGAAGTACGGGCCGGCAAAGCTGGGGTACGGCAACGGGGACGAGGCTACTCTCGTTGGTTGCGGACACGGCCCGTTCAATAAGAATTTCACGACTTATTTCAGAAAGCAGTTCATAGTCACATGTTTGACAAATCATCCGGATATGCGAGTCCAGTTGCTGAGGAATGACGGTGGAATCGTCTATCTCAATGGACATATAATACTCTGGAGCGACATGGGGCCTGGTCCGACCAATTATCCTGTATTGCCTGGAGCGTTCACCAACTGGGTCTGGTGCAATCCAGGGCAGGGACCAAGCACCTGCACGACGCCAGCATCGAATATGCTCACGGGCGCGGATGCGGCATATCTCGACGAACTGCCGGTTAACACCAATTTCCTCGTCCTCGGTACGAATGTGCTTGCGGTCGAAATACATAAGTTCTCGATAGACCAGTGGAATTCAACGATGGGGTTCGATCTCAGCCTTGCGGATTTGGAATTAGCGCCAAATCCAGATTCGGGAATCGCCAACAGCCCACCGACGGTTGACATCACATCGCCGATCCCCGGCACCAGTTTTTCGTCTCTGATAAATATAACGATTTCCGCGACTGCCGCTGACAGCGACGGCACTATTACGCGGGTGGATTTCTATAATGGGGCGACAAAACTTGGTGATAGCGGTGCCAATCTCGCTGGTCCTTACACTTTTGTGTGGAGCAACGTCATGGCTGGAAGCTATAGCCTCACGGCCAAAGCCGTTGACAACGATTCAGCTACTACGACTTCGGCTGCCGTGGGCATCACTGTAAACGCGCCCACCGGAGGTGTTTCCACAACGCAATTCTACGATTACAACAACACAGGCTACACAATCTATGCGACAAACAATCTTCTCATAAACAGCGTTCTTACGGTTTCGAATGCAGGGCAATTTGTCACCGGTGACCCAACCATGGGTACAAACGATATAAGCGTCTTGACCAATGGAACGTGCGGTGTGGCTAATCCGAATGGGGATTGCCCGAAACAGGCTGTCTGTGTTGTGACTCCGAGCGGTTTGGCAACAGGCTTGCTCACCTTTGCCTTCAACACGAGCGCGTATCCAGCGGGCTACAGCGTAAACAGCATTGTGACGTACGCTGGATGGCAGGACAACGGCAGATCCGCGCAGAATTACACGGTAGCCTATTCAACTGTGGGCGCGCCAAACGTATTCAACAACATTGCGACTGTGTCGTACTCTCCGCCTGCCACGACGCCTTCCTGTGACCGTGTGACCATTATCAACACATCCGGCACACTGGCGACCAACGTTGCGGCAGTCCGGTTCAGTTTCGGAAACCAGGAGAATGGATATGCCGCCTACAAGGAATTGATGGTATTCGGAAGCGCCATGAATTCGTCTCTCAATTTGTCTGGGAACATTCCTTCGTCGGCATGGATGCAGCAGTATTATCCAGGAACCGCGACCAATAACTACGCAAGTCTTGCGGCAAGCGTCGCCAGCAATGGCATGACTGTATGGCAGGATTACTTGGCGGGGATAAACCCAACCAACCCCAAGAGCTGCTTCTCGTTGGTTATCACAAACGCTGCCGGCCATATCGTTGTAAGTGTTCCATCAGTTCAGACAAATTCTTGCTATTCCGGTGTGACCAGGTATTACAGTATCGAGCAGTGCACCAACATGTTGATTGGCGGATCGTGGCAGGCTATACCGGGCTATACCGGGCTTCAGGCAAGCGGCGGAATTATTGCCTGCACGAATGCGGCAAATTCTGTCATGTTCTATCGTGCCGAGGCAACACTGCAATAGGATGGGGGAGTTACGATTGGAAATATGAAACAGAATTCTTCGGTAACTGCAGACTTTGATGTCGTGGCCTTGACATGCGAATACCAGTGCAATCCACTCGGTGTAGATGAGCTCAAACCCAGATTAAGCTGGCAACTGAAATCAAACTTGCGAGGTGAAAAGCAGACTGCTTACCAGATCATTGTGGCCAGCACGGAGAAGCTGCTGGACACTGGATACGGCGACCTGTGGGATTCCGGCAAAGTCTCTTCCGACCAGTCGGTGCACGTAGAGTACGCCGGAGTTCCTTTGATCTCACGGCAGGCCTGCCACTGGCAGGTCAGGGTTTGGGGTACGAATAAACACGCGAGTGCCCTCAGCGCTCCGGCGTATTGGGAGATGGGGCTTCTGGAACGCGATGACTGGAAAGCTCACTGGATCGGGGGGACGCCCGTTCGCATGCCTTCGCCTAAACAAATCCCGCCATCGCCAATCTTTCGAAAGGTCTTTTGTCTGGAAAAACCCGTTCGTTCGGCTCGCGCCTATTTCTGCGGTCTTGGCTACGGAGAGCTTTACATCAACGGTCACCGCATTGGAGAGAATGTCCTCGATCCGGCTTTTACGCGTTACGACCGCCGTGTCCTCTATGTAACTCACGACGTAACCGCCGCGCTGGCAAGAGGGGAAAATGCCATCGGCGTAATGCTGGGGAACGGTCAGTATGATGCTCACACTGTCACCGTCTGGGAATTCCACCATGCGCCGTGGCGGGACAGGCCAAGGATGATCTTTCAGATGCACGTTGAGTACAGCGACGGTACCAGCGAGCTTGTGATCAGCGATGCTGGCTGGAAGGCTTCAACCGGGCCGGTGGTTTTCGATGGAACACGCAACGGCGAGATATATGATGCCCGGTTGGAAAAACAAGGCTGGACGACGCCGGAGTACAGCGATGCCGATTGGAATGGGGCGCCTGTTGTTCCTAATCCTGGCGGAGTCATGAGTTCGCAGCAGTTTCCGCCAATTCGAGTGATCAAGGACATTGCGGCTGTGAGCATGAGCGAGCCAAAGCCGGGAGTGCTCGTGTTCGATATGGGACAGGCTTTCTCAGGCTGGGCGCGAATCAAGGCCAGTGGCCCGGCTGGAACGGCAATCACTCTCAAATACGCTGAGAAATTGACTAAAGACGGAGACATTGATCAGGGCAACATCAATGAATACGTATGGTCAGATGAATTTCAAACGGATCGTTATTTAATGAAGGGCGAAGGCATCGAAGAATGGGAGCCGCGTTTCACCTACCACGGTTTCCGGTACGTGCAGGTCACAGGTTTCCCTGGCAAGCCAGCCTTGGACAGTGTTTGCGGCCGACTTGTCCATACGGCTCTGGAGTCAGCAGGTGAGTTCGCATGTTCTAATGAGATGCTGAATCGCCTCCAGCAATGCGCGCTTTGGTCCACGGTCAGCAACTATCATGGGCATCCCACAGATTGTCCTCACCGCGAAAAATGCGGCTGGACAGGAGATGCCCTCGTCTCTGCAGAGCAGGTGCTTTTCAATTTCAAGCCTGATTCGGCATATACAAAGTGGCTTCGCGATATGGCGGATGAGCAGCGTCTGGGCGGACAATTTCCGGGCATTATTCCGTCGCCGGGCTGGGGCTATAAAGAAGCGATTGGTCCATCGTGGGACAGCGCTTACCATCATCTTTCGTGGTACCTATACCAGTATTGCGGAGACCGCCGCATTCTCGCCGAGCATTACGATGGAATGAAGCGCTATTTGGATTTTCTTGCAGGCATCGCTACCGGATATATCGTGTCCTACGGTCTGCCGGATCATGCATCCCCGATCGAACACACATGCAAAGCCGACGTAACTTCCACAGCGTATTACTTTGCCGATGCAGTGATCGTTGCCAAAATTGCGGAAATGCTCGGCAGGAAGGATGACGCCGGAAAGTACAACAAACTGGCCGAGACAATAAAGTCCGCCTTTATCGCTTACTTCTATCATCCAGCCGACGGCACAATCGCCAACGGTTGCCAGACGGCACAGGCTTGCGCACTGTATTACGGGCTGGTAGAGAAAAATGAGCGCGCTAAAGTGTTTGCGGTGTTGCTTGCCGATATTGAGCGCAAAGGCTGGCATCTGGATTGCGGCATTCTTGGCGTAAAGTATCTGATGCAAGTTCTTACAGACGAGGGACGCGCCGATGTGGCTTACCGCATTGCCGCGCAGACCACTTTCCCGAGTTGGGGTCATTGGTTGAATCTGGGTGCGACCACTTTCTTTGAGCACTGGGACGGGCGGAATTCGCGGATTCACCACATGTTCAGCGATGTCAGCGCGTGGTTCTACAAGGCCCTGGCTGGAATCAACACTGATCCGGAACAACCTGGCTTCAAACATGTCATCATCCGGCCTTGCCCTGTAGGCGATCTGACTTGGGCCAGAGGCGAACACAACTCACCCTACGGAAGCATTCTAAGCGCATGGAAAAGGGAAGAGGACGCCTTTATTTTGGATGTGTCCATCCCGCCGAACAGCAGCGCCACTGTCCATCTGCCGACAGCCGACTCAGCATCCGTCACCGAAGGCGGTAAACCTGTCAGCGAATCATCTAAAGTGGTGATGATTGGCGTGGATAAAGGTTTTACTGTCTTGACCGTTGAATCGGGGGAATACCATTTTGTGACCAAAACGTGCTGAAGCGCCTCGTGAACGTTCAATATTTCGGTGGGATATCTGTGTCTTTACATAGAATGGAGGACAACACTTGATGAGATCTTTGCGAATCTTGCTATTCGTATTCTTGGTCATGTGCATGTGCATTTCCCGTGTACAGGCAACGACGAACAAGATACAGGTGCTGTTTGTCGGGGGTGACTGGAAGGAACAGATAGAGACTTACCGCGGGCATTTCGTGGAAAAGGAAGTCGCTAAAGTCGCACCGGATGAATTCACGTTCACACATTGGACGACCTACGAGTTTCTGCAATACGCCGAGCCAACTTCGCTTCGCCCCTACGATGTCATAGTCGCCGGTGATTTCATGGCTGGCGCGATGATGCCGCGCGTAATCAAAGCCGTCGAATCGTTTGTAGCAGATGGGGGCGGCTTCATGTATTGCGACAATCACAAAGCGTTTATGTTCAGCACGCGCGAGGTCAGCTTCGAGAATGTGCTGCCGATCGAAATGCCGCCTTTCAGGCCGTACAGTCCCGAGGGAATGGCACCGTACATGGACGAAAAGCCGCTGAAGATTATGGCGGCGCAACTCGATCACGCAATAATGGCCGGTCTGTCGTGGTCCAATGCACCTGCATTGGACGCCGCGCATGCTGCCACGGTCAAAACGTCTGGAGTTGTGCTTGCCACGACCCCTGCAGGAAAGCCGCTGTGGGTCGTCGGCGAAGTGGGCAAGGGGCGCTCTTTGTGGGCTGGTGGCGTTTTTGCGAACGACGAGATGTCGGAGCATTTTTCCAAATGGCCGCAATTCGGGAAATTCTATGCGCAGTCGTTGAGATGGCTGGCTGAGCACAGGCACAGCGCTGCGACTGAATTGAAGGAAAAGACGGCTGACGCCACATTGATAATCAATCCTGAAAAGATCGGACCGGCTTTGTCTGCGCGGCATTTCGGAGTGACCGATTCGCGTGAGGCCACTCACGATGGTTTGGGCAAGGATCTTTATCAGGCGCTAAACCTTGACGGTGCTTTGGAAGTCACCACTGCGCTACCTACGTTCAAGGCTGGCGTGACGGCCTCGAACACAGACCTTTCCGATTTCAATCCAACCAATTTCGATACCGGTAACGAAGAACAACAGCTTGAGGATGCGGCAAAGGCTGACAAGGAACAGATCTTCTCGTACGGCTTGGCTTGGTTCGATCCGAACAGTCCGACTCCGTTCAGCCGAACGGGGCCGTTGGCGGCAGCATTGGTACAGGCTAATGGCGCTGGAATCACGAACGGCGCTCAGCGTCGCGTGAACTATTTTGCGCTCAGTTTTGACTGGCACCACTGGTCGTTGTCGGCGGAAACTTTTCCTCAGTTTACGGCGCTGTTCAATCATTTTTCCGACACGCTCCGTCCACGCGCGCCCGGCGTGCAGTTCGGCTGCGGCGACTTTCCGTGCGAATGGCCGTATATGCATCTGCTCATTGACCAGTGCGGCACTAATCTGAACTGGATCACCCGTCACGTCAGCGGGCGCACAGGCGAAGCCACGTTCATGCTGGAAGATGAATACGCCGCTTATGCCAAAGAGAAAGGGTTGAAAGACCTGAAGTTCATGATCACGGAGTGGGAATTCTGGGGCTATGGCCGGCCCGCATTCGATTTTATCATGCAGCGCTGGAAGCCGCTGGCCGACCGCGCAGACGTGTGTCTGGCAACAATGCAATATCACTGGGTTGAGTATGCCCAAGGTGGTTACGTGCATGGATTGATTGGCAAGCAAGATGGGAGTTACGGCGAACGCCCGGTAGACTGGCCGAATCCCGGAAAGAACAAGCCTGTGACCTACCGATACAATGGATTCTGGATCATGCGTGATTGCCGCGGCCCGCAGTTGGAAGCGCAGTTGGACGTTCCTGATCTCAAGTGCAGCGCCTGCCAGCGCGCTTATGCGATCGCCACGACAAACAAAGGCGCATTGAATGTCGTTATCTATTTCGGCTACCCATTGGCTGATTATGACAAGGGCCAACTCATCAATAAGCTGAAGGTTAAAATAAATGTGCCGCTGCCACCCGAGATCAAAGGACATTCTCTGACAATCTCCCGCGCCGACGCGCGGACTACTTCAGAAGAAGCGCCGCAACTTATCAAAGGCGACACGCTGACCATGGATATTGAAATCCCGGAATGCTCCGCCGTCTCGCTTACGGTGCGGTGAGTGAATACGACTTCTTGTATTCGTATTTCACTGCGAGCGTATTGAAACCCATGTTTGCCAGAACTACGTTGTGCGGAATGATGACGTACTTCCACGGCTTGCCGTTATTCTTTGTGGTGAAGTCCGTAGCGTGTTTGCAGTATTCGGCGGCGGCTGTCGCCTTTTCCTGCACATCTCCAGTTTCAATATCGCCCTCTTTCTTCGTTTCAACCATATAGATTGTATCGGGCGTCTCCACAACAAAGTCTGGAATGTATCGGCTGGAATTGTGCTTCCAGTAGATTTGGAACTGGTTCTTGGCAGGACGGAGCCATTTCAGCACTTCGTTGTTGGGGTTTTCCAAAATAGCCGCAAAGTCCTTTTCCGTCTTGGAATCAAACTTATACAGCGTATGGCAGGCTTTCTTGAAACCGCTGAAGATCTTGGTGGGAATGAGCCGCGTCGGCGTAATGGTCTCCAAATAATCATGGACATCATCAGCGGTGAACTTGGACAAGTTGTGTTCTTCGATTGCCGTGAACGGCCTTACAATGGGCTCGTCATACTCTGGCGCGTCGCAATAGAAATGTTCAGGAGCCATCATCTGGGTATAGATGAACGCGGCTATTTCGCGCTTGTGATATTGCACGACGTTGATCAGTTCATCCTCAGTAAGTTTACCCGCCCGCAGTTTGGTCAATGCTGTTTTGGCGAGACTGAAAAGCAGCTCTTTGTCTTCATCGTAGTCAATTTCCGAGTAATTGATCAACTCGCTCACAATCAGGTTATCGAGACTGTCCGGCGTAATTCGTCCGACACCAAAGATGGTTTCCTCTTTGTTATCCGTCAAAGAGCGACGAAGAATAGCCTCAGAAACCGGCACATAACTCAATCCGACAGTGTCGAGGGTGAAGTCATGGAAACCTGATCGCGCCTCATCCGATTGCTGAATGATGATCCGGGGTATCTCGATGATATTCCGCACGAATTCCTTTGCGACTTCGTCATAGTGCGACTTGGCTTCCTCCACCATTTCATTCACAAAGAGCGATTGTTGCGGTTCTGACTGAATGCGCGCCTTGAGTTTCTCCATAGCCTTCTGCTTGATGTCAGGCCGACTCAGTTCCTGGACGGACTTGACCTCGGTATTGAGGTCATTCAGGGTTGAAACGATCTGCTTCTTCGTCTCAAGGGTAAGTTGGGCTTTCTGCTTCTCTCCGGGGTCGGTAAGCGTCTCGATTCGCTTCTGTTCCGCCTGCAATCCCTGCGTCATCGGCGATGTGGCGGTAATCGTCTCTTTCTGTGCCGTAAGTTCATCGTCTATCTCAATAATGTTCTCCCGGCGGATGATTGAGTCGGGGCGGTTGGCGGCATCCACTATTTCCTGAAAACGGTCATGCGATACGATGGTCAATTTATCCACTTTGGATTCGCCCGTTGTCTCGCCGTAAGGAAGGCGTAGACCTCTGCCGATTGTCTGTTCTCGTAAAGTTGTGGAAGCCGCTGTCCGAAGCGGGATGATCGTGTAGAGATTGGTTACATCCCATCCCTCTTTGAGCATATTGACGTGAATAACAATCTCGATCTTGTTGTCCTCATGCTCCAACACAAGCAACTTGGCGATATTCTCATCCTTTTCTGAACCGCTCTGGCCGGAATGGATCTCCATGACTTTCCCGGCATACTCGCCCTTGAAGAACGACGTTGATTCGATCAGCGCCTTAAGCTGCGCGGCGTGCTGCGTATCCTTGGCCACTACCAGTACGAACGGCTTTACCAGTCGCTTTCTTGAATCCTTTGAATAGATTTGCAGTGCGACCTTTGTGTCTTCATGAATTCGGATGCCATCCTCAAGTTTGATGCGATCAAGGTCGTCATCGCTGTATTGCGCCGGATCAAAGTCTTTCCGAGTTGCAACGGCAGGCACCTTTACGAAGCCATCACGTATTGCCTTAGCCAAGGAGTATTCATAAACCACGTTCTTGAACTTGACCGTGTTGCTTCCGCGCTCGACCTGCGGCGTAGCGGTCAACTCAAGTCCGAGAATTGGGTTCAGTTCGTTGATTACGGCCATGCCTCGATCAGCTCGATAGTGATGCGATTCATCCATGAGAATGACAAGGTCATCCAGATTCGAGAGGTAATTGAAATACGGCTCGCCGAGATATTCGGCCATCCGCTTAATGCGCGGCTCCGCACCGCCTCTCGCTTCAGCATTGATTTTGGAGATGTTGAATACGTTGATGTTCAAATCTGTAAACAAACTCCCATGCCTCGCATCTGGGTAGGTATCGCCGGTGATGATGTTGGGTGGATTCTGCGCCAGGTCGCCGATGCCGGGAAAGACATACTTTGGATTAGACGGATTCGAGAAGTCTTCAATCAGCTTGCTATAGACTGTCAGATTCGGTGCCAGCACAAAGAAATTACGAATGCCTTTCTCCATGTACAGATATGCAATGAAAGCACCCATAAGCCGGGTTTTGCCAACACCCGTTGCCAGTGCGAAACACATGGACGGGAAATCCCGCTCAAAGTCTGTGCACGTAGGATGCTTGGCCTTTACTTTCGCCAACTCTGCTGCAATATCGCAGTTCTTCTTCAGAGTCATTTCGGCTGCCAGCTCGGAAAGAATCTTCAGGCTTTCCTCTTGCGGAGGACGCAGACTCAAACGATTCCTGACATATAGGGCTGTTGAGCTCATCACATTTCTTGCACCTGTTCTTTTTCCGGATGACAGTGAATTATGGATTTCTATAATTCACTTTGCCCCCGGCAACATGAACTATGGCCTTCTTATACAGTTATTCTTCGCTATTGACAGTACTGTAACGCTGTTTAACATTGCGCATCCATGAAGCGATAAATCGCTTCACAGATGCCCTTTGCATGCACGCAATGTGCGTGCAAAGGGGAACGCAATGTTAAACAGCGTTACAGTATCTGACGATTACTGCTTTTCATCTGACGCTTATCTGACGATTGCATAAATGTCCTGTTTATCCTCTGAACAAGACATCTCGCAACATGTTGCATTCAAAAGTGTTAGCGAAAGTTATTTCGCCATGCTTTCGCCTGACGTCCTGTTTATGTCCTGTTCAAATATCTTTATCTTTCCCTCTGCGATCAATACGCCCTGTCCTGTTTATGTCCTGTTTATTACCAAGAATATAGTGAGCATCTCGACCGGTGGAGCCTACCGGTTTGATTAGTCCTGCCGAAACGAGTTTCTTAAGGTCCCGTGCTGCTGTCCGAACAATGGTCTTGGTTATTCTCTGGTACTCACGATTGGCGATAGTACCGTGCTGCTTCAGATGCGCAATGGCTGTCTTCTGCCGATCATTCAGCCCCAGCTTGCCAATGATTTCGTCCGTCAGCCAATCCCGCCAAAGTGTCACTACAAAATGCGGGCCGTGTTGCTCGAAGTCAGGCTCCGGTAGACCGGCTTCCCGGCAGTCTGCAATCATGTCGGTGGTTCCTGTGCCGGCCTTCTCAACATACTTCACCCGGAAAAGCGGTTCTGCAATCAGCGGGTTGCGTGGAATTGGCCCGTGCGGTTCCCTTAACAGGCTGGGCGTCAGACCTGTTGGCAGTTCGCCCGGATTCCATACCTCCACCCGATCAGCAAATACTATGACCTGTACAAACCCATTATTCCGGTAGTTGCGGTGAGCAACGGCATTTACTATGGCTTCCGTAATGGCGGTGCGCGGAATCTCAAAGTCCCCCGATGCTTGAGCGCTTTTAATCCGCGTCCCCACACTGCGGTCAATCTTGCCCAGTACGAATTCCACAGCCTCGTCAATGACCTCTATCAGCCTGCCCTCATAGGGTTGCTGCGACGCTATCGGCTTTCGTTTCTCAGTTCCGAAGAAATGGAAACAGTGCACCTGCGCATTGTTGAAGAAGCGGCGTGGATTCTTTCCAAACAGAAGCATTGCTGCGTTCGTGGGTTTGTCATCCCGTAACAGGTTGAAGTTCTGCAACACCGCTTTAGGAGCGCGAGAACCCTTGAGCGTTAGACCAGCCGCTCACGATGCGTCTTTGTAGCATGATCGAATTCCAATTCAGTCGCCGATTTCCCAGACGCATTTGGCTGTCCGTATTTGTTGCCAAGAATGGCTATGTATATTTCCCTTTTTTCGACCTCTTCCAGATAGATGTCGTCCGGCTTCCGATCTCTTGCCGGAATGTCCTCGAACAAGAAGACGTCTCCGATGAACTTCTTCAGCAACGGGTCATGGATGATGAAATCCTTGACCGCCCGCCGCTCAACCGCGAGTTCCTTCTGCACGGAACTGACAAACACTTTCAGTTTCCCCGTCATTTATTCTCCTCAAATAAGTCTCCCTGTGCTGGGTTGTCGTCTGTCTTCTTCTGCACTTTCTGCGGACCAACAGGCACGAAATCAGGTTCATCCGGGTCATGCGGCATATTCACGATGTTAAGGCTGTAATCGTCCCGCCCGAACTCACAACGTCCAAGCAACATCGAGGGAATCTTCTTTATCTCGATATTCGGGAAGCGGTTCTTGCACGCCGTAGAGAACTTCTTGCAGCAGATCAACAAATGTTCGTCTTTCGCCATCTCCTCGTGAATGCGGTCAATGAAAGCTGCCTGCACAAAAGCCGTCGTTGTGAAGATGTAATCCTTTTCCGAAGACTTGCCATGCTTCCAGTAGACTTCCGCATCGGGCGAATACTTGAATCCCTCATGCTTAGCCATTGCGGATGCCAACATGTTTGCGTTGTACTCTTCGCTGATTACCCAGTTTCCGTACTTGTCTTTCTTGAGGAGACTTGGGGCCAATTCGTAATACTTGAACCCGCCGCCGCCTTTCCATTCAACCGCTTCCGAAATGCCGCCCTGATCCGTGCCGTCGCAAACCTTCTTCAGCCGTGGCAGGCAATGCGTTTCGCAATGCTCGCCGAGTTCAACCATTATCCATCGCCGCCCCATCTTGTGCGCCACAGCACCAGTTGTGCCGGAACCGCCGAACGAATCGAGGACCCAGTCGCCGGGGTTAGACGCCAACACAAGTATACGCTCCATTAGACGTTCAGGCTTAGGCGTCCCAAAAAGCGCCTCGCC
>CAZASC010000087.1:0-10788 GCA_964487695.1 uncultured Victivallales bacterium
CGCGCCCGTTTCAGCACAGGAAATGCACGACCTAACCATCCTGCTCTTTGCACTGGCGGACAAGTATCGTAATCCAGTGATGATTCTGAGCGATGGGCGCCTCGGCCAGATGATGGAGCCACTGTGCCTCTACGAGAAGAAGCCGCCTCGCGTCCCGAAGAAAACATGGGCTCTCACCGGCGCAAAGGGGCGAAAGCCAAATATGATACGCTCGCTGTTTCTGGTTGAGGGCGAACTCGAACAGCATAATTTGAAGCTGCAGAAGAAGATTGCGCGAATGGCGAAGAATGAGATCCGTTACGAGGAGCGCATGACAAAAGGATGCGACATCCTGATGGTCGCTTATGGATCCAGCGCGCGCATCGCAAAGGGCGCGCTGAACTGCGCCCGCGCCGAAGGAATCAAGGCGGGATTATTTCGCCCGATCTCACTTTGGCCGTTTCCATCGGAACGGCTGGCAAAGCTGGCGAAACAAGTCAAAGGAGTCCTCGTGGTCGAGATGAGCAGCGGACAGATGATAGAGGACGTGAAGCTTGCAGTCGGCGGCGAGGTTCCGGTCTTTTTCGAAGGACGCATGGGTGGGGGTGTGCCGACGGTGAACGACGTGCTCAAGGCTGTCAGAAAAATAGAATTCAACTGCAAGAGGCGTTAATAGTGGCTCGAAAAGCTGTATATAAGAGGCCGAAATCGCTGGCGGATGTGCACACACATTACTGTCCAGGGTGCGGTCACGGCATCGTTCATAAACTCATCGCCGAAGTCGTGGATGAGCTCGGTGTCCGCGAGCGCACCATCGGAATAGCGCCAGTGGGATGCTCGGTGCTTGGATACTTCTATTGGAACTTCGATGTTACCGAGGCGGCGCACGGTAGAACACCGGCCGTTGCAACAGGTATCAAGCGCGCTTTACCCGACAGTATTGTCTTTTCTTATCAGGGCGACGGCGACTTGGCGGCGATTGGCATGGCTGAGACGATACACGCCGCCAACAGGGGGGAGAATATTACAATAGTATTCATCAATAACGCGGTTTACGGGATGACCGGAGGACAAATGGCCCCAACAACTCTAATTGGCCAGAAGACCGCAACGTCGCCTCTGGGGCGTGATGCAGTCACAATGGGCCCGCCGATACGCATGTGCGAGCTGATCAACACGCTCGATAAACCGTATTATATCGAGCGCGTCGCGATTGACGGGCCGGCGGGAGCGAGGAAAACGAAGAAGGCGATTCGAACCGCGTTTGAGGCTCAGGTAAGACAGAAGGGATACACGTTTGTCGAAGTGCTCTCGCCGTGTCCAGTGTATCAACGGCTTTCGCCGGTTGACGCGCTAAAGTTCGTAGGGGCGCAGATGGCCACGCAATTTCCCGTCCGTGTGTTTCGAAAGGAAGGTAATACGATAAATGCTTGAGCGATTACTCATAGCCGGTTCGGGCGGGCAGGGCGTACTGCTAATTGCTCGGCTTGTCGCCTCTGTGGCTGTAAAAAGCGTCCAGCACGTCACGTTTTTCCCCTCATATGGCGCGGAGGTGCGCGGTGGAGCGTCCAGTTGCCACGTGATCCTTTCATCGCACGAAATAGCGTCTCCCCTGGCCGACCACTTCGACACAATGATCATAATGAGCAAGGAAAGCGCCGACAAGTTCCTCCCACATAAGGGAAAAGATTGCCTTGCCGTTATCAACAGTTCACTGTGCTGTGTGCCTGTCGGTAAATCGATTGTCGCAATCAAGGCTACTGGCATGGCGAACGAACTTGGTGATACGTGCGTAGCCAATTTTATAATGCTTGGCGCATATCTGGCGAGGAAGCCGGTGGTTTTGCCAGCTGACATCGAACATGGAGCAAGGAGTGCGCTCGCCGGCAGGAACCGTTTATTGGTGGATCTGAATATCAGGGCTTTCAGAATGGGGTTGACGCGATGACGTTGCAGACGAAAAAAGCGAAGGATGCTGCTGCTCCTGGTGTAATGCCCATAATACTTTCCGCCGCTCAGCCGGGCGTGGGCCAGTTTATGCAACGGCGTTGGATCGCCGGTACATTCTACTGCGTTGCATTCATGGTCTGTTTGATTCTTGTCGTCATCCCAATATTCAAGGCACTCTGGCAGTATTGGCAGACTGCTTTCGAATTTCTCGACCGGCAACCCAATCAGTCCATCGCGGGTATCTCATGGAGATCGGTCGCTATTCCTTTGGTTACCGGTATGGTCATATGGATTGTGGGTATTGTGGACACTTTCATCGCATACAGACACGATTGCGAGGCATGGTCCAGGCGGAAGTTTGACGAGAGAATCGGCAAAACCGTGGTCGTTGCCCTGTTTGTGTTATGCATGCTGACGCCAAATCTGACGCGTGCCGCTGCATCCGCAGATCTTTTTAACGCAATATCATCGAATGATCTTGTCCGCGCGGAAGCTATTCTCAAGGACTCATCTCCTACTACGCTCGATGTAAGAATCGGCGACGGCATAACCGCTTTGCACGTTGCTGCTGCGAAGAATTCAAAAGACATGGTGTCGTTATTCATCCGCAATGGCGCTCATCTGGATGCTACAACGACAGGCGGTTTCACCGCTCTCCATTGGGCCGCCAGCAAGGACGCCTCAGACGCGGCGTCCTTGCTCATAAAAGCTGGCGCCGATGTAAACGCTGCCAATCCCCAGGGCGTAACTCCGCTTCACTGGGCGGCGAGCCGGAACGCCACGAATGTCGTCATGCTTCTGCTTGCAGCCGGTGCTGATGCAAATGCGAAAACAACAACCGGTTTCACACCATTGCATTGGGCGAGGATGCAGCGCGCCAGCGAGGCTGCCGTAATTATCGCGGACAAGCTCACTTCCGACGAGATGGCGAATGATACGAACGGACCTCCGTTGGAAACTACGGCTAAGCCGGAAAGCGCGGAAGCGACCCAGCGCGTAGCAACCGCAGTGGTAGTGACGACCATTCATCCCGAATCGCAACATGTGTCGGCTTCTCAGCCTGTTCCAATGCTTTCTGTCGAAAATAATCTGACTGTTCCCCTCGGGCATGATGAAGAACTGGTCCTTGTTTGGATCAAGGAGCTAGGCATTTGGGTCGGCAAGTTTGATATCACAAATGGGCAATACAGAAGATACAGTCCCGAACATAGCAGCAGATTTCGCGAGAAGTTCAATCTGGATGGAAGAAATCAGCCTGTTGTATATGTGAGTTGGACCGACGCAGTTGACTTCTGCAAGTGGCTTGACAAGAATTGCGGCTACAGAGTGCCGGCGAATTGCGAGTTTCGCTTGCCGACGGGAAACGAGTGGATCGCATTTGCCCGTTGTGGTGGTGATCGAAAATATCCGTGGGGCAGCGAACTTCCGCCCAAATATGGCAATTACTGCGACCTTTCGGCAAAAGGGAAGCTTTCGGATTGGAAGGGGTTCACGAACTATGATGACGGGTTTGTGGTGAGTTGCCCCGTCGAGGAAAGCGGCTCAAACGAATGGGGAATTTACGGGGTTGGCGGCAATGTGTGGCAATGGTGTAATGACTGGTACGATGTGGGAAATAAGTACAAAGCGCGACATGGCGGCAGTTGGGATTATGAGGACGATGCCAGTCTGACAGTCGAGACACCGGGATTCGATCAGCCAGACACACGCGACGACACCATCGGTTTCCGTGTCGTAGTCAGCCCGAAGAAATAGATGGCTATTTAAGCAGAGTGTCGCCTGTCAATCTGAAATACTTCGGCAGTTTCTGCTTCAGATCATCCGCATCCAGCGCATAGGTTGGATCTATCTCAATCTTGCAGGCAAGGGTGCCTTCGGGATTCCTTGGAACATCAACGCCGCACTGTTTCAGCCAACGTGCGAATTTGAGTGTCATGTCTCTCTGCGTGGTGGCCGGCGAATCGTTGCCAGTGGCATTCTTTACGGGCGAAAATTCGTCCTCCCTCGCGAATTCGACATTCACAGAGTTTTCGGCGTCGGGTAAAACGTCGAAAATGAACTTCTCAAACTTGTAGGCATTGGGCGTTTCAGGTTTGATCGTCTTGCCGTTGTCGTCACAATAGGGGACTTTCTTGTGGGCGATGTGGATCGGCAATTTGGCATCGGCCTCCTTTTTCAGGAACGCCAGAGAAAAGATATGAATCGCCACGCTGCCGTAAAGGAACTTGAATTGGCCGTCGGCGAGCTTTTCGTATTTTTGCTCCTTGGTAAGCTCCGTATATTCGACAACGGCGTTTCGTCCGTTACGCGCCACTAAAATGCCTATGCCTTCCTCGGCGTCCCGCTTGGCGCAAACTTTAACGGACATGTCAGCCTTGCGTTCCGTATGGATGCCGATGAATGCCGGATCGGTGATTTCGACGAGTGGATTATCAACTTGAAAGTAGGAGAGTGTCTTCAATCCCCTGTTCGCCATGTCATCCAGCATGCCCTTTGTTTTTAGAGCGGCAAGGATGCCGCCGTGCCCGTCCGGACCTGTGAAGATATGTCCGGGCTTATCCATGAGTATCCTTCCATCAGGCCACAGCGCAGGCCACATGCCTTGGATGAAGAATCGCACCCTATCGGCGCAGAGGCCGAAATAGTTGTTCTTCTTGAAGAAGTCTCGTGTGTCTTTATCGTTTGCTTCGCTAGTCATGATGTAGAATGGAATCACGGTATTGTGCTTGCGCTCCGTAGCGAGGATCTTGCCGCAGTGGATAGCGAAAAGTGGCGCTTTTGAAATAGGACCGATCTCGAAACACCCCTTCGGCCCTTCGAAGCCGAGTCGCGTGCCCTGACCGCCAGCCACCAGCAAAGCGCCAACTTCGCCATTCTTCAGCGCCTTCACGCCAGCCTTGACGGCTTTTTCGCGCGTGCCGCCCGTAAGTTTCACCACATGGGCAGGCTCAATACTCAATTTTGCTGGCTCCGACTTGACTGGACCCAGCAACCCTTTCATGCGGTTGACGCTATCGAAATCAAGGCTGACAATTTGATTGAGCAAATCATTTTGCTGATTAACGTCAAGTTTATCGAAAAAGTTAAGCACGTGGGATTGGTCGTGCTTGGCGAGAAGCGTCTTTGCGTCATTGTACGATATAGCCATGTTCTTCCCTCTGTTTTCAGTTTGTCGAAAGCCGATGCAGCTTATCCATTCAGCACACTGAATCTGTAACACGAATAAGCATCCGCATCAAGCACACGGTAAATACTTATTGCAACAACCTGGAAAATCCATTAGGTAACTCGCTAGGAAAACGTACCTGTAGCTCAATTGGACAGAGCATCTGACTACGGATCAGAAGGTTGTGAGTTCGATCCTCGCCAGGTACACCAGAAGTTCCTCCGCACAAACGTACAAGCATGAACAACGTATCGCCTATCGAGAACTCTGATGATGGAACACAGAATCCAAAAGATGATATTGTGTCAATCGTCTGCGTGGACGACGACGCTGATTCCATAAGGACGCTTGGCCGATACCTTGACACCCCTGAATTCCTGGTACGCACATACACCGATCCGGACAAATGCCTCGATGCATTCATAAAATACCCGGCGGATATCGTTATCAGTGATCTTCGCATGCCACGTACCGACGGCCTTGCGCTGCTGGATAAGGTCAAAAGCATTAGCGCTTCCACTGATGTTATCATCATTACCGGGAATGCGGACAAGGAAGCCGCGATTCGGGCGCTAAAGCTGGGAGCGTTCAGCCTTCTTGAAAAGCCTGTAAACAGGGATGAGCTTCTGGAAACAGTCAGGCGGACTGTTCGATACAGGACCGCGTTGCAGCAGAGGGATCGGCTTGCGGAACAACTGGCTTTTGTCTCCTCGCAAGAGGCAAAGCGATCTGGAGTTGACGCATTTGTGGGCGAAAGCGGCGCCATGAGAAAATTGCTTGCGGATATCAGGGCTTTGCAAAAGACGGCGAAGACCACCGTGCTGATAACAGGCGAAAGCGGCACAGGCAAGGAACTCGTAGCCAGGGCAATACATTCAGACGGTTCCCGCTCAACGCGTCCGTTCGTCCCGGTGAACTGTTCGGCGATACCCGACAATCTTGCGGAATCGATTCTTTTCGGTCACACGAGGGGCTCTTTCACCGGGGCAACGGCCGACAGGAAAGGATCTTTCGATATGGCCAATGGAGGGACGCTTTTCCTTGATGAAATTGGAGACATGCTTCCGGCAATCCAGGCGAAGTTGCTTCGCGTGCTTGAGGATTCGACTGTCTGTCCAGTGGGCGCGTCAAATGGGCATAAGGTGGATGTACGCATCATAGCCGCCACGAATGCTAATCTTCAGCAGAAGATGGCGCTGGGAGCTTTTCGTTCAGACCTCTATCATAGGCTTTCTTCATACGTTATTTCTTTGCAACCACTCAGAGCGCACAAGGACGATATCCCGCTTTTGGTGGAACATTTTGTGCGCCTGCTCTCAGGTGAGATGGGATTTCGGGCTCCGCAAATAACGCCGGAGGCGATGAAAGCTCTATCCGCTCACAGCTTTCCCGGGAATGTCAGGGAACTTAAGAATGTGATCGAACGCGCCTTGATCAAGGCTGCTGGAAAAGAGATACGTCCCGCTCACATTCAGGTTGAAGTCGCTGGTGTGTCATTCGAGAGCGGAGCCGCTAATGCGTCCGCAACACAGGACATGCCTCTCAATCTGGAGGAACTGGAAAAGCTCGCGATTGGAAAAGCGCTCGCGACCGCCGGCGGCAACGTGTCGGCAGCAGCCAGAATGTTGGGAATCGGGCGGACACAGCTTTACCGTAAAATGCCGGAAGGTTGGAACGCGAGTGCCGATCAACATCCGGGTTGAGTCGGAATAGATCTTCCAGATTGTCGCAGTGGGCCTTTCTATTGGTAAATAAGATGGCACCCTTGCAATGCGCGGGCAGCAGGCTGAAAGCCTGCAATTCCAAAGCCCATGGCAAGGCCATGGGCAGATGGAAAAGAATAAGAAAGTGAGGCCGGCGGAGAGCGAGACGAGGACGCTTTCAATCTTCGCTCCATTTGGCCTCTTTAGAATCTGGTTTGGGTTGGACGCGCTCCCGAGGTTACACCTCGGGCTTCGGAATTTCACCCTTTCAGGGTGATTGGAAAAATGTCAATATCCCAAACAATCTACTTGCGATCTTAACGGTGCGCGGCTAGAATCGGGCTATCATAAGCCTTGGTATATGACACTCGAAAATTAGTACATTCGATGTGTCAAAGTGGACGAAGGCGGCTCGAAATGACGGGGGAGCAAGAGAATGAAAGACTCATCTAATAAAGAGCTTAAAATTCTTCTTGTTGAGGACAAGGCTGGCGATGCCGCATTGATCGGAAAGATGTTTTGTGATTTTCCGTGCATGGAATTATCTTTAGTCAACCGGCTGTCAGCCGGGATCGAACTCCTGGAACGGGGCGATATTGATCTGTTGCTCCTTGATATGGATGTGCCTGACGGCGGCGAGCTGGACATGGTCACAAAGATCACGTCGCGATTTCCTTCTCTTCCTGTGATTGCACTGACGAGCCGGGACGAGGAAGCCATGGCATCAGCGGCACTTGGGAATGGCATCCAAGACTACCTTGTCAAAGGCAGTCTAACACCAGGCAATCTTAACCGGTCAATCCGCTACGCATTGGGGCGCAAACGGGCTGAAGGGAAGTTGGCGGAAAGTGAACATCGGTTTCGTGAAATCGCCGGCAATATTCCCGGCATTATCTTCCAGTTTCGGGTGCCCCCCGGAAGATCAGGCTATTTTTCGTATCTGAGCCCGTGCGCCAACGATCTTTTCGCTTATCCGCTCAATCTTGGCAAGCCAGGCTGGTATCTGGGCGTTAATGTCCCTGAAGCAGACAGGGCGGAATTCCTCGCTTCCGTGGCCGAGGCGGTCGCAAAGCGCATACCTTGGACTTACGAGGGGCGTTTTCAACCTCCTTCGGGCGAAACAAAATGGTATCATGTCATAGCTTCGCCGACCCGGATTGGGGAGGAATTGGTATTCGATGGAGTGATAACGAATATCACCGATTACAAGCAATCGGAGGCGACGCTGCGGAAGGGCGAGGAGCGTTTGAGAATGTTTTCCCAGGCCTCTTTCGAGTGTCTGACGATCAGCGATTCAGGGCACTTTATAGATGTCAACGATCAGATGGCTCTCATGCTCGGCTATGAGAAGTCCGAAATAATCGGCAAGCCAATAGCCGATTTTATCGCGCCATCTTCCATGGAGATAGTGGACACGCACGTTCAAGCAAACTGTCTTGAGACCTACGAATGCGATTTACTGCGGAAAGACGGGGTTGTGCTGCGCGTGGAAGCGAGGGCTCGCAGTTTCCTTTGTGAAGGCAAGTCGTTGCGCTTGACCGCACTGAGGGATATCACCGAGCGCAAGCTGATTGAGGAGGCTCTGCGAAAATCTCTTTCAGAGAAAGATCTCTTAATGGCTGAGGTTCATCATCGCGTGAAAAACAACATGCAGGTGATAGCCTCGCTTATGGATCTTCAGTCCGACAGCATCAAGAATGCGGATGCGCGCGCCGCTTTGCAGGATAGCAAACTGAGGGTGCAGTTCATGGCGAGACTGCATCAGCTGCTTTACCAGTCGCAAGATATCGTAAATATCAAGGTGACTGCGTTTCTTCCTGAGATCGCGGGGTTTGTGCAGCAGAGCTATGGTATGAACAATGTCATCCTGCGGGAACGTGTTGACGATCTTATTATCGATATAGACAGGGCCATTTCGTGCGGACTCATAGTGAACGAACTTGCGAGTAATGCTTTCAAACACGCTTTTTCCGCTGGAACAGGTCATGAGTTGACTCTTGGCATGAGACGGGACGGGAATGAGTTTGAGCTGTCTGTGGGGAACACCGGAAAGATGCTTTCCGATGGATTCGATATTCGGCACTCACGCTCGTTGGGGCTGAGGCTGGTTGAGATGCTGACACGTCAGCTTTGCGGCAAGCTGGCGATTGAATCCGGAGAAAAAACCACGTTCATAATACGCTTCCCGGTGTGACGCGCCGTGTCAGGTGACCCGCGGCCTACAGGCAACGGTTGTAGATCGCCTCGAAGGTGCCGGTGTGACGCGCCAGGTGGGTGGATCTTGTTGTAGTCCGCGTGACCGCACGCGGCGTGAATAAGAAGGTGCCGGTTGAATTGATCAACAATTACAATGGCAGGGCTTTGTCCTGCATGGTAAAATGCCGATAGTTAGAGAATGGGGGGGATTACAATGAGTAAGACAATGATAATGGTCGTTGAAAACGAGACTATTGTTGCCGAGGATATCAAATACAAGCTCGAAACCTTTGGCTATGAGGTTCCAGCCATAGCTGTTTCCGGCGAGGAAGCTGTCAAACTGGATCCTTTCATGCAGCCTGACTTGATCCTTATGGATATTCGCATGCCAGGCAAGCTGGATGGCGTGGAAGCTGCTGCAAAGATCAAGGAAACGCGCGATGTTCCGGTTGTGTTTCTCACTGCGTTCGCGGACACAGCAACCGTCAGCAAGGCGAAAATAGCCTACCCTTTTGGATACATCATAAAGCCTTTTGGCGAACGCGAGCTTCATGCAGCCATTGACCTGGCTCTCTATAAACATCGCATCGAGATGAAGCTCAAGCAATCGGAGTCTAAATACCGCACCCTTTTCGACAAGGCGGTGGACGGGATAATGATCGGAGAAGTGGACGGTAGATTCATCATGGTCAATGATGCGTTCGCAGAAATGCACGGTTATGGCAGTCCGGATCGAATGCAACACATGTCTCTGACTGACCTGTGCACTTCGGAAAGCGCTAAGTTGGCGACGGAAAGGATGAGCAGGGTCCTTGGCGGAGAAAAGATAAGTTTCGAGGTGGAACATTACCACAGCGACGGCCACATCTTTCCGCTTAGCGTAACTTGCAATCTTATAGAGATCGAAGGTAAGCCCTGTTTTCTCGGGTTCCATCGTGACATCAGCGACCAGAAGCGCGCTGCTGCAACACTAAAAGAGAGCGAGGAACGCTTTCGTTCCCTGGTCGAATGCGCGCCGGAAGGCGTCTACGTCCAGAGTAACGGCCGCATCGTCTATCTCAATCCCGGCGCTCGCAGGCTTTTTGGGGCGTCAGAAAAGGATGATTTGACAGGCGCTGAGTTCATCGAGAGGGTCGCTCCCGAATACCGGGAGTCGGTGCGCCTGCGCATTCGTTTTCAACGCGACACTGGAAAGCCCGCAGAGCTTATAGAGCAGGAGTATTTGCGTCTCGATGGCTCGCGCGTGCCTGTTGAGGTCACGGCTGTACCGGTCCGGTTTCAAGGATGCGATTCGCATCTGGTGGTTGTGCGCGATATCACCGAGCGCAAGCAAGCCGAGCAGGTGTTGAGGCGGAAGGTGGATGAGCTTGAACGTTTTAATGCGTTGATGGTTGGCAGGGAAATCCGGATGGTCGAGATGAAGAAAGAGGTCAATGCGCTGCTTAAAGCAAGTGGTCAACACGAACGATATAAGGTTGATTAGGAGAATTGCACCCTTTCAGGGTGCAAGAGATGTTTTTTGTAATGGCGCTGACCCGGCCCGTTGGGCCGGGCTGAGGAATGGCACCCTTTCAGGGTGCGGAAGCGCAGGGAAAGGCACCTTAACGGGGCCGCGGAATCGGAGGATGGACCCTTATTCGGTGTGGGCAGCAGGCTGAAAGCCTGCAATTCCAGAGCCCAGGGTGAAACCCTGGGATGAAAAGAGGTTAAAAAATATCATCACCATTTCAGGGAGCAAAAGATGTTTTTTGTAATGGCGCTGACCCGGCCCGTTGGGCCGGGCTGAGGAATGGC
>CAZASC010000087.1:10888-14052 GCA_964487695.1 uncultured Victivallales bacterium
AAGCCTGCAATTCCAGAGCCCAGGGTGAAACCCTGGGATGAAAAGAGGTTAAAAACATCTCCGCACCCTGTAAGGGTGCAAGATACGCTATGGAAGAAAGGCAGTTTCAGGGCAAGATATGTCACAATCGCTATCACGTATTCTGATTCACGCAACGTTCAGCACCAAGAACCGCGTTCGTTCGCTGGCGTATCCCGAGTTGCGCGATGAGTTGAATGCGTTTACCGTTGGGATTCTGCGCAATCTGGAATGTCCCGCGCTCCAGGTTGGATCGGTCATAGATCATATGCACCTTTTTTATCTGCATGCCCGCACAGCGACAGTGGCCGGCGTGCTTGGCACAGTGAAGAAGGAAACATCCGCGTGGATCAAGACGCAGAAGCCGGAGGTCAAGGATCCGTTTCTTGTGAAGTTCGGATGGCAAAGCGGATATGCGGCGTTCTCGGTGAGTGAATCCAGTGCGGAAGCGGTGGTGAAGTATATTGCGAATCAAGAGGAGCATCATCGCAGGATGACGTTTCAGGAAGAGTATCGGCAATTTCTCAAGAAACACGGCGTTGCGTTCGATGAGAAGTATGTGTGGGATTGAAGTCGTGGCACCCTTTCAGGGTGCAAGAGATTTTGTTTTATAATCGCGTTATCCCGGCCCGTTGGGCCGGGCTGAGGAATGGCACCCTTTCAGGGTGCGCGGATGCATGGAATGGCAGCGTCCCAAGGGTGGGCCGCAGGGCAATTGCATCTTACAATGCGTGGGCGCAGCAGGCTGAAAGCCTGCAATTCCGAAGCCCAGGGTGAAACCCTGGGATGAAAAGAGGTCGAAAAGAAATCCCGGCACCCTGAAAGGGTGCAACAGGAGCTGAGGAATGGCTGGCAACAACATTGAATCGCATATGACTGACTTAAAGAAAGAACTGGCGAAATGGGGCCTGTTCCTCGTGGTCACAGTTCTTGCTCTTGGCACGGTACTAACCGTCTGGACTGCTGGATTCACCGACGCCGGAATGACGCCGCCGTTGCTCATCCCGATTTCTATAACGTTTTTGCTGGTAACCGTTTTGGTTGCGTTTGTGTTTGCGATGCAACGTATCGAGAGATCAGGCAAGATGCCGCATACATATGAAGATCGTTATCGACGCATCTTTGAATCGTCAATGGATGCGATAATGATACTTGAACCGCCCTCGTGGGCATTCACTCAGTGTAACCCATCGACGATTCGTCTGTTTGGGGCAAAGGATGAAGCGGAATTCACCTCCAGGGAACCGTGGACGTTGTCGCCTGAGCGGCAACCAGATGGGCGACTATCGTCCGACAAGGCGAAGGAGATGATCGAAACTGCGATGCGCAACGGCTCCCATTTCTTCGAATGGACCCACCGGCGACTCACCGGAGAAGATTTTCCTGCAACCGTGCTGCTGACCCGGATGGAACACGGCGGGACGGAATTCCTTCAGGCCACGGTAAGAGACATCTCACGGGAAAAGCTGGCCGATGAGGCGTTGGTGGAAAGCGAGGCGAAATATCGTGCTCTCGTTGAGACGACTGGGATGGGATTCGAGATAGTGGATTCGCGGGGCAGGATTCTGGATGCGAACAAGGAATACGTTCGTCTCAGCGGTCACACGGAACTTCGCGAGATCCTTGGGCGACGCATCTCTGAATGGACGGCCGATCACGCACGACAGAGCAATCTGGCTGCTTTTGAGAAATGTTTGAAAGACGGTTATCTGAAGAACTGGGATACCGAATATGTTGATTCGAAAGGCCGGATCACTCCCGTGGAAATCAATGCAAGCGCCCGGGGCGAGGGAGAATCGCGGCGCATTATGGCGCTCTGCCGCGACATCACCGAACGCCGGCAGGCTGATGACGCATTGCACGAAAGTGAGAAACGCTTCCGTTCGCTTGTCGAGGCAGCGCCGGAGGCCATCTTTGTGCAGAGCGAAGGCTGCATGGTTTACGTCAATGCGGCGAGCCTCACCCTCTTTAGGGCTGAGAGTCAGGCGGACCTGCTTGGCAAGCCGTTCATGCAGCACATCGCTCCGGAATACATGGAAACGGTCCGTGATCGTATCCGTTTCCAGCGTGAGACCGGACAGGCTGTGCCGCTAATGGAAATGGAATATGTGCGTCTTGATGGCTCGCGAGTGGCGGTCGAAACCGCAGCGGTGCCGATCAGTTTTCAAGGCAAAGAGGCGCATTTGGTCTTCGCTCGCGACATTACCGAACGCAGGTTGGCGACCGATGCGCTGCGGCTGAGCGAGGAAAAATTCAGAAACATCTTCAATAACGCCCAGGTGGGAATGTTCCGGACGCGTCTCGATGGGACAGAGTTTCTTGAAATTAACGACAAGTACCTCTCCATTCTTGGTAGGAAGCGCGAAGAGATTCTTGGCAAACCGTCCGAAAGCTTCTGGGCTGACCCGAAGGAGCGGGCGGAAATGGTCAGAAAACTCAAGATGAATGGGTGCGTCGATGGGTTGGAGTGCAGATTCATAAGGAAGGATGGCAAAGTAATCAACTGCATCATGTCCGTAAGGCTTTATCCTGGCCAGGGAATATTGGAAGGTTCGACAATAGACGTCACGGAGCGGAAGCATATTGATGAGACGTTGAAGGAAACCAGCGAGCGTTATCATAAGTTGTTTGAACAGGTTGGCGACGGCATTATCATTTTTGACAGCCATGGCCAGCTCATCTCCATGAACGAATCGTTTGTTAAAATGCACGGCTTCTCTGCAAAAGAAGTGTTGGCCATGGGAATCGAACGATTGGATGTCGAGGGACTAACGCCATTCCACGATAGAGTACACCGGATCATGGCTGGCGAGACGCTGCATTTCGAAGTGCAGCATTATCATAAAGACGGACATGTCTTCCCGATATCTGTATCGTCCAACCTCATTTCATGGGGCGACAAAGATGTTATTGTGGCCGTTCACCGTGACATCACGGTGCGCAGACAAGCAGAACAATTAGAGATGCTGGCCAAACAGGCATTGGAGGAGTTGAATTCATCGGCTACGGCCAAGGATACGGTCCGTAACGTTTTGCTATTGATCAAGAAAACTCTGAATTTCGATGCTGTCGGCCTTCGACTCCGGGAGGGCGATGACTTTCCTTATTTTGTCCAGATCGGCTTCCCTGATGATTTCGTGATAACG
>CAZASC010000088.1:0-13998 GCA_964487695.1 uncultured Victivallales bacterium
TTACCTCTTTTCTTGCTTGGAGTTTAATCGGTGCTGTACACCTTCATTACTTCGTCACCGAGATGATTGATGACCTTTACGGCGATGCGACCAGACTTGGGTTTGGGGAACGGAC
This sequence comes from uncultured Victivallales bacterium, assembly GCA_964487695.1. GTDB lineage: Bacteria > Verrucomicrobiota > Kiritimatiellia > UBA8416 > CAZASC01 > CAZASC01. The sequence continues at coordinate 116 of CAZASC010000088.1, forward strand.
GCGAGATATCGCTGTAAAGCGTTTCCCATGCCTCTTGGTCGATCTCTGACTTCAAGGTTGTTTTGAGTGCCTTGTAGGGATCGTTTGCGCCGAGGAAATAGGCATGACGAACGAAGAAGCTTTCTTCGTTGTAATCTGTGTCCACCATCCACAGGGCGATGCCATCCGGGCCTTCGGAAACGATCTCGCCTGTTTGGGGCTTGAAGACGTCAACACCTTTGATTTTAACGCGTATCTGATCGTCTCCAACATTCTCGATGGCGATGTCCGGTTCCCCAAAGACCACGAACAAATTGCCTGCGCTTGTCGTCTTTAAATCGGCCCCCATGTGTAAATCAGGATTCATGCGCGCCTTAAGAACCGGGACACGCCCCAGCTTTTCAAACTCAGTAGAGAGAGCATCATAATTGAAGGCGCAAGAGATCAGAACGTCGAACCCCGCATCACCGGCCTCGCGCGCAGCGGCGACAAGATCAGGGCGAGAGACGGTGCCAAATTCAGGCCCAATCAGAATGCCCGCGCGCTTTTCCTTTTCTCCCTCCATAAACTTGCCTTCGGCACAGATAAAATGACCGGGCCACCCCGTCAGGCTTGTGAAGGTAATCTTATCTTCCTTATGCGCTTGCTGTACGCCTGCAGCTTTAAGGTTCTCAAGGATCATCTGGGCGAAATCTAACACGCCTTGATCGCGTTCTGAGGCCGAGCGTTTACCTTCTGAGGCTTCCAGAGTATCGATAAGTTCATCATTCCAATCGACGGCAAGCGTACGGTGGGGAGACAGGCTTTCAACAGTGAAAGGCCCAGCAACCCGCGCGCGGTTATTATCAACATAGGGCTTGTCATAGAGGTATTCGGATTCAGCCTTGGACGAGATGGAAGCATCGACCTCTTTTTGCCGCCCGATACGGGCTTCCCACCATTCGGCGTGAACGCGTCGTGCATCCGCCGGCGTTCCTGACGTTAGAACAACTTTCTGGAAACCGCCTTCTGCTCCAACAATATCAGATATGTCGCGCGGAATTTCCCATTCCTGCCAATTCTTGTCGAACATCTTGTTGAGTTTTTGGCGCAGAGGCTCCAGTGTTTCTTGCCACTTATCCCAGATCACATCTATTTCAGCATTGTTGGCAATAGATTTCAGCGTGATGTGTGGAACGCGTTCATAGACAAAACCCTGACGAATATCCCCACACGTAGGTGTAGTCTTTGGCGGAAGTCGCGTAGCTTCCCCTTCTTTACGCTGACCATCGAGACTATCGGCAAGAAGATAATAGGGATAACGTGCACCCATAATGCGTGACCGCGCCAGTGCTAGCGATACACGTGAAGTATCTATCGTTATCCAGCGCCGCCCCCATTGCTCGGCCACATAGGCCGTGGTTCCGGAGCCGCAAGTCGGATCAAGCACGAGATCGCCGGGGTCGGTTGTCATGAGAATGCAGCGTTGAACAACCTTTGTATAAGTTTGAACCACATAAATGTTTTGCGTTGCAAAAGTTGATTGAATGGTATCATCCCACCACGCGGTAAGTGATCGAACAGGAAAGTCTTTTTGATACCGCGTATATGTGAGCGTATTGCCAATTGCCTTCAAACGCCCTGCTTTTGCTAAAACGCTCATTCCTCGTTCGTTGGTTTTCCAGAATGAGCCTTTTGAGGGGCGTAATTCTTTTCCATCAAGCTGAACAGGAAAGCTCGATTTTTCTCCGCCGCTTTGTGACGTTATATTGCTTGTTCTAAACAAAGAGCCAACGTCTGGCGAATATGTTTCTCGTTCTGCGGACGAAAGACGTCGCCATACGCCGGGGCTTTCCTCAACATTTGGAAACGCATATGTGTCGTCGCCAGTTTCCAACAACAACTGACGATACTTAACCTTTTCTTTGTTGCGCGCGTAGAATAGTAGCGTGTCATAAGTTACGTCTACATATCGTCCACCTAGAGCAGATGTTTTTTTGAACGGAATTGTTGCAACAGCATTTTCATCCCCAAAAACTTCATCCATCAGCGCCCGTACGCGATGAACATTCTCGTCGCCAATCTGCACAAAGATGCTGCCGCTTTCATGCAGAAGATCACGCGCCACCGTTAGTCGGTCACGCAGATAGGTGAGATAGGAATGGACGCCATCGCGCCATGTGTCACGGAAAGCTTTCACCTGTTCCGGCTCACGAGTCACATTGTCTTTCTTGCCATCCTTTACGTCGCGCGACGTGGTTGACCATTGAAAATTGCTATTGAACTTAATTCCATAAGGCGGGTCGAAATAGATGCATTGCACCTGTCCGCGCAAACCTTCGCGTTCGGCAAGGCTAGCCATGACGCTAAGGCTATCGCCCAAGATCATGCGGTTGGCCCAATGCTTATCGTGCTGATAAAACTCGGTTTCAGCTTCCTTGTCCTTGATCCCATTAAAATCGGCAAACATATCAACCTGCGCGCCGAGTTCTTCCTTGCGCCGCGTCTTTGTTTCCCGCTTTAAATCTTCAATCAGAACCTTGGGATGCACTTTCTCCTGAATATAAAGCGGGGGCGCCTGCACGATCAGGTCAGACCAATCCTGTTCATCCTTGCCGCGCCAAACAAGCTGAGGGTCAAGATCGCGATTGCGCCGCTCATAAGCGATTTGCACCGGCGTTTTATCTTCTTCTCGCATCACACTTTCAAACTCCGCCGTCGGAATATTTTTCCGTTTTGCGGCATCATGCTTCAATGCCGTAATTTCAACAGGTTTGCTCTTCTTCGGTGCCTTAGCCATAGGTATCTTCCTTTTTACGCAGCTGCGCCTTCGGCGCACACTTTGTCGATCAGCTTGTTAAATTCTGTTTCCATTTCATAGACAGCCGTGTATTCGGCAAAAGCCCAGCGTCCGAACTTGCCCAGATTATTGACGCCCGGAACCCAATAGGCGCGCATGGTATTGGCCTTTTCCTTGGCATCTTCGCCACGATAACCCTTGATTTCGACAATCAGATTCAATGGATCGTCATGCCCATCATTTACTTGAACGATGAAATCTGGAATGTAGCGGTGCGCCGTTGAGCCTAATTGATAGGGAACTTCCAATCCAAGATTCTGGTTTTTGACGTAGGCCCGAACTTTTGGATTTTCTTCTACCACGCGACAGAACTCTGCTTCCCAATCGCTATCGCAGACAACCCAGTTAACATGGCTTTTACGCATGTCGGTTTGCCAACGAAGCTTCTTCGAAGTTGTGAAGTTCACCTGTGCCGTTGAACCGACAGGATTGTAAGCATCTAAAATGGCTTTAACTGGCGCGTCTCCTTGCATGCTTTCCATGATGGCGGTCTTGATGCGTTCCGCAGCCATGTCCAACAAATCTCTGTAGAGCAGCTGTGCCGGATAGGTGCCGCCCACGCATTTCAAATAGCCCCCTTCGAGCCATTGATGGGTTATCCGTTTTAATTGTCCGAACAAATGAAGCTTTGGCTGCTCGCCCGGATCGCGATATTTTGTATAAAGCAAATGCTTGCTTAGATTAAAAAGAACCGTTTGCATTCGCTCGTCTTTAAGATGAGCGACCGTTAGCTTAACGCCTTCGCCGACAATGCCTTGGTTGCTGGTTTCTGATGGCCCAACCAGTTCAGGCGTCAGCAATAGCTCGGAATCTTTTGTAAACTTTGCGTCCAATCGCTCGTTTGGCAGATCGACGCGATAGCCCTGGACTCTTGGAAAGGATATCTCCAAGGCATTTCGATCAGGCTTGACCGCGTAAACACGGACCGTTTCTCGGGGCGGAGTCGGTGGCACAACGACGGGCTTTGCCGCAAAATTAAATGGGATGCCGAATATGTCTGCATACTCGGCGTTAAACAGTCCTTCGTCATTGAGTTCATAAGATTGGCGGCGCAATCCACGTCCGACGACCTGTTCGCACAACAGCTGCGTGCCAAAAGCGCGCACACCCAAGATATGGGTAACAGTGTTGGCATCCCAGCCTTCGGTCAGCATTGAGACAGAGACAACACAACGAATTTGTTCACCTAATTTACCTTCTTTGCCAACAGTATTCATAACTTCGCGCAAGAGCGTCGCGTCATCAATGGTCTCTCCCGCGCGCGCGTCACCAGTTCTTTCAACCATATCACGGCGGAAACGCTCTATTTCATCAGATGCAATATCCCGGAAAGCATCATCAAGGCTTTCGCCCGATTCAAGTTGAGCGCTGTCAATCAGAATAGTGTTCGGACGGGAGAGCCTTTGGCCGTTTTCATCATAGTTTCTAAATAGCGCGAGACGCCCGTTATTGAACGACGCGTTGCCACCATCATCATCCATGTGGTAGCCAGAAATGTACTTATAGATCAGCTCTGATGTCGCTGTGTTGTTGCACACAACAATAAAAACGGGCGGGCTATTAATGCCTTCGCATTTCCAGAGCTTGAATGTTTTTTCATAATGTCCATAAAGAGCTTCAAGTGCTGAAAGAAGCGGCGCGGGAAGATCCTGTGGATCAAGGCCAGTCCCGCCAGCCCGACGTCCTCTGCTGGGAAGATCTTTCCCGATGTGTTCCCAAAGGTTTCTGAACTTCGGTGTATCTCCGCCGGGGACGTTGTCCGCAACGGGGACACGAGGCAGCTTTACAATGCCACATTCAATAGCATCCATCAGCGAAAAGTCAGACATTGTCCAAGGGAAGAGCGTTCCTTCAATATATCCAGATCCGCTAAGAAAGAAGGGGGTTGCCGATAGGTCATAAACCATAGCCAAGCCGAGTTTCCGTTTGACGGCTTCAAGCCCCGAGATCCACATTCGTGCAGCTTCGTTATTTTCCTTGGCCTCTGCTTTTTCCTCTCCTTTAAGCTCCTCTTCTGTTTCTCCGGGGGCATCCTTCACTCGTTCACGGTAGCAGTGATGCGCTTCATCATTGAGGACAATGACATTCTTCATGCCCATAAGCTCAGGCATGACGCGTTGAATCATTTGACCTTCGGTTTCTAAGGTCTCAATCTTATCGCCGCGCCAACCTTCCAAAGCTTCCCTTGTACCTTTTGCTATCTCGATACGTTCGCGGAGCTTGAAGGCGTGAAAGTTCGTTATAACGATCTTGGCATGGCTAATATCCTGCAACATGTCCGTCGGGACGATCTCTCGGTTCTTGTAGTAGCTGTCCGGATCGTTAGGCAACAGAACGCGCAAGCGATCACGAATTGTGATGCCCGGTGCGACAATAAGGAATCCTCTTGAAAAATGTTTGCTGCTTGGGTGTCTAACAGCATTGACCGTATGCCACGCGATAAGCATGGCCATAACTGTTGTTTTGCCCGCACCTGTTGCTAATTTAAGCGCAATACGGAAAAGCTCTGGGTTGGCTTGTTCATTTGCGCCCTTCAGATGTTGCAAGAACTTTGCTCCTTTTGCTCCCATTTTGGGGGCAACCTCTGCCAGCCAGATTGCTGTTTCAACAGCTTCAACTTGGCAGAAGAATGGGCGGATGCCTTGAAAGTCGTGGTGTCGCCAGTGAGTTAGAAGACGTGCCGTCTCTGGTGTAACCTGCCATTGCTCCGGATTTGGCAGATTGCGCCACGCATCCACATAGTTGCGAATTTCATTGATGATGGGAGTGGGGTTGTACTCTTGCTCATTCGTCGAGAGGCCATCGCCAGCCCCGAGAATTAGTTCCCCTTGTTCCTTTTTAGAGCGTCTCTTTTTAGGCTTTGGGACCGGCGTAATAAGATCAGAGTGGCGGCGCGCTTCACCTATAAGATTTGTTGGCTGTCCGTCTTCGTCAAGCTCCCAATGGCGAGCAGGATATGAATAGGGAGAGTTCAAAATCGGATGATCAAAAAACGTGAAAGTCATTTTGAAACATCCTTACTAGCAATTGATTTTTGCTGCTCAATCCACACATCAAGGTCATGACGCTTGAATCGCCATTGCCCACCAACTTTGAACGCGGGAATTTTTCCTTTTTGAGCCATTGCATAGACTGTTTTCTCGGCAACTTTGAGAAGTTGCGCAACATCCGGCAAGGTCAATATCTCATCTGTCATAATCCGACTCATTTCTAGCAAGCTATGCCGGATTATGGAAAACTTTGCCGTATTTTACCAGCCACTATTTTTCGCCTCAACCTCTTTATTTTTAGAAAAATTTACAGTTAGTCGACTTGTTGCGCCGTCAAAAACATCGCCTTTTCAAGCGCTGTGAAAAATTGCTGATACGGCACCGGATCCTCGATTGCGGTCTGATTATATTGAGCTGAGGCACGGACAAGCGTCTGTTTTGCCCCATGGTCGCGGACGCTGACTGTCATGCGCATGGCATAGCCATTGAGCTTGGTGGCGCTGACTGTGCCGAGCGTGGCGTCGGCCTTGTCGATCACAAAACCGAGGTCTTGCAAAGTTGCAATGATAGTGCGCTGAGTTTTTGCCTTGTCCGTCGTGTCAAAAACACGGCTTTGTATGCTGCGAAGGGCAACCTGACTTTCACTTGTTGCTAAAACCAGATTGCGGCTGTCCGTCTGGCATCCGGCAAGCAAAAGAATAATTATAGCAGCGCAGGCGGTTTTTTCCATCGTGTTTGTCATTGTTCTGTCCTTGGTTAGATTTCATTTGCAGTCAGGAAAACCGACTCGCTGAGTTTGGAAAAGAACTCCTGATAGAGTTTGGGATCATCCAATGGCTCCGTTTTTGAAACCTGACCTCGGGTGTTCCATACGACGCGTTGGAAAGTAACGCGCACCAGTGTTTCTTTGGCGCTCGCCGGGCGAGTGATAAGGCTGACGCGAATTTTCTGTTTATCATCGATCGCTTGTGCCTGTTTGGTTAGAAGCGTCAGAAGGATCGCGCCCACAACCTGACCAGCTTCAGTGGCGTCACGATCTTTGGATGCCGCGATCATGCCGAGTTTTGTTTCGCTGTCCTCAATCGTAAAACCCAAGTCTTGTAGAACTTGCGCGCCGGAGGTCAGCAATTTGGCTTCATTGTTTGTGTCAAAGCGTCGCGTTTGCTGTTGTCTCTGCTGCAGGCTTTCGGGGCTAAGTTCCAGCGCCTCTTTGGGAACCCCACCTTGGCAGGCAATAAGCGAAAGACAAACAACGGCGAAGACACTGACTTTTTTTATAGACTTCATGACGGCCTCCGTTAAAAGCTGGAGCCGTGATAGGCATAATCACGCACGTGTCCTTGGGCATCAAACTTGATGATGATGGTCAGGGTGCGTTGAGTTGTGCTGGCCGCGCCGGCACCGCTGCTGAAATTGCCACCCGTTGCTCCGCCGACCGGCCCGCCAATGCCGCCAAAAATCAGACCGAGGCCGCCGGAGGATGTGCTGTAAACCTTTTCGGTCGAGACTTTGTCGTAAATCCAGCTTTCACGACGCTGATCGTCGGTTGTCACCATGTTGGGAGAACCCAGAACCTCGACGACATCAGAAGTGGACATGCCCACTTTAATCTCGCGCTGAACCGTGCCAACGCTGATGCGATCCTTGTCTGTGTTGCTTACGGCCGCACGATGATCCTCGGCTGTGTAGGCACAAGCCGCAAGTTGAAGGGCGAGAAACGAAACAAGTGCGAAACGGCGCAATGACATTTAGGTTCTCCTCCAGAGTGGAATTAAGCGAGTGAACGTTGTTCCTTTTTAATACCACCCCAAGGTGTCAGATTTGGTCACACAGTCCGTTTATTCGCTTTATTTCTCATGGAACGGCCTTAAAATCCGACAAGCCAACAGATTACGGAGAACATGATGCGGTTTGCCAAAGCTGAGGAATTGCTGGAACTGGCCTTCGCCATGCAGGCAACCACTGAGGGCGTCTCTCTTTCTGACATTGAAGAAATGTTTGATATCACCAGGCGCACAGCCATGCGGATGCGCGATGCTGTGGCGCGGGTCTTCCCGCAAATGGATGAAATGGTCGGGGATGGAAGGATCAAGCGGTGGAGGATTCCTGTTGCCGTGACAAGCCGGCATCTCTCTTTGCTTCCCGATGAATTGGCCAGCCTCGACATGGCAATCAAAAAATTCTCCGACGTGGGGCTGCAATTGCACGCCAAGCATCTCAAAGGATTGGCATCAAAAGTCAAAAGCATGCAGAAGAACGGCAATTCAAGAAAGGTTGAAACCGATCTTGAGGCGCTTATCGAGGCGGAAGGCCTGGCCGCGCGACCGGGCCCGCGCCCCAAAATCGTTCTTGATCACATGAATGCGCTGCGCGAGGCGATCAAGGCCTGTCGGGTTGTTGAACTGCAATACCGGCCTAAAGGCAAAAAATCAGCTGAACTAAAACGCGTATGTCCCTATGGCTTCCTGTACGGTCATCGTCATTATCTTGTTGGCGGCGGTTCAGAAAAAGGCCGCGAAGATTCATTTTATCTGTTCAGCCTCTCTCAAATCGAGGGGGTGTCCGTAATCTCAGAAGGCTTCCGTCGAGCCAAGGATTTCAATCTACAGAATTTTGCCGAACAGTCTTTTGGTGTTTGGATGGAGAAACCGACGGATGTTGTTTGGAAGTTCACGCCGAAAGCCGCCAACGCCGCGCGTGATTTTGTTTTTCACCCCAGCCAAACTTTCGAAGAGCAGAAAGACGGTTCTCTGATCGTGCGTTTTAAGGCAGGAGGTCTGCTCGAGATGGCGTGGCACGTGAACATGTGGGGGGATCAAATCGAGATTCTTAAGCCCAAGGAATTGAAGCGCATGCTGAAAGGAAAAAAAGCAAAATGGCCGGGGCTTCCATGAGCGGGTTTCTGAAACAGGCAATAACCGCAGTTATGTTCCTGAGCGTTGTTTTGCCTCTTTCGTCGTGCGCCGACTCACCTGAAGAAAAGCCTTCCTTGGCACAGAACGCCGACCGTGCTGATTCATCGGTTCCGCAAGGAAACAATAATGCAGCCAAGCCAAAATACATGTGGGCCTGCTCAAAAGGGACAAAATTCAACGCCCGTTTTTCCCGCAACGGCAATGCGATGTTTCTCCTCATTTCGGGAAATTCCCGCCCGACAAAATTAAAGGATGAGCATGTGGCAAGCGGCAGCGAATACGGAAACGGGAATGTTTTTTACAAGGAATACAAAGGGCGCACCTATCTTGTGAGAAAAATCGATGGGAAAGTCCAAACAGAAACCTGTCGCCAGAGCAATTGAACCTGATTTTGTCACGCTGCCTGCGTCTTTTTCTCTGCCTTAGGTGATGTTGCTTCTGAATAATTTTTGGCCCAGCAAAGCGTATTCACCAGCCTCATTTGTTCGATGGAGTTGCACGATATTTCAAGCAGCCGTGGGTTGGCGTAGATCACCGCAAGGCAGCGCGCCCGGCTGATGGCAACATTCAGCCTGTTGCGGCTGAACAGAAACTCTATGTTTCGCGGCAAATCCTCGCCCGAGGAAGTGACCATGGAAATCAAAACGACGGCGGCCTCCTGTCCCTGAAATCTATCAACAGTGCCCACTCTGGCTCCGACAGGGAGCGTTTGCTCCAGCAGATCAACCTGCATGTTATAGGGCGTCACCACAAGGATATCCTCCTGCGTGATGACATGGCTGGCACCCTTGTCATCAATCCACGGCATGTTGATGAGGGCATTGAAGGTTTGCAGGAGACGCTGCGCTTCTTCCTCGGATGTCTGGCCGCAACCTTCGTGAGGCACGTCAACAAAGAGCAGACCGGCATCCGTAATGGCCTCAGGATCCCCGGTTCCATTCGAGACCAACCTTTGCGTGGCATTTTCTGCCTCTGTCTGCAGCCGTCCGTCATACACGGCATCGGATATGAATTTGCATATTTGGGGATGCATGCGGCGGGTGGTTGAAAGGAAGATACCTTTGTCCAGTGGCACAGTCGCGGCGTCGCCGAGAAGATACTCAAGAGCGGAAAGACCGGAATTGCCGGGATGCGTGCCCTGAATGGGCTGTGCCAGCTGCATCTGGTCGCCAACGAGAACAATGTTTTTGGCGCTGCAGCCCATGGCTACGATGTTTGCCAAACTGACCTGTCCGGCCTCGTCGACGAAAAGATAGTCGAAGGCTTGGTCAAACTCCGGTCTGGCAAACAGCCAAGCAGTACCGGCAACGAGCTGGAAAACGCTGCTGCTGGCCTCCTTGTTATCCGTAGTGTCCTTGATCATGCCACCCCCATCAAGGAACTGATCCTCGTTGGAGGATTTCTTGATCCCATTAAACCTTAGACCGCGTTTCTGTGCCTGTTTTTCCACGGCCGCCAAGAGATTGTTTATGGCCTTGTGGGAATTCGATGCGATGCCGATGCGCTTGCCGCGACCAAGGAGCTCTGAGACGGCATAAGATGACGTGTAGGTCTTGCCGGTGCCTGGCGGCCCCTGAACGAGAAGATGGGAATTGTCGAGCCTGCACAACGCATCGACAGCGGCGTCCAGAAGATCGGCCTGCGGAGGAACGATGGGGGTGCCAGCCGATTGGCCTTTCAGGCGTGGCGTTTCCTTGCGTAAAATGCTGGTTACTGCGGCATAATGACTGTTGTGGCCAGCGGCAACCGTTTCGGCATACCGGTAAATTGCTTCTCTCAGGGTGCCGTCGGGAACGGGTTTGCCAGGGATAATGGAAAATACCTCCGGCAACGGAGTTCCCTTGTTTCCGATTCTCAGAGATATCCGTCTTGCCTTGTCATCAAGGGCAACAATCTCTCCGGCAGGTTCCAGCGTTTCCGATCGAAGGGGCTTGTTGCCAAGCCGCATTTTAAAGTCCTGCGGCACAAATGAACAGGTGTAAACAACCGATCTCTTGTCTTGGTAAGGCGGGTGGGTTGGATCGCGCGCCAACTTTCCGATGCATTCCGCATCCTCGACCAACTCATCGTCGCTCATGTCCTGACGATTGAACATCGCCCAATATTGGGGTTTTGCCTCACGGCGGTGAAATTCCAAAAGGTGTCCGACAAGCTCGCGCCACGGAAGTTCGTCTTCGGACGCCCCCTCACGGAGTCTGGCGCTAAGTGTTGCCGTTCGCAGTTCGGCTTCGCGGCGTGCGTTTTCCTTTTCCGGGTCAGTTTCGCCGCCATTTGTGTAGGACGAGAACCATGAAACCCCCACCACCGGGCGCATGGATAAAAGCCAATCGCGGCACATGAGCGTCGAACGGCAATCAAACTCGTTGTAATCGGATATTTCCTTTAAAATCGCTTCATCGAGCAGTTCCCGCCATTTTTCATACATGGCGATACTGTCACCGGCATTGGTCACTTCGCCGCCGCGCTTTTCCGCATAGAAATGTTCCATATTCTTGATCGAATAGCGTGGCTCGGACACGCGAATGGACTCGCGGACGACCCTGTAAAGGTCAACCAGCTTTTTGCCTCGAAGCAACTGGTCAACCTCGGCCTCGCAAGTACCGTAAACCATAGCCAGGGTCTTTAGTGTCGTCTCCTCATAAGGGGCATAATGGTAGACATAGGCGTTGGGGTGTGCAGCCAACCGCGTAATGATGAAATCGACAGCTTCCTCAAAGGCTTTTTTTTCCGCTTCCCGGTCATGTGCCCAGAAAGCTTTGAACTCCGGGGAGCTTTTTTCATTCAGAAAAACGAACCCAAACAGGTATTCCAGTCTTCTTTCGCCGTCATAAAGGGGATCCCCCTCCATATCGAAGAAGATGTCTCCCACATCAGGCGGGGGTAACCGCGCGAAACCCTTGTTGGGAACCAAAGGCAACAGGTCGAGGTGGTTCTGTCCGTCCTCGCGCTTTGCCAGTTGCAGCCGCGCCTGTTGCTGCAGGCGGGATAAAATTTCACCTGCCAGTTTTGGAATCGCCTGACCGGATGGCAATTGCGCAAGCTCGCGCATGCTGCCGACACCGGCGCCGCGTAATTTCTTGATTTGGCCGCCTGTGATGTTGGCAACAAGGCTCAAATGCTCCGTTCTGTCCCATTCCGCTTCGCAGCGTTCGCCCCAACGGCAATGTTCGCATTGCTGGCAGGGTTCCCCGGCTGAGGGTTGTGGCGGATTTGCCATGAAAAATTCAAAGCGACGGGCAGCCAGCGTTTGGTAATGCTTAAATTCATCGACACGCATGGACACCACGCTGGTGTCGCCAAGAACAATATGCAGTTCATGGGGGAGGCATTCCTGTTCGGCAGCCAGCATGTCGCAATAGACGCAAAGCTGAATGACGTATCCAGGCTTCGCCGAAAGCGACAGCTTGGTATCTGCGACTTCGTAGCTGTAGGCACCGAACTTGGAGGGGCGGCCATCAACGCGCAGAAGAAAATCGGCAAATCCATTCCACGGCGCTTTTACAAAGGCGGCCTGATAAATGACTTCCGCCCCGTCTGCCATGGCCTGCTGGGTTATGGCGACACGCCGCGTGATCGACACATCCGAAGGCACCTCGACAATCTTGAGACCGCGCCCGCGCAAACTCTCCAGATAGTTTCGTTCATGCTGGAGTCCTTTGTTCTTAAGAAGCCGATCACCTTCCGTTTCCGGCGGTAAGTCTTGGGGAGAAAAAAGGTGCTGAAGGTCAAATAAACTCGCGTACGGACACCCCAAATAAGTGACAAGATCGGAGGGAGAAAAAAACATCGCTCCTTTTTCTGATCTGCGCATGATGCCTTCTTTCTCTCCGATTTACCTGAAAATCCATGCAACCAGGAACCCCACCAACCCTCCAGATATTGCAACAGCCGCATATGCAATAGCAAATCCGGAACGATTGTCATCTGAGGGGGCGGTCATCTTCTTCCGGCATATCTCGGAAGCCAAAGTTTTCACTTGATCCTCGTTTCCAATTTCTCCAGTCTCCGACGCCTTTATAAGGCATGAATACGACATATTTGGTCACATGGCATTATTCCAGACGAAGGAAGAATGGCATAAAGACCTTTGGAAAAGGGATTGACAGCTTTTGCTGCATGGTGCGGCAAGCTACACAGGCAGTCTGCAGTTTCGGTTTGTCCGGTTGGGAGCGGGAAGCCCTACAAACGTTTTTCAAGAATGATATGGCTGCCGTATCCCCAATTTCTAAGAATGGGCCAATATCCAATTTTGTCCAATCCTTTGGATATCGGCAGCAGACAATCAAACCAAGGAAGACACATGGTGTCTGGCCCGAATTTTGAGATGTTAAACCCTCGTTCAGTGAATGCGCGCCGCATTTTCCATGGAAACCGCCAAAGGTGGGCGCATTTGTTGCCGCTGTCTTCTGTCATGTTTTCGATAACTCCCTCTCGTTTGCCGAGAAGAGCACGAGCGACCATTCCAATCCCAACAAACAGGGCGGTCACACTTTTGAAAGAAAGCCGGTAGCAGCTTTGGCCTCCGAAACGAATCCATACGCAAGGATTAAGACATGTCGGCAAGGCAACTATAACGCGCTTGCGGGATATGCGATGAAGCGTTTTCACACCTTCGTCAAAGCTCGGAAGATGCTCCAGAACATGCAGTGAGACGACTGTGTCAAAAGAATTATCAGCAAACATGTTTCCGGTCTGAGGATTGTTTTGCACAAAAGTGATCTTGTCTTCAACGCCGTGTTGCCGAGCAAAGCGCCGAATGGATGTCAGATATTCGTCGGCGGCGTTGGCTATCGTGACTTTTGCCCCCTTGGTCGCTGCCAAAACGCCCAACACGCCATCTACGGAGCCGCCACGGCCAATATCGAGAAGTGTTTCGTTCGGATCGATGAGGGAAAGTATTTTTTCAAACTTCCGTCGATGTGCATATTGCAACACGGGCGAAGGCGCGTTCCATCGGCGATCAAGGCGATGATAAATTTCATCAATGTATGTCGCTGTTGCTGCTGTCATGGTCTTCCCTTTCGATAAATTCAGCCGAAAGCAAGTTGATTGGCTCGGCCTGCTCCATAAGTTAAAAGTCGCTCACACATAATCTCAAAAACTTTGTCTGTATCGGCATCCGTCACAACATTGATCGGATAACGACTGGCTCCAGCCTCT
>CAZASC010000089.1:0-108 GCA_964487695.1 uncultured Victivallales bacterium
CAATGTTATGAAATCCGTCCGCACTCAGGTAGATGGATTGATCGGACGTTTACGTTTTTGTAGGAGCGGGTTTATCCCGCGATTTATGCGCAAAGGCAGTCCATCGCG
>CAZASC010000089.1:208-13947 GCA_964487695.1 uncultured Victivallales bacterium
ACGATAGCGAGGAGAGAGAACGCGTTTTTGTTTTGCTTTGGCGGCTTTAAGCCAGGCATCCTTGGCAATCTCAACCTGACGAAGCGCTTCGCAGGCGTATCGCCAAATGCGGATAGATCGTGTTTTGGGACGCATCTTCACATTTCACATTCATCGCATTCCTGATTACGCATTTTCGACTGCTTTATCCGTTCGCTGCTGCGGAGACAACGAGAATGCGGCTGGTTTCGGGAGGTCTTTTTCTTCGTCACATATTCCGCCTTGCTCTCGGCGACGGCAAGAATCTTGCCGGATGTGCGCAAACATGCTTCGCTCCAGCCCGCCGAAACGCCGCTCGAACCGCCTTCGGCGATATGCCCTTCGTAGATATCATCAACAGGGAAACACATATCGTAGTCTCCCCATATAAGGTTGCCGTGTGTGACGACAAAACTTCTGAACAATTCCTTATCAAGGAACCTTCGTGTTTCGGGATTCCGTGAACTCCTGAGAAAAGGACCGAAATCAACGATACACACATGCCCGTCGCTAAAGGTTATTTTGAGCTGGTGTTGTTCCACACTTTCCGCACTCAGAACATTCACCGCAATGCCTTTCTTAAGGCTCATGACAGTTTCCTCGTTATTACTTTCGACTCGATGCGCTTATGAAGCACAAAGAAATCAATCCACTTGCAAACGATGTCATCTTGGAAGCGTTCAACAATCCGGCGGAAATCCCGCTGTTGCCGCAATCCCAAGGGCTTGCGACCTTTGACATGAGTGTAGCGGATATTGATGACTTTGCCCTCTCGCAGGATCAATTCCGCGCGAGACTCCATGCTGCGATACAGGCCGTGCACATGAATGGGATCATGTTCGTTCGAATAGAACAAAACAACCAAACCAAAATACTCAAAAAGCTTAGGCATCTTGTCTCCCGCATGCTTCGATAAACAATGTCCCAATCGCCGGAATGTGTCAAATCATTCCGCCACAGAATGTTTTTGGGACGCATTTTCACCTTTGATTCTGATGAAAAACTCTCCGCCCTCCAGGAGGGCGGCTACAGAATACACGAAATTAGAGAAAATGAGTTTTTGTAGGAGCGGGTTTATCCCGCGATTTATGCGCAAAGGCAGTCCATCGCGGCATAAAGCCGCTCCTACAGGTGGAGACAGAGCGCGAGAACACAAAATCAAGCTATCGCCAGTTGATAAATGGCAGGACGATAGCGAGGAGAGAGAACGCGTTTTTGTTTTGCTTTGGCGGCTTTAAGCCAGACATTGCTTTATCTGATACGGCTTCACCGGTCCATGCACATTCTGGAGATTGATAAACTCCGGTATTGTGGAAAGCTTCAATTCCTCTTCTTTCCCTGTAATTCTTTCGACAGCTTCTCGGCACGCTCTATCAGGCGATTGGCTTCGAGTTGTGAAGACCAGACGGGCCATTCGATGGTCAGCGCAACATCCCTGGTTTCCGCCCCGGGCGTGATTTGAACTGACAACGCCGAAACATAAACCATGGGATTACTGCTTTCCAAGGCGCGGATGAAGCTCTCCAATTGTGCATCCGTAGCCTGCGCAGAAACCCGCAGGGCAAAGGCATCAACGTTGCACTTCCCGCCTGCCGGAGCCATTGAAACTACGCCACTTTCTTTGAGTAAGTTTATCGGCATTCCGTGAGCACAGCCTTTGGCTGTATCCGCTACCGGGTAATTTCCATTGGCAGGCCGCACCACGAATTCCATGGCCGATTTGAGCCCTTGCACCACTTCCTCAACCGACAGCGGCCCGGTAACCGCAACAGCCGCGGCCGCCGGCAGATAGTGCGACTTGTAGACGCAATCCATTTGAAAGATTCTGTCCTTGTCCAAAGGCTGAGCCTGCTCGACAGAAAGCGGCTGCGCCACAACCTTGTCCGCTGCGGCTGCAATATCTGGCGCACCACTCAACCGGATGCGCAGTCTCTCCACGGTTTCCGCGGCGGCCACAGGCATTCGACCACGGATCCGCATGTTGAAATATTCCGAGGCGTCCCGGCGGACACTGCTCACATCTATGCCACTGATTTCGACGGATGGAAAGGCTTTGAGCGTCTCCCGAAGCGCGGCGAGTTGTTCGCTTAACATGAATCGTTGAAAACGCCATTTCATCACCTCAACGAGAATCCGTTCTTCAGGCAGCAGCTTCCTCCTGGCTTGCGCAACTTCCGGAGGTTTCCGCATCTGCTGTGCACTGATCGCCGACTTTGAAGGGGGCGGTGTTTCCGAAATATACGAAGCCTGCGGATATGCGTGCTCCCGCACGGCATCCAACGCCACATTCAAGATCGCCGTGCCAACAAAGAAAATCGTTGTGCTGATAATCGCCCTGCGCCAGGACAGCCGACAATATTTATGAATGAGCCACAAAAAAAGCGGAATTGTCGCAAGAATCGAAAGCGCCATCGTCATGGCAGGTGCAACATGTGCGATGCGAAGCCATGGCAAACCGGAAGGCAGCAGGATGGGAGCAGCTACAATCGCGAGCAGTTTGAAAAAATTGTGATTCTCGTCATATTTGGCGGAAAGATACAATATCACCCAGAGTAGAGCTGCGCTCCACATCAAGGCCCCGAAAAGCGATAAGAAGTAAGGCATGGCCCAGAAAGTCCTCCACCATTAATGTAAGCAGTTTACAGCATGCATGAAAGGTATACAAGCCAATCGCAGGCTAATATCTACGCATTACCCATCAGCCATCCGAGGTAGCCCGGCTCAGCAGTCTCAAACGTGAGTTGCTTCTTGCTGAACGGGTGCTTGAAAGAGATGGATTTGGCGTGAAGTCCCATCCGTTTATGAATGTCGTTCTTCCTGCCGTATTTAGTGTCGCCAACGACCGGGTGTCCTTTGTCGGCAAGGTGCACTCGTATCTGATGCTTTCTTCCTGTCAGGAGGCGCAGCTCCATCAAACTGAATCTCTCCGTTTCCCTGATCACTTTGTAAGCTGTGCTGGACAGCTTGCCTTCGGCAGCATTGGGTGTCGAATATACTGTGAAAGCGCTGTTCTCAGCCAGATGCGACGAGATGATTCCCGACTTCTCTGCAAACCTGCCATGGACGACCGCAAGATATGTCTTCTCGGTTTCCGGCCAGTGATCCTGCAGATACATTTGGGCTTCTTCGCTCTTTGCAAAGATAACGATTCCGGAAGTTTCACGATCCAGACGATGAACGATGTGGACGCGGTTCCTGGACTTGGCGCAGCCTTTTCTGACATAGTCGGTCAGGATGCGGTAAGCTGTACGTTCCTCATCCCGATCAGTGGCAATTGTCAAAAGGCCTGGCGGTTTGTCTATGACCAGAATATCCCTGTCCTCATAGAGTATGGCTATTCCGCGCGGCTGATGTCTGCCTGCCGATTTGGTTTTGTTTGTCATGGCACTGGATTGTCACGTGACAGCTTGGTTGACAAAATTCATAATGATTCAGCTGCTGCATATCAAGAGCAATATCCATTTTTAACTACTCAAACCCAACTGATAACGGTAAGTTACCAGTGTTTTTATTCTGATTCGGAGGCATGAGACGTGGGTGTAAATTGGACAAAAACGCTGAAGAACCTGGTGATGGGCAAATCCCGTGACCTGTCCGACCATTCGCTGTTTCGCAATATCTCGCTTGTAGCTCTTTTCGCCTGGGTGGGCATGGGTGCGGACGGCCTTTCCTCATCCTGCTACGGCCCGGAAAGCGCGTTTCTGGCTCTTCGGCAGCATACCTGCCTGAGTGTCTTCGTCGCTTTGGCCACCGTTATCACTATCATGGTGATTTGTGCGAGCTATTCCCAGATCATCGAGGTGTTCCCGGCCGGCGGCGGCGGCTATCTAGTCGCCAGCAAATTGCTTTCGCGAAAGCTTGGCATGGTGTCAGGCTGCGCGTTGATCGTGGACTACATACTGACGATCGCACTCTCAATAGCCAGCGCCAGTGAAGCGATCTTCAGCATGTTGCCGGAATCGGTCCAGCAGTATAGACTCATTTTTGCTTTGGCAGGAGTTGTTCTATTGAGTCTTGTCAACCTTCGCGGAGTCAAGGAATCCGTGCTGCCGTTTGTGCCCGTCTTTCTGCTCTTTCTCGTGACCCACGCCTTCGCAATATTGTATTCGATCTTCGTCCATATTCCGGAATTGCCGAAACTGGCGGCGGATGTGTCCAGCGGAGTCAGAGCCGCCAGAATGGATCTCGGGTTGATGGGCACGTTTCTGCTGGTTCTGCACGCTTACAGCATGGGCGCCGGCACCTATACGGGAATTGAGGCCGTCAGTAACGGCATGCCGATTCTCCGCGAACCGCGTGTGGAAACGGGAAAACGAACCATGGTCTACATGGCCGTATCGCTGGCCGTTACTGTCGCAGGTCTGCTTATTATGTATCTCATGTACCGTGTGGTGCCGGAGCCGAACAAGACGCTCAACGCCGTCGTTTTCGAACAAATGGCAGGCAATTGGCACTGGACTGCTAAATTCGTTTTCGTACTGCTGGCTCTCTTCTCCGAAGCTACGCTGCTTTTCGTCGCGGCTCAGGCCGGTTTCATTGACGGCCCGCGCGTGCTCTCCTACATGGCGCTGGACAAATGGTTTCCCAGCCGGTTTACGAGTTTGAGCGATCGCTTCGTCACACAGAACGGTGTCATTCTCATGGGAGGCGCGGCATTCCTGTTGGTGCTGTTCTCAAAAGGTGTGGTGGCTCTCCTGGTGGTTCTATACAGCATCAACGTGTTCATCACGTTCACGCTTTCCCAAATTGGAATGGTCCGGCACTGGTGGCAGAACCGTTCGGTCGTATCAGACTGGATAAGGAGATTACTGATCAATGGAATCGGAGTGATACTCACGAGCTTTATCCTGATTTCGCTGGCCATAATAAAGTTCTGGGACGGTGGCTGGATCACATTGCTGGTTACCGGTTTTCTCGTAGCGGTGGCTTTCTGGGTAAAGCATCATTACGACAAGACGGCAGTGGATCTGAGGCGGCTTGACGATCTTGTCGCCGCTGCAGAGATTCCGGTCAAGGACGATGGCAAGCCGGCGCCGGCGTTCGATCCGAAAGCAAAGACGGCGATTGTGATGGTTAGCGGCTTCAACGGTTTGGGGCTCCACACGCTGCTTGGGATCATGCGCATGTTTCCGCGAGTCTTCAGGAATTTTGTCTTTGTCCAGGTCGGGGTGGTTGACGCCGGAAACTTCAAGGGCTCCACGGAGATAGAGAATCTTAAGCAGCACGTCGAAATGGACGGGCAGCGATACGTCAATTACATGCGAAGAAGCGGTTACTATGCGGAGGCCAGGACGGAACTTGGAACCGATATTGTGACCACGGCGGAGGAAATTGCCGTCTCCCTGCTGCATAAATACCCGCAGGCGGTCATTTTCGGAGGACAACTGGTGTTCTCGAACGAATCGTGGGTGAACCGCCTGCTTCACAACTATGTGGTCTTCGCTCTCCAACGCCGCCTCTACCGCCAGGGCTTCCCGTTCCTGATCCTGCCGATTCGAGTCTAGCTGATCTCACTTGGCCCAATTTTGAACATTCAGACCAGGAACGCAACGGACTTTGTCGAGCATCACACTCGTGGATAGCGGAAACCCTTCAGTTCGAGTTTGCAATTCATCGCCCTCTCGCCTAACAATCACAATCAAACCGACCGCCGGGACGTATTCCATAGGAAAAGGAGAATATTGTGACCAAGAAAATCAGAGTGACCGTCTGGAACGAATTCATCCACGAGAAGAACAACAAGGCAGTGAAAGACATTTATCCCGATGGCATGCACGCGACCATAACCAAGGCGCTTAAAACTGAAGGCGACATGGACGTGCGCACTGCCACTCTTGAGGAACCCGAGCATGGCCTCACCGAAGCCGTGCTCAAATCAACCGATGTCCTGACCTGGTGGGGCCACATGGCCCACGACAAGGTTGACGACAAAATCATCGACCGCGTGCAGAAGAACGTGCTCGAAGGCATGGGGCTCATCTGCCTGCATTCAGCCCATTTCTCGAAGATATTCAGACGCATGATGGGAACGACCTGCTCGCTCAAGTGGCGGGAGGCCGGCGAAAGGGAGCGACTGTGGAATATCGCCCCTTCACATCCAATTACCGAGGGAATTGGCGAATACTTCGAGTTGCCGCACACAGAAATGTACGGCGAGCGTTTCGATATTCCCGAACCGGATCAACTCGTCTTTATCTCATGGTTCCAAGGCGGCGAAGTCTTTCGCAGCGGCTGCTGTTGGGAACGCGGTCACGGCCGCATTTTCTATTTCCGACCCGGGCACGAAACGTATCCCATCTATCATGACAAGAATGTCATGAAAGTGATAGCCAACGCAGTGAGATGGGCCAATCCGCGGATCCGACAGGAACATGTGTGCCCAAACACCAAGCCGATCGAAAAGCTTTCCTGACTGGAGTAGCGGTAACATGGCAAAGCGGAGAAGTCGCCCGGTCGGGTGACCGGGCCTACAAAACGATGAGAAAAGCCGGTAAAACTGTAGGCCGCGTGACCTCACGCGGCGAACACGGCAATTTTCTCATCCCTTCTGACGGTATGCCTCTCACGAAAACACAACGGCTGCAAAGAGTCGAAGCCTTATGCTCGAGCCCCAGAAAGGGCATGAAAAAAACTTCGCGTCGGACCGTTAGGTTTGTCCGGAATCATGGAATCGAGGGCGATGCCCACGCAGGCGAGTGGCATCGCCAAGTCAGCATTCTGGACGCCGCTGATATAACGCGATTACAGGGAAAAGGACTTCCCGATCTCAGGCCGGGAGCTTTCGCGGAGAACGTCATCCTTTCCGGCATCGACCTGACGGATATCGGACTTGGAAGCCGCTTGCGAATTGCCTCTGATGTGGAGCTGTCTGTAACACAGATCGGCAAAGTCTGCCACACACGGTGTGCGATATTCAGAAAGACCGGCGACTGCATAATGCCAAGACTCGGTCTGTTCGCCAGGGTTATGCAAGGCGGCAAAGTGTGGCCGGGCGACGAGGCGAAAATCCTCCATCTTGTCCCGCGCTCACAATTCCAGGCGGTCGTACTGACTATCAGCGACCGCTGTTCAAAAGGCGAAGCTGAAGATACAGCCGGCCCAGCGGTCTGTGATCAACTTCAACAAAAGCTGGCAGCTCACATATACGAGACAAAAGTGCTGCCTGATGAACAATCGCAAATCGCGCAATACCTTCGACATTATTCCGACGGGCATTCTATTGATCTGATCGTTACCGTTGGTGGCACGGGTTTCTCGCCACGTGACGTCACACCAGAAGCCATTACGGAAGTGATTACCCGCCCCACCCCCGGACTGGATGAAGCCATGCGCAGGGTATCAATGAAAAAGACTCCACACGCCATGCTGTCGAGAAGTGTTTCAGGCATCAACGGCTCAACGCTCATAGTCAGCCTGCCTGGCTCCAAACGCGGCGCCGTTGAGAACCTCGATGCGATTCTTCCGGCTCTAACTCACGGGTTGAGCAAACTGCGAGGCGATCAATCGGACTGCGATCCGGCCAGAGATGGACGAAAAAGATGATTCAGTGGAATTTACCGGTATTCGGCATTTGCGGCTGGAGCGGCAGCGGCAAAACTACTTTAATTGAGGAAGTCATCCACAGATTGACCCCCAGAAGACTGAGAATAGCCGTGATCAAGCATGATGTTCATGGCTTGAACATTGACCGGCCGGGAAAGGATTCGGACCGGTTTTTCAACGGTGGAGCCGATGCGATACTCACCGGCCCGGATCAAAGTTTCATAAGATTGCACCTTACTGATGAAACCAGTCTTCATAATATTCTGCCGCTTGTAGCACCTTTCTACGATATCATCCTGGTCGAGGGGCATAAATCTACGCCTGTTCCCAACAAAATCTGGCTCAAAAAAACGGCGGACGAGTTGTGTCCTCCTGAAGCGGATGATGTGCGGCACGTCATGGGCCCCAACGATGACCGCGCCCGCATCGCCATTGGCATTATAGATTCCATGCTGGAGAATATGAGGTACAGCGCCCCGTTATACGCCGGAGTGCTGATAGGCGGTCAAAGCAGCCGGATGGGCGGGCCGAAACATCTCATCACGGAATCTGGCAGTACGTGGCTGGAACGAACAGTGGCGACTGCCCGGCCTTTTGTGAACGATGTCATTTTGCTCGGCGAAGCCGCCGCCCCGGCGGCGCTTGCTGGAATGACCGTTCTGCCAGACGCCATGCATGGAGCGGGGCCGATCTCCGGAATGCTCTCGGCAATGCGCTGGCAGCCTTTCGCTTCGTGGCTGTTTCTCGCCTGCGACCTTCCGAAGCTTTCGGCGCAAGCCATCGAATGGCTGCTTTCCACTCGCGCTCCAGGTATCTGGGCGTCTGTCCCGAAATCGCCGGATACCGACCTGCTCGAGCCGCTTTTTGCCCATTACGATTTCCGCGCCCGACATCTCCTTGAGCAATGTGACCGCCCATCCGATATTGCGCGGTTCACAAAAGTTATGACGCCCACAGTTCCTGAACATCTTGCCGAGGCGTGGCTCAACGTCAATACTCCAGATGATCTGGCAAAGTTGAGCGGACATTGAACATGCACGATAAACATCGTATTGCGATATTTGTGGCGCTCATGGCATTCTTAGGTCAGGTTTTGGGGAATGACGAAACTCTTAAACCACAACCCAATTATCCCGGAATCGCCAAGGCCTTTGCCCGAATGCTGGCGGTAAAACACATGTCACACCATCCTGTTGACCAGACGATTTCCTGCATGGCATGGACGAATTATCTCTCGACGCTGGATTGCGACCACGAATATTTTCTTTCTTCCGACGTCGAGAAATTCAGATTACGAGAGAATCGTCTGGGCGCTGCCCTGACGAAAGGCGACATCGGATTCGCATATGAAGTTTTCCAGACATTCGAGCAACGTGTCGGGACTCGGTGCGGATCGTATAAGGACGGTAAACAGGTTCTCGCAGCCATGCACAACGCCGATTCGGAAACAGTACTGCAGAGCTACCTTTCCGCATTCGCCCATGCATACGACCCCTACTCGGAATATGTCTCAAAAACCATGCTCGACGAGCAGAACATCCAGGAGATGCATTCCCTTGTCGGCATAGGCGCGACCCTTTCCACGGAGAACGGTGTCGCTGAAATAGCCGCAATCTGGCCAGGCGGTCCCGCCGCCCGCGACCCAGGCACTGACAAGCTTCAGCCCGGCGACAGGATCCTTGCCGTGGCACAAGGTGACGATGCTCCGGAAAGCGTCTCCCGCAAACCAGCCCACGAGATAGCAAAACTGATACGCGGCAAGAGAGGCACGAAGGTTGTGCTTACAGTTACGAGTCCGGCTCCAAACGCAACGCCAAGACGAATTGCCCTGATTCGTGACGAAGTAAATCCGGAGCAGTTACTCGTCAGCTCAAACATCGCGCAGCTTTCCAATAATGGGCAAATGAAGAAACTTGGAATCATCTGTATCCCGGCTTTCTATGGGGACGGAACAAAGCTGACAGCTGGCGAAAAAGGATTGAGTTCAGCCGCCGATACCACCGCAGTTCTTCGGGAGATGATCGCTCAGAATGTTGATGGCGTGCTGCTGGACCTGCGTAATAATGGCGGCGGCAACACCGTGGAAGCGGCCGGGGTCGCTGGACTTTTGATCGGCGCGGGGCCGGTAGTTCAAATCGCGACGGACGGCAAACTTGAAGTTCTCGATGCTCCGGAATCCAGCCTGACATACACCGGCGCTGTGGTGGTTCTGGTGAATCGGTACACTGCTTCAGCTTCGGAATTTCTCGCCGGTGCGCTTCAGGATTACGGACGAGCTGCGATCGTGGGAGACTCAAGAACGTACGGCAAGGGGATTTGTCAGACCACGTACAGGCTCGGACGAGACATAAATTATGGTGCAATCAAGGTAACG
Organism: uncultured Victivallales bacterium; assembly: GCA_964487695.1. Taxonomy (GTDB): domain Bacteria; phylum Verrucomicrobiota; class Kiritimatiellia; order UBA8416; family CAZASC01; genus CAZASC01. Next base: position 10,143 of record CAZASC010000089.1, read on the forward strand.
AACATAGCGTACTACCGCGTCTCGGGCGAATCTCCGCAGTGTAAGGGAATTTGTCCAGATATTCTTCTACCTTCGCCGCGCATTCCGGAAAACATCACCGCCAGTGTGGCCTTGCTTTCCACCAATCTGCCGCCGGTAACGCGAGTTGGCTTTGCGCCCGAACTCGATCTCAGTCCGACCATCTCCATGTTGCGCAAGCAAGCCGAAAAACGTAGCAACGCTAAAGCGAAAAGCTCTGTTAGCATCGTCGGGAGTAATGAAGATGCATCCATTGCAGAAGGTCTTGCGATCCTTGGCGATATGATTGCGATCCAGCAAAAGGAGCATCTGCTGTTTTACCGGGAACAGCCGTGCAAGAGCTTATGTCGGCGGCTCTCAACGTGGCTGTTCCATTAAACAGGGACGGGGCGTCCCGGCTCCAAAGCTGAATCGGTCCGGTTAAGACTTTTGCAACCTGCTGCCGCGCAGCTTACTTGAGGTCTACGCAAACAAGTTCGCCCCACGAAGCGCGCAGATACAAATGACCATCCGCAAGTACTGGCGCAGTGATGACGTTGTTATATCCGGCTTTGTCCTTCTTAAGATCTTTCCCGCAATTATTGACCGCTTTGAAGTCTCCAAGAAAAGGGCGCTTTTCCGGAACTGCGGCGCCAACATAAAGCGTACCGGAAGACGACACCCACACGATCTTGTCGCCGACCATGATAATCTCACCCTGATCCTTCTGCGTTTTAGGATCGGTCGAACGCCAATCCCATTTAGACTTTCCGTCCTTCAAGTCCGCGCAAGTCAGACCTTTCAATCCATAACCGTAGGCAAAACCGTTGCAGGTCACGCATGTGTACGCGCCCTTGCCCATGGCCTTGCTTGTCCACAACCGCGTTAATCCGTCGTTATTGATCTGGAATGCTATCAGGTTCGCCTTGCTGGCATACCACACACCGAGAAGAAACTTGTCATCAGCAAAGAACACCGGTTCGGAAAACGGACCAAAGCTGAGTTCCAGATCCGATATGGAATGAGTCCATGCGAGAGCACCCTTGTCAAGCGACACACATTCGATGGCGGAATCGGATATAAGGAGCACATGCGGCTGGCCGTTCACTTTGCATGGCGCCACGGGAGAGTAACTTCTATCCGCGCTGTCCTCTTTGCCAAGTCTCGTCGTCACAGGACGGGACCAAGCCAAGGCGCCATCCTTCTTCTGGTACGCGAACCATGCCGCAGAGTTCGTTCCTGTGGTAAGATGGGCGAATACCAGATCACCGATGACCACGGGCGAAGCTCCATCGCCGAACTGGCCGTACATTTTGCCTGAATCCTTGTTGGCGACCTTCTCCCAGACTTTCGCACCGGTATTGAGATCAAAGCAATATATGGCGCCCATTGCCGCCACCATGTACACGCGCCCGTCATCGATCACGGGCGATGCGACCGGGCCCACAACGTTTCCCCTCGGACCACCGCTCGCATCGGCGTATTCGGTCTGCCACAGCTGTTTCCCAGTGTCGGCGTCAAGACAAGAGACAGTGCTTTTTCCGGTGTCCTGTACGTATCCGGCGGTGACCAGTTTCTTGCCTGCAACTGCAGCTTCGCAGAAGCCGTAGCCCATGTCCTTGCGCCACAAAACTGTCGGCGGTTTTTCCTTCCAATTGGTCCTCATTCCAGGGTCCGAATATACGCCGTTGCGATTGGGTCCGCGATACGATGCTGAGTCCTGCGACAAAGCCATTGAACACACTGAAAGTAATACACCGATATACGAGAGCAAACACGTCTGTTTCATCGTTTCTATCTCCTGATTTGATTCAAGGCGCGTTATACTGCCACACATCGTTTATCTTGACAATCAATAACAGTTGAACGTTTGAGTACGCAGCGGGAGAGGTCTTCTTGGTTGAATACGCGATCAATACAACGAGGCAACCTGGATTTGAATGTTATTTGGGTTCGTTTCGCAAAAACCAGTCTCGCACTGGCTCATGATCCTTCCTCACTGTTTTGATTTGGTTGGATTGGCTCGGCGCCGCAGGCAAGAACGCAGGATCTTTGCATTCCAAGCGGGTCTTCAGACTTTCCTTTGTCATCGCAGTCAAATCCTGATGCCACGCCCTCAAATTAGGATGCCTCCAAGTCCTTACTGCCATACAATCCGATAGAAACAAGTTGCTTTATTTGTCCAGTTGGGGTCGCTGAAATAAGTTGAATTCGCGCTGAGGGTGTTGGTTTGAATTGGAGTCCAATCTGAATCAGTCAGATTTGTGCAGGCTTCTATGACCGCGACCATTCCGCTTGCCCAGTTGATATTGAAGCCGAACTGATTGGATTGAACGCCGAAACTGCCGTCTTCGGATATTTGGGGTCGCCATAAGGACGCGGGAAGACCACCAGCATTCGTGCTCCAACCTGTTGTTCCCGGCAAGTAATAGATTATCGCATTGGGGTCGCGGTCGAACGCAGACATACCAATACTGGGAACATTGCCTCTGAAATAGATGCTTGTGAGATTCGTACAATACACGAATGAACTGATCCCAATGTTGGTGACGCTACTGGGAATCGTCACGTTTGTTAAACTGTAGCAGTGACCGAATGCCGCCTCCCCGATGCTCGTCACACCATCAAACATTGTGACGCTGGTTAGATTGGTGCAGGTGGTTATTGGGGTCATGGGTGGTTATTGGGGTCATGTCTGTATATTTATACAATTAACAACGTCCTCCAATATCTTCCTCAGCGATTTATCTTTTGAAAGGCGTTCGGCAGTCCTTGTTATGGACTGGGCCACTGCGTAGTAGTTCGACATCTTCGATTCTTCCGCCAATTGCCTTAAGCTTAACCCACATCGTCGTCTTGCCACGTAGAAAGCAAGATCGCGACCCCAGTCGCCATGCCTATCACGGAAATTCACCCATTTCTCTTTCTTCACTGTCTCAACAGCTCTTCGCACATGTCTCCATTCAGGACGCTTCTCCAATTCCCTGAACGCTTTCTGTTCCTTCCGGTCGCCGGACAGCAACCGTCTCATCCGTTCCATCCACTCTTCGCTCCCCAGCAGAAACCCCGACGCTGCTCGCTCCAACGGAGACTCATTAATAGTTTGTCCAAGCGCCGACTCCACATGTTTCCGGTATGCCGCACGTTGCCCATCCACCTTTGACGCCTCTCCGCCAGCGAGAACCTCATTGACTGTCAACCATTTCGGTTCACGCCGCCATCCGGCATAATTCGGATAAGAACTCCATCTGTATTCCCTCAGAACATCTCGCCGCTTCTTCAACATTTCAGGAGCAACCGCTATTATTCCCAACGCCTCAGCCTTCGTCCTTCCCTTATCCAATCCCAGCCCTTTCACCCTTACCGGATTCAAATGCACATACCGTGTTACGCTCCAGGCCTCTGTCTTTCCTTCAAACATCACAGCCTTGAATCGACCCTGACACAGCGGCCCCACCCGCTTCTCTCGCCTGTTAAACCACATCGAGTACGACCCGTTCAGCCATTGCATCGCCGCACTTAGATTCCCTCCTGGAGTCTCCACCACCAAATGCGTGTGATTCGGCATCAACACATATGCATGAACTTTCACCCCAAACCGCTCAACCATTTCCTCGAGTAGCTCAAGAAAATGCACGTAACAAGCATCATCTTTGTAGACAACCTTCCGCTCCGTCCCGCGCGTTGTCACATGATACCAACCGCCACATGTATTCAATCTTAATGCTCTTGCCATCTTCTCACCCAATCAAATCCGTCACCCCGCGTCAATATGATTGTATAAATATACAGACATGACCCCAGAAGC
>CAZASC010000090.1:0-13936 GCA_964487695.1 uncultured Victivallales bacterium
GATGCCCACCCAAACAACAATGCGTTTGATCCATCTACTCATATATTGGCCAACGTCAGCCTTGATGCGGCGAGGAATCCGCGTCCTGCGCGGGTTCCGAAGTCGCATCCGAGGCTTGGTTGGCTTTCTTAGTCGCCTTCCTAGCACTGAAAGGGAAACAACTTGGTGCTTTTCCCGTTGCCGCGACATAAACCATGAGGACAAGAAAGACTGGCCCTGAGAACAAGAATTTCCACGATCTGATTCCCTCGACTAGAAACACTACGACCAAGACGGGAGTGCAAAGGACGGCCAAAACTGCTGCCAAAACCCGAAAGACGGGGCTCACGACGAGTGTCGATCCATTTTTGTTCTCATTCATAATCATCCTGAGCCAACTATTGTATGTAACAAGTTTACCTTTGATGGGTTGCTTGGCGCTGGAACTTGAGTTTTAGTGGGCAGCTCATCAATCCTCCCGATGCTGTTATTCTCCCATATTGCCGGTATGAGTCAAGATACGATCAAGAAGATGCCGTTCCGTAGTAACGGCTATATCTGCCTGATAAACAGAGTGTTGTAAGGAAGTGGGACTATGGGCACGCAGGAATTATAAAGATATTTCCGGAAATACGGTCTGGAAATTACTCCATATATATAGTGGGGCGATCAGAAGTTCAGAGCGCCCGGAACTTGGCAAAAGGTCGGTTTAACCGGATTAGGACCAGTGGTCCTATCACAGGTTCAAATTGGGTAAATGAGGTGAGAAAACAACAGTTTTTCTGAGCTACTTGGTCTTCGTTGGGATGATAGGACCAGTGGTTCTATCCGGGCGCAAAGGAGGTAAGATGCATAACTTGAATAGAGAGAGTGAGTTAGAACTTGCCAGATTCGGTGAGTATCTGCTCAAAAGCCGTATTGTGGCTGAAAAGCATGCCCGCTACTACGTGGCATGGGTAAGAAGATTCCTGTCTCAGGTTCCGGGAAGAGAAGGTGTCACCTTGGAAGACAGGCTCACGATCTTCATCGAGAACCTGAACGTGGAAGACTGGCAACTCGATCAGGCGGAGAAGGCTGTGCGTCTGTATTTCACAAATTATATGACGGATTCGGGCACAACAAACGCAATCACTCTTGTTGCGCCGGAACCGTCCGGAAGCTTTCGGAAGACGGACGTACTGGACGCGGTGAGAAAGCTGATTCAATTGCGGCATTACTCGTATCGCACCGAACAGACGTATCTGGATTGGTTGAATCGCTTCTTCCGCTATTTTGGCTGGCGTTTTGGGCAGTTCATATCATGCCGTTGGCATTTCTTCGAGCACCCTGAAAGGGTGCAATTCAAAAGGCCGGGGTGCAACCCCGGAACCATGCGACATCAAAACAAAACCATTGAGGCCAAATGGAGCGAAGATCGACCTTCGTTCATCCTTCGCTCCCACCGGCCTCAATTTCTTCTTATCCATTTTCCTCAGGGCGTTGCCCTGAGCTGTGGAATGCGACCCTTTCAGGGTCGTTCGGGCGTTGCCCTTGGCTTCCTGCTTCGCCAGTAGGCTACGCGGACAAGTCGGAATGCGACTTGAAGCTGAAAGAAAGGTCATGGGTAAAATCTTAATTGTTTCTGCGCCCGCCCAGGAGTCCTGATCTCAGCAGAAAGTAGAGGAACTGCATCAGAGCTGTGAATGCCGCCGCGAGGTAAGTCAAAAAAGCTGCGTTCAATACCTTGCCGGCCATTTCCTGCTCGTCGCGCGATACGATTCCGGTAGTTGTCATCAACGCTTTCGCTCTCGCCGAGGCGTTCCATTCCACCGGCAAAGTCACCAGAGAGAAGAGGACGAATGCTCCGAACAACAACGCACCCAGTTTGACCAGGAAAAAGGCATGGAAAAGCATTCCAGCCACCATCAATATGTACGGAGCGAAACTGCCGAACTGGGCCACTGGCACCATCGCGGAACGCAAATGGAGTGGCGCATAACCGTCCGCGTGCTGAAGTGCATGGCCGGCTTCGTGACAGGCGACGCCTATCGCCGAGAGCGAATCCGAGCCGTACACACCGGGTGACAGCCTTAAAGTCTTGGAAGTTGGATCATAATGATCGGACAGGAATCCCTGAACCGGCTCAATAGTCACGTCGGAAATCCCTTGCGACGACAACATATGCGCGGCCGCCTGTGCACCGGTCATTCCTGACGATGCCCGCACCTTGGAATAACGCGCAAACGTGTTATGGGTCAACATTGTGGCGATGCCTGCTAGAATCAGAGCCGGCAACAGAAACGCGTAGTACAACATATCGGGAACATCCTGCCTTTCTTGGTGGTTTAGCTGCTACGATCTTATCATAACGGCTGTAAGACAATCCATTCCATTTTTTACGCAACCATAATCTGCGCGTAAGACTTGGTACTCAACACGTACGCATCAGGAACAACCTTATGGATGCGGCGCGAAAGGATTCGCGCCCTCCAAATTGAGACATCGAGACTCTGTAGATCACGCAATGGAGGGCTGCAATCCTTTGCAGCCGCTGTTCATGAAGCATCCTTGCAAGTCCGTGTTAAGACAAATAGTCATTACGCACGTATTATGGTGCAACTACTTGGCTTGACTCAGCATGCACGATGGTTATATGCTTCAACATTATAGACGGAGGAACGATAAGCGTGGAGCGGGGCTTTTGTGTCTCCGCTTGGCGATTATTGAGGTTTCATCATGTCTGACCAACAAAAACTGTCGCGTACTATACGCATAGATTTGATCCCCGATGTGCCGGATATTCCGACAAAAAAAGGGGTTATCATAGCGACGCCAACGCAGCGGCATCGCCGCATCGTTACCAAGTCCAAGGACGCGGCGGAAGATCGTTATAACGAGTTGCTGCAAAGTGTTTACGATGCCGCTCTTATTTGCACGATGAAGGGCAAGATAATTGACGTCAACGTGCGCGCAATTGACTTTCTGCTTTATGGCCGCGATGAACTGCTGGACTCGAACGTCTTTGACGTGGTTTCAGGATCGGACGACACTCTCCTGCAAACGCTGTGCGAGAATCTGGAAAACGAGCGCTTCACTTTGATTCAGGCCTATTGCATCCGCAAGGATGGAACCTACTTCCCCGCCGAAATATCCGTCAACAAGTTGCGCCTTGGCGACATGCACCTTTGCTTCTTTATCCGCGACATAACAGCGAGAAGGCAGGCAGAGGAAATGCTGAGGACTGAACACAACGCGATCCAAAACTCCTGGAATGGTATTGCAGTTGTGGACCTTGACGCGATGATCGAATACATCAATCCAGCCGTGGTGCGCATGTGGGAGTATCCAAATCCGGATGAACTCCTTGGAAAGGATATCCGGACGCTCCTGAGCGACAAGGACGCGGCGGGCAGGATGATAACGGAGGTACTGAGCGAGCACCAGACATGGATGGGCGAAACGAAGGCTCAAAAGGCAGGCGGCGGCGATTTCGACGTTCAGGTCTCGGCGGCATGTAATCGCAACACCGAAGGCGAACCCGTGGGCGTCGTTTTCTCGTTCATTGACATCAGCGACCGTAAACGCGCCGAGCAGGCAGAGCGGGAAGCCGAACGCACACGCGTGATGCTGGAGAGCCTCGGCGCCGCATGCCACCATCTCGGCCAGCCGGCAACCGTGTTGCTCGCGAACCTTGGCATAGTCCAAAGAAGATTGAAAAGTGATGATGCGACCCTCAACGACCTCGTTGAGGGCAGCATCGAAGCCGTGGAAGAGCTGGGCAAGATTCTTCACAAACTCAACACTGTGAATGAATATAAGACCACACAGTATCTCGGGGAAGTTGAAGGCGAAGGGCACGAGAACAGAATCATCGAGATATAGTGGCGCATGAAGAGAATATGGATCTTCCATGCTGTCGCTTTTCTGGGCGCTTTTTTCTTCTTCCAAATCCAACCGATGACGTCCAAGCTGCTGCTTCCGGTTTTCGGCGGGAGCTATCTCGTATGGGGCGCCTGCATGGTATTTTACCAGGCAATGCTGCTGGCAGGCTACATCTACGCACACACTATGCAACGGTGGCTCGGTGTTGCAAGATACGCGAAAATGCACTGGATACTGCTTCTGGCGCCGCTATTTTTCATGCACTCCCGCCTGCAGATTCCGGATGAACCTTTTCACAATCTCCCGCTTTGCCTGTCCGTGTTTGCGGTTTTGTTGTCACAGGTTGGATTGCCGGTATTTGTCTTTTCGACCACCAGTCTCATTTTGCAACGCTGGCTTTCCGAATCCCGCCTGCCCGAAAGAGATAATCCCTACGTGCTGTATGGCGCGTCAAACCTTGGATCCATTCTCGGACTGCTGACATATCCGTTCGCGCTTGAACCCCTTCTAAAACTCGACGCACAGTGGGACGTCTGGCGGGCTGGCTATGTCATCGTCGCGTTGCTGCAGTTACTATGCACGCCTTTTCGGAGCGTCGGCAAAGCCGACGCCAAAGAGCCCCGCCAGGAACGACTCGAGGTATCGGCGATGACAGGATATTTCCTGCTGGGACTCGCCGGCCCGGTCCTGCTGCTGGCGGCAACCAATGTCATCACTCTCGATATTGCTTCAGTGCCGTTCCTGTGGGTCTTGCCGCTTAGCGTTTATTTGTTGAGTTTCGTTGTCACGTTCAAGCGAACACCCTGGTATCCGGCATGGATGAAAAGAGCGCTGTATCTGGCCGTCATAGTTGGAATTTTTCTGCACCTTATGACGCAGTTGAGATTAGGAGTGCCGCCGCCGTTTCTGATACTCCTGCATCTACTCGTGTTGTTCATCATATGCGTCGGATGCAATGGCGAACTCATTCTCTCCAAGCCGGAGAACCCGGAATCTCTAACAACATTCTATCTTCTTGTCGCCGCAGGTGGCCTGGCGGGAAGCATCCTCGTGAATTGGCTGATTCCAATGGTGAGCACGACATTCGTGGAGTATCCGCTCGCGCTCGTTATCGCAATAGTCGCTATTGCCCAAAGCAGGAAACGTCAATCACGGACAAACGCCGCTCCGACTGAGGCCGTCATCAAAAGGAGCGGACCAGACGTGATTGCATGCCTTATTGTTTCGGTGGCAGCAGTGACGGTCATTCCGATGTTGGCTGGTCATTTCCCGTGCATCGGTGACAAATATCCCATGCTCGTCATGCTGCTGATTGCCGTGCCGATGGCTCTCGCCATGTTACGGATGTCGGCTAATCCAGGGCAATTCGCGTTGATTCTCGCAGTCGCGGCAATCGCCATGCATTGGACGGAAGACCTTGCGATGGGATCGAAGACGGTGCAACGATTCAGAAATTTCTACGGCATTTATCATGTTACAGACAAAGGGGATCTGCGCTATCTCAAACACGGCACTACTCTGCATGGACGAGAGTATACCTCCGGCCCGAATGTCGGAAAACCGCTCGGTTACTACCACGAATCAACTCCCGCCGCCGAGGTCATGGCCTCTACAAACTTCCACTTCAAGAGCATCGGCATGATCGGCCTGGGAACCGGCGCACTCACGACCTACGCAGGTGCGGGGCAGAACCTGACGATGTTCGAGCTGGACCGCGACAATCTTCCGATAGCGGATAAGAACTTCACCTATCTCGCAGAGGCGCGAAAGAAAGGCGCGAAACTTGAGTTTGTCTTCGGCGACGGAAGGATTTCGCTCAGGCACATGCCGGATTCTTCCCTCGATCTGCTCGTCGTGGACGCTTTCAACAGCGATTCGATTCCCGTTCATTTGCTGACTGTTGAAGCGCTACACGAATACTTCAGGGTCTTGGGAAAAGACGGGCTGCTGCTGATGCACGTATCCAACAAGGTGCTTGATCTTGTGCCAGTTGTTTATAGCGGGGCGCGTGCGGCCGGTCTCTACGCTTGCGACTGCAACAATGCCGGTCATGTTCAGCCTGATGCCGACACAACATTCTGGATGGCCCTTTCTCAAAATCGGAATGATATCACAGTGCTCGTCCACAGGATGGGCTGGAACAGTCAGACAATGGATGAGCGCAACCTGCCCCGCCCCTGGACCGATCAATACAGCAATCTGCTCGGCGCAATGCTGCGCGAATGACGGCTGTCAACGGACCGGAGAAAGAAGGACTTCAAGAGAAAGCTCGTCGGGTGACGTGATCTGCGAGTACGGATGAATTCTGTGCACATCCGCAATGAGCACTCCGACAGGCCAGCTTTGCGGGGCCCATATCCTGCTTCCGGGTGAAAGGACTCCGCAATAGAATCGGTCGCGACTGGATTTTATAACGACAAACATGTCGAAATCCGACGCGATCATGGACGATTCTTCCCAATAAAGCGTCAGGAGAGCCGTGTCGCCTCCTCGTGCCTGGCTGACGTTGAAACCAACAAGACGAGCCATCGCTTGCGCATCCGCCGGAAAGGGTTCAGACCACTCCTGATGCACGTTTCGATTGATGTTTGAAGGGATTTGAACAGCCTTTGCGAGAGGCAGCTGAGGGTCATCCGTTTGTCCGCGTTTCAGCGCAAGTAGAGTATCGCACTGGCTGAGCACCGACCAATGCTTTTGAGTAATCAACTTTTGGAGACGAATGTAACTGTCCGGGCTGTAGAATCCGCCATGCGAAAAGATCAGAGCGTCGGCCGTATCCATGATTAAGAAATCCGTCTCAGGCGTGGGATAAGCAACATCCGAAAGAGTGTATCCTCCAATATAGACGTGGTGCAACGAGTACAGGCTCGACCTGTTCGCCAGTTTTGGCAGGAACGTGAATGTTGACAGAACAGAAGCCTGATCCGGAATGGACGCCAGAACAGCGTCGTTCCGAGCGCGCATGGACGCTTGTTGTGGTGAACTGCGGCAAGCCTTTAGAAGCGCGCCAGGAACGCCGCCGGCGATAATGGTCACCAGCGGCAGAACAATGAGCGCAATCGCGAGTGTCGGACGGACAAGGCGATGTTTCCATGCAAGGATCCGTTTCGCTCCAAATATGGCGGCATAAAACACGAAGGGAATGAATTCGGCCTGGTAGTGATATGCGATGGATGATTCGGTGATTCTCGATGACAACAGCCTCTGCGCCAGCGCGGGCAGCGCCGGAAGAAGCGAAAATGGGCTTAGCAGGCTCAGGTATGCGAGCGGCGAAAGAAGCGAATTGACGAACATCAGTTTCGCCGGTTCAAGCATGTAACAGGCGAACCGGATCGGATGAAGAAGCGAATTGCAGAGTATTTCCGATGGCGAGTTGCCCAGATGATTGTACAACCTCCCGAACTGGATCGTGTTATTGTTGAGGCGCGGCATCACGGCTAATACGACGACGCAGAAATAGACAAGTCCTGATACAAACGGCGTCCAGAACCATTTTCCACGCCTTCGATCGAGCAGAGCACAGAAAGAGAACGCGAGAATTATCAGCGCCACGTTTTCCTGGCACATCAAGGACAGAACCATGCAACCCAGAAAGGGCGTAAATCGTGTCTCGTGATAGAAGCATAGCATCCAGATCAGCAGCGGCACGGCAAGCGCTATCGGATGGAATTCGTACAGATTGAGATAAATGAGCGGCGGGTAAAGTAGATAGACTACGCTCAGAGCGGTGGCCAGCCATTCGGGAAGATTCTGCGATGCGATTCTGTAGATTCCAAAAGCGCCCGCTGCGAGGGCGATCGTTTGCAAATAAAGCAGCATCAACGGGCTTGAGAAGATGCCGTAAAGAGGCGCCAGAAGAAACAATATAAGCACCATGTGATTGCCAAGGAAAGGTATCCCAAGAATGGAGGAATCGAAGGAGCCATGCAAAATGTTCCACATGCTTTGGGAATGCACGGCAAGATCAAAGTCGCCATAGCCATAATTCACGAACTTCGTATGACAGGCCATGCACAACACCAGCGCGTATACCGCAGCCGCAAGCCAGACCACGCCGAGAGCCCAGGGAGTCGACTTTGCGTTTGCTTGTGTCATAAGTTTGATTTTAGATCCTTCCTGTTCAATCCGACTGGGCACATGCAATCCTGTCGTTCAAACCATGCAAGCCTTCAAGCGCTGGAGATTAACACTACGCCAGACAGTCCGCAACCGATACATGCTGTGCAAGCCAGTTGCGTCGTTTCGCGGGCAATGCTATGCTGCCAGAGATGAATGATTTGTCCGCAAGCACGACGCAAGGCATGAACGGCCGCACGAGGAAGAAACTGCTGATCTTTGTCGTTGCCTACGATGCGGGGAAAACCATCAGGTCGGTGTTGTCGCGAATTCCAGTCAAACAGCTTCCACCTGAGACGGAAGTCCTTGTCATAGACGATTCGTCTGGAGACAAAACGTTCGACCTTGCGCTGAAGAGCCGCGACGTTCTCGGCGGCCTGAAACTCACGGTTCTATTCAATCCGGTCAACCAGGGTTATGGCGGGAACCAGAAGATCGGCTATCAGTACGCAATTCAAAATGGATTTGACGTTGTTGCCCTCCTGCATGGTGACGGCCAGTATGCGCCTGAGCAACTGCCGGCGCTGGTGACACCCGTGCTGACAGGCGAAGCCGATGCCTGTTTCGGCTCGCGAATGATGGAGCACGGTCAAGCGCTCAAAGATGGAATGCCCTTATACAAATTTATTGGAAACAAGATTCTCACATCCATCGAGAACCGGATGCTGGGCGCAAAACTGTCGGAATTCCACTCAGGCTACCGCGTTTATTCGGTCAATGCGCTCAAACAGTTGCCGTTCAGGTACAACACCAACGATTTCCATTTCGACACCGAAATAATAATTCAATTCCTCATGCGTGGCTTTTGCATCAAGGAATTGCCGATTCCAACATACTACGGGGACGAAATATGCCATGTGAATGGCATCGCCTATGCCTGGAACGTAGTCGTAGCGGCATTGGCAAGCAGGATTCATCTCGCTGGAATTCTATATCAAAAAAGGTACGATGTCGCTGGCGAGACTTTTCTGTATGACCTTAAGCTGGGTTATCCGTCATCCCACACGATGGCCATATCGCGGGTGAAACCAGGCTCCACAGTTCTTGACGTGGCATGCGGCACAGGCCTTGTCGCCCGCGAACTGACCGGCAAGGGCTGCGTTGTGACTGGAATCGACAAGGTATGCCCGGATAACGGGAGCGTTGCAAGATCCATTTTGCACGACCTCGACAGCCCTGCGCTTCCCGGCGATCTTTCCAATTACGACTATATTCTGGCATTGGATTGTCTTGAACATCTTGATTCGCCAGAACGCCTGCTGGAACAATTGCGTATCAAATGCTTCTCAGAACGCTCAACGCTGATTCTTACAGCGCCGAACATCGGCTTTTTCTTTCCGCGTTTTGGACTGATGTTTGGCCAGTTCAACTATGGGAGACAGGGCATTCTCGATCTGACTCATAAGCGCCTGTTCACGTTCCCGTCCTTCCGCCGATTGCTTGAGCAGGAGGGATACGAAATCGTCAGGACACGAGGAATACCAGCGCCGTATCCCAAAGCGATGGGAGACAATTGGCTGTCTCGTTTCTTTCTCATGGTAAACCGCTTTCTGATCCTGATATCGCGCGGAATATTTTCATATCAGATCTATATTGAAGCCAAATTCCGTCCGCCACTCGAAAGCCTTCTTGCGCGAACCATCTCGACATCCGCCGAGATGGAAAGGAAGAACGAGCAGTTCATGGGTATTTATTGACAAGTTTGGATGATTTCATCTAGCTTAAGCATCCATTTTCGGCGGGGTAGCTCAGTTGGCAGAGCAGAGGACTCATAAGCCTAAGGTCAAGGGTTCAATTCCCTTCCCCGCCACCATCCAAACATCGCCAATAAAATCTTCTTGCTTCAGGCCAGCATTGCTCAGCGTTGACCGCTGATGCAAAATTGTTTCCGCGTAATAAAAACCTTGATGTGCTTTGCAAAAAAAATGTTACTTCTGCAAACCTGAGAATACACAGCATCTACATGGGTTAATCGGCATGTGCCATTTGTGGGATCAAGCCGTAATGTTGCGTAAGCCCCGATACTACACGTAAGACCGATATGCGCTTTTCCTTTGGGATTGCGAGTCGAATCGTACGCCTTGTCCTGATCTATAGCCTGACTGGTCAATGAACTGGCACATCAATTGCATATAAGCAGTCGTAGCGATGGTCAGGATTATGGAACCAAAGTCACGGGCATGGACGCAGCCCACAAACAAAGGAGGAATGCGAATGAACAGGAAAATGGGATTCACGTTGGTGGAAATCATGATCGTAGTAGCGATCATCGGTTTGCTTGCGGCAATAGCGATACCTTCATTTGTGAAGGCTCGTAACACGTCGCAGCAGAACGCTTGCATCAACAATCTTCGTATCGTTGATGCCGGCAAGGAACAGTATGCAATGGCGGCTCGTCTGACTGACGGCAATACAGTCAATACGGATTCAGTCAACGAGTACGTCAAGGGCGGAACGACGCCAATATGCCCTGGTGGTGGAACGTACACATATTGCAATGTCGGCTCACAGCCCGAGTGCAGCATAACGACGCCGACATCGCACATCTTTGGCGGCGGCAGGGATTAAGCATCTATCCACAGAGAGCGGTTACGTCTTGCAAAGTTTGATGCGAGGGACAATCCCGCAGCAATATCGGGGTTGCCCTTCTGTGACGTAGCTCGCAGTTGCCGGTTCGGACGAACACATCAAGGTACTCGCCTGCCGACAAGGTCGCGGCGTAAATGATTGCTAAATTATCGTCTGACAAGATAAGGACTGCCAGGTTGAATTGTCAAAGGCCTTTGCAGCTCGGGGAGCGGAGCAGCGTGGTAATCGTGGTCCGCGCGGCAATCAGGGTGCGGGCATCGCCGACTCAGCGACGCGGATCTCTTTGGGGCGGATTTTGATTGATCAAGGGCGCGATACCTCCGCTTTGCCGCCTGATCATATTCAGGGAGACATCGTATCGCTCCGGCTGATCTGCCGTTATATACTGACTCGCCTTGTCGTTGTAAATCGATCCACCTAAACAAGTGACCCGATATGCCATGTGATGGACGGCGTTTTGTTGAAGTTGAACAGGAAGTTTGACGGAAAGTTGTCCGTTATTATTTGCCACGAACATCTTGTTGCTGATTGACGTGTATCCTTTTCTATCGCCATCGTTTTGCTGATTTAAGCTGACTTGAACCTGCCACTGGAAGCGATTTGTTCCAATAGTGTTTCGATCAGGAATTATCTGAACCTTGATTCTGACAAAGTTTGCGGGAAGCTGCGCAGGAGCCGTGACCGTCGCATTCTGATTATTATTCGTGGAAGCTGCAAGCGCCAGACAGCCGGATATTACCACGAGCATCGTGACGGCTAATCTTTTCATGTTTAATTACTGCAAATCATCCATCTTTACGACCGATGGGTTTTCTTTGCCCTGGCGTGTTTTCTTGCAGTCTTATGTTTTCGCACTGTCTTGGAATTCTTTTTTGCATGTTTTCTGACGTGTTTCCCGGCGTGCTTAACATGGTGGCTTTTCGGGCTCTGGGATTGCTCTCCAGCATCGGCCCTATAGATTCCACCTGCCGACGTCAGAATTACGAGGGACATTACTATCATGAGAATCGTTTTATTCATTGTTACCTTTCGATCCAAACTTCCGAAAAACCGCTATTCATATCGTCAAATCCAATGCAAGCGCTTTCTACTTTGCACACAAACCGTCTCGTTCGCAAGCATGAATGAATAATCCTTTCACAGGTTCTGACACATTGCGACATGAGATGTGAGGTAATTTGCTTGATTTGCCCGGACGAATAGGCAATTTGCTTGATTAGACAGACTGTGGGCAAACATTACTGAAGAGGTGAAATGAAACCAACAGACTTTATAAGAAAGACATTCAATCTTTTCCTGATCCTTCTTTGCCTGGCTCCACTGGCTGGCTGCATGTTTTCTGGCGACCGCAAAATCTATGTTTCAGGAACAGTGAGAGACGAGATCGGACATCCTCTCGAAGGTGTGACCGTCCGATGTATCGCCGACGCTGAACATGTCACAGACACGAATGGTTGCTTTCGGTTTGGAGGACACTTCAATGGCGACCGTCTCAACATCAGGGTCACAAAGCCTGGATTCAAACCATATGACGCGTACAACAAACTCAATTCCTACGATATTTCAGTCTCGCTTGTCGCATCGACTTCCAATTTGAAGAGCAAGGCCTCATGGCGGGTGCTGAAAGAGGACGAGCTGTGGCCGGAAAAGTCAGCTTCTTTTAACGACGAAGGTTATAGGGTTTTCGAAGCGCCAGTGCCGGCAAAGTGATCTGCCAGATTCAATTTTGTGAATTCACGCTCGCTTCTGTCTTTTTGTCTCCGTCCATGTGCTGCGCAACGAGAGCAATAGACTTGGCGCAACGGATTCCGACGGCAGGATGGCTGTAGGTGTATCCAGTTTCCCTGCTTTGGCGTGGTTGGCTGGAGAGACTGAAACCGCGCCAGCAAACGGCAAGTTGACTTGGATCGCTCAAATAAGACCCGCCGCGAAAAACATGCGACTTGCCGGTTTCAGGCCCTTGCGGGTTCTCGACAGGAGATCGCCCATAATAATGGGGATCATAAAAATCACAAACCCACTCCGCCGCATTTCCTGCCATGTTCATCACTCCGTAAGGGCTACCCAATGCCTTGTCCCATTCAAAGTTCCCACTTTTTTTGGCCTGCAAAGCCTGATCTGGAAGATCCTTATCAACATCCCACGTCGTCTCTTGGAGAACTGTTGCCTGAGGCGGAGGCAGATCCATTTCTTTGACGCAACTGCAACCAAAATCGGACTGCGCAGGAGGCGCTTTTGGCGGATTCTGTTTATCCATCTCCTGTGCGGCGAAGCGGCGTCCCGCTTCGCAGTTGACGATGCACGAGCCTGGATCCTTGTCGCCGCCCCATGGATAGATACGTCCATCGGCGCCCCGAGCCGCCCGTTCCCACTCGGCTTCCGTGGGAAGGCGTTTCCCGAGCCATTTTGCGTAGGCATACGCGTCGAACCAATCAACGCCGACCACAGGCTGCTTGGCGCCGGCCAGCGATTGTTCTTTCCATCCGGAGGCGTCATGTTGTTTTAGTGGAGAAGAATCGGGATGTTCCACGTCCGAACGTGGATTCTTCTTCATCTCCTCAACAAACTTTCTGTAAGCCGCGTTTGACACTTCATACTTATCTATAAGGAACGGACTGACGTAAACAATCTGCATCGGAAAATCGTCGTCTTTCGGCCCGGCGCCTTTTCGTCCCATCAGGAAATATCCGCCGGGAACGAACACCATGTTTTCCTCTTGCGGTGCGTTGGCAGGTTTTTCAGCACCAAGACCGGCTTTGCCATACGCATCCATTATCTGGTCCTCCATCCTCAGGATATAGTCAAAGTCCATCTTCTTGAATGCCTCCGCGGCATCGCCACCTTCGTTCACAAGAACCTGGTCAATCCAGAAATGGAGAAAAGCGGTGATTTCGTTTACAGGTTCTTCGAAGAACTTCTTCTTCTCGTCGAGTGGCTTTGGAAGGCGATTCTCGTCAAGCAGGATGGGGAGGCGCGCTGTCATTAACGCTGGAAGATTTCTGGCGATTTCCCGGCGTTTATCCGACAACCTCTCGCAATCTGACTGCATGTTCTTGTTTGTGGAGAAACCGGGGCTCTTCTTCTCGGCGTTTATCTTCGTAGTAAGAAGACTGTAATTCGTTGCTGAAGCTGTGACGGGAGGCAACCAACCTATGCTTTCAACTCTTTCCATCCCTTTTCCCAAGCGCCCTTGCGCAACTGTGAATTCCGATTGTATTTGTGCTATCGCGTTGCACTCCGCGCCACCTTTGCATTTGTCGAGGAATTCGGCGATGACAACCAGGTACTTCTTGTATTCGTCCAACGTGTAAAGTTTATCTTTGTCGTTCCCAAGAGACAGCAGTGTCGCGGCAAAAGCCGGCGTAACGTCCAGCTGCATGGACTTGATGTC
>CAZASC010000091.1:0-2591 GCA_964487695.1 uncultured Victivallales bacterium
TCCTCCGCAGACGATCCAAGAGATTTGAACTACGAGATCGAGCGCTGGGATACTAACGGCAGTTCCTGTTTTTGGGTGCAGGTGCCTGCTCTAACCAACAACAGCTATATATGGGCATGCTGGGGCAACACGAATGCCGCCTACACTTCCGCTGCGGCAGTGTACACCACTAATGGTGCGACATGGTCGAGCTCTTTCGCTTTGGTCGAGCACATGAACGAAACCAGCGGCACGACCGTTCACGATTCCACGTCGAACCGTTATTCTGCGGCGACGCACGAGGCCTGTTCATGGACAAATGGCGGCATCGCCGGGGGCGGGCTTAATCTGACCAGTTCCGACTTCAAGAATGGAATCGAAATGACGGGCAATAACCCGGCCATCGGGGTAAATTGGACACTGAGCGCGTGGATCATGAATTTCACTGGTGGCGGCGTTCTCTTCGAGGGGCAGGGCGACGATGCAGATCAGCATGTGGAATACAGTTCCAGCCTGCTGGGCAGTTACGTAACTCTGCACTTTGGCGTCACCGCGAATTCCAGCGTTTCGCTCGACTCCTCGTCATTCGCGAACCATTGGCAGCAGCTGACGGCAGTGGGAACGGGAAGCAACACGTATTTCTATCTAGATGGAACATATGCAGGACAATGCAACCAACAGGCGACCGAACCGGTTCGGTGTATTGGATTCAGGGATCGGCAGACTGGCTACGATTGGGGGTGGCAATTCGCATACTATCTGGATGAGGTGCGAGTAGAGAACGCCAGCCGGTCATCAAACTGGATATGGGCGTGCTATATGAACATGGCGTCGAACGCCATCTTCAGCTCATATGGCAGCGTGCAAACGGGCGGCAGCACAAATACGCCGGCTGCCGGGATTCCGCCTGGGATGTGGATACAGCATTACTTCCCTGGCACTCCCACAAACGGCTATGCAAGTCTCGCCGGGAGCTGTGTCAACAGCAACGGTATGACGGTTTGGCAGGACTATCTGGCAGGGATAAATCCAACGAATGGCAACAGCTGCTTCTCGGTGATTATTACGAATCTGGCGGGACTGATTCTCGTGATCGTTCCATCCGTCCAGACAAACTCTGACTATAGCGGGGTGAATCGGTACTATGAGATTGATGAATGCACGAATCTGTTGACGGGCGGAACATGGCAGCCGGCCCCGGGTTACACCGGGCTTCCTGCCAGCGGCGGAATCATCTCGTGCACAAATGCGGCGTCGGGCTTCACCATGTTCTACCGTGCCAAAGCCAAGCTGCAATAGGCATAGGCGGCGCAGGGATCGTCTAAAGGTGGGCCTAACAGATTGACCCTCTTGCGCATCGTATTTGTGTGGGATGGCGGGCATGCTGCCCGCCATCGAGCCGTAACAGTTTAGCCGATTGTTACGACCCGGGAAGTTCACATCGCTGGCGAGAAGATACATTGAAAGGGAGAGATATGAAGAAGATTGACAATGCGATGCTCGATATTCTCACGGCACAGGCTAAGGAATCGCCACGCCGGAGAGCCAACTACAACCTTCATTCGAAACTGGACGATCCAGTCAATAGGCTGTGTATCGCCATGGAGCCAGAGACATATGTGCGGCCGCATTGCCATGTCGATCAACAGACATGGGAAGTCCTTGTCATTCTGCGAGGGAAACTGGCACTCCTTATCTTTGACAATGAAGGGAAAGTGCTGGAGCGAACTGTGCTGACTGCAGGCGGGGCGATACCAGCCGTCGAGTTTCCAGAAGACACGTGGCACGCGACCATCTCGCTGGAGCCAGGTACGGTAGTTTTCGAGGTTAAGAAGGGGCCGTATGTTCGGCCTGGCGAGAGAAGCGTGGCACCTTGGGCACCGGCGGAGGGCACCGCCGACGCTGCGCGCCTTCTCGATTGGTATCGCCATGCCGCCGTCGGTGACCGATGGGGCGGATGATTGGTGGACTGAGCTGCGGCTCCAATATGAGACCACGTTGAGACTGGGCGTGGCAAATGAACAGAACTCCGGAATAGAGCAGCGGGGGAGTTGTCATCCAGCTGGAGAGTCGAGGCCTTTGGCCAGGCCATCAATCTGTTCGATCTTCAACTCGACCTTTTCAAATCGTTTCTGTGCTTCTGAGTATTTCTTGGATGAGTTGTCGAGGTGCTGCCCCAGCACTCGGAAGTCATTAGAGAAGTTCTCGAAGTCCTTCTGAAGCCGGGCAAGATTGTCCAATATTTCCCGTGACCGCTCCTCGACCCGCATTCCCTTGAGTCCAAGAATAACGGTCTGGAGGTAGGCATAGAAAGTGTTCGGCGAAACAGGGATGACGCGCTTCTTCATCGCATAGTTGAAAATGGCCATTTCGTCGGTTGACTCTTCGTCCTTGATGATCGTTTCATAATAGACGTTCTCCGCCGGAATATACATCAGCGCAAAATCGAAAGTATTCTCGTCCATGCGGATGTATTTCTGCGCAATCGCGTCTATGTGTCCTTTTACATTCTTGATGAACGCTTTTCTCGCGACCTTGCGCTCATCTTCATTCGCCACGCCAAGCAGACGCCTGAAATCCTCGAGCGGGAATTTTGCGTCAATGGGGACCAT
>CAZASC010000091.1:2691-13868 GCA_964487695.1 uncultured Victivallales bacterium
TGCGCAACGATTCGATTTGTTGCGTTGTCTGGCCGATGTTGGCGTTTACCTGGTTCTGCAGCAAAAGAATGGTGGGGTCGTCCGTCTTCTGGCTACGGAAGAGCCAGCCAACAATGACAACAGCCACAATGATGGCGACGCCTATGATCAATGCCGGTAGAACGAATTGCATAGCATTGGAATATATGCTGCCGACATCTCAGCTACAAGCCGGAAGAGGACAGAATATTTGAACCGTAGATTGACGAATGTCGAACCGCAGAATTCCGAAGTTAAGAAACAATGCGAGCCAGAGGTTGGCTTTTTGCTTTCATGATTCGCAGTTCATTATTCGTCAATCTGCGGTTCCTGGTAGAGCCGACTTTACGTCGGCTATGGCAGGTTGAAAACTGCGAATCCGGTGGTGTGGCCGCCTTGCCGGGCGAAATCCCGGCAGGCGACCAGATCCTTTTAACCAAGCCCCATGTCGGATTCTGCGCTAGTTCGCGCCTCTTCCGCCAACTCCTTTTGTCGCGCTGGTAATGACTTTCGCCACTTCCCTCGGACGTAGTGCGCGGGCGGCCTTGCCGGCCTGCCACATTTCGGAGTTGCCCATGACAGCCAATTCTTTGTCGAGCTGTTTCTGGTAATCCTTCTTGCCGCAGGAACTGATGACGCGCGCCGTTTCCTTGCCGGAGACGACGGACTTGTAGAGCTTGTTGAACACGGGCAATACGGCCGCCTTGAACCTCGGCTTCCAATCTAGTGCGCCGCGTTGTGCAGTAGCCGAGCAGTTCGAGAACATCCAATCCATGCCGTTTTCGTCAACCAGCCGGATCAAACTCTGTGTGAGTTCTTCGACTGTTTCGTTGAACGCTTCGCTAGGCGTATGTCCATTCTCGCGGAGCACCTGATACTGCGCTTCCATGACACCCGCCAGTGCACCCATAAGCACTCCACGCTCGCCGGTGAGATCACTGTGGACCTCGTGTTCGAACGTTGTCGGGAACATGTAGCCGGACCCGATGCCGATGCCCACCGCAAGGGCGCGCTCTTCAGCGTGACCTGTCGCGTCCTTGCCGACGGCATAGCTCGAGTTGATGCCGGCGCCGGACAGGAAGTTGCGGCGCACTGATGTGCCTGAGCCCTTCGGGGCAACCATGATAACGTCAACACCCTTGGGCGGGATCACACCGGTCTGATCCTTGTACACAATCGAAAAACCATGAGAGAAATAGATCGCCTTGCCTGGTGTCACATATTTCTCGATTTTGGGCCAGATAACCCGCTGCGCGGCATCGCTGACAAGCATCTGGATGATCGTTCCGCGCTTTGCGGCTTCCTCGATGTCAAACAAAGTCTTGCCCGGAACCCAGCCGTCCTTGACTGCTCGGTCCCAGTCGCGTTTGAATTCCTTGGCCTGACCAACGATGACGTTGAGGCCATTGTCCCTCATGTTGAGGCCTTGCGCCGGACCCTGAACGCCATAGCCGATAACGGCAATAACTTCCTTCTTCAGGACTTTCTTCGCCTTTGCCATGGAGAATTCCTTCCGCATGACGACTCTCTCTTTTGTACCGCCAAAGTTGATGTATGCCATTTTCTCTTCTCCTTGTTTGTCTCTTCCCATATCACCGAAACGCGCTGATACTATGCCGTTCGCGCGTCAGGTCAATGATTTTTGTGGCTGGATTCCTGCTTATTGCCGATTTCAATGGAAGTTCCTTTTTGTAGGAGCGGCCCTATGCCGCGATGTTGAACCGAACGAGGGTCGACTTGCCGGTCGCGGCGTAAAGCCGCTCCTACAGTTCGCATGCGGATTATTAGCGCTATCTCCCTGTCACATTGCCTGCTGAATACGTAGCAAGATCGTCGGGGCGAGCGCTTTGATCGATGATACGATCGAGATAGTAGACTCGCACCAGATAGCCGTAGAACTGTTCGCGGCGGCTCGTGGGCGTCGTGCCGTCCTTGACCTGCCGTCGCGGAACGAGATACGTCGCAGTCACCAGCTTCTGCCCACCTGCGGGCCAATCGCCTTCAATCGTCAATGGCCGTGCTGGCACGATTGCTTTCGTCGCAACAATCTTGCCGCTGTCGTTCTCCTTATCGAAGAACATGACCTTGACCCGCACCTTGTCGCTATCGATGTGTGCGTCCGACTCTAGCTCAAGCGCGATGCTTAGCGATCGCATCTCCTCGTATTCGTCGCTCTTAGGGAACTTGCTCTGCTCAGTTGCCGCTATCTTGATGGTTCCAAATGGGACCGTCACATCAGGTTGAAACGCTGGAGGTGGGGACGCTGTCTTCTCGGCCTGTACAGGTGTCTTCACCACAGGCTCCGGGTTAGGCTGCGGCACACCAGGTTGTTTCTCCTGCTGACTTTCGGGCTGAGGTATGTAGGATGAGCTCCAATTCTGTGGGGCGCTCGTGGCCGCCTGTTTCTCTGCCAGCGTCTGCACGATCTCGCGTATGCCGGCAAGCTCTGCGCGGACTTGTTGAAGTTCATTCGATGGGAGAGGCGGTTGCGCAGCAGGAGTTGTGTTCGTGACCTGCTCCACGATGGCTGGCGCCGGAGTCGCCATTTCAAGAACCGGAGGCGCCATAACCGCAATATTGGTGGCCGCAAAATCGCTTATTTGTTCCTCGGGTTGTTCGTCCGCAGGTAGCAGGAGCTCTTCAAGTGTCGGGTTGAGATAGGCTCTCAAGCTTTTGACGTGACGCACCATCACAACGCAGGTTCCGGCAGCGGCGAAAAGGAGAAAAAGCACGCTGCATGTGACGATCAGCCCCTTGCTGATATATTGGCGCCCGATCGCGGGTGTGACTTGCGCCTGATCGACTTCCGCATTCAGTGCTGCCTGTACAAGGAAGCGCGTCCGGCCAAGCTCTATCTCGTCGCCATGCCTGAGAACGCTCTCCCTGACCTCATGCTGATTGAGAATAATCTTCTGCATTGAGCCGAGATCGCGGATGAAGAGTCCCTTGTCCGTATGTTCGATGGTTGCGTGTTTCCGTGCAACCTCATCGTCCATGATGACGATCCTGCAATCGGCGGCGCTGCCGATGGTCATAGGCGCTTTCTCGATCGTAATGCGGCGGCCCGCTTCAGGCCCGGTTAAAACTATCAATCTGAAAATCATATGCTCAACATCCATTGCTTTTGAATGGTTATCTGTGTCCGCATATAGCACGCTTTCAGTACCTTTGCCAGCGCGGATATTGATGAAAGGTGGTGGGGCGGCCTAAAGCCGACATTGCATATTGTTCTCAAAGCGCCTCAATAACGATGCGATAACGCATGAGGGTGATCTCGATCTCAGCCGCACGATTACGGTCTAGCCACAATTTCTTGAACCGTTTCATCAGTTCGACCATTTCTTTTTTGAGCACGCGCCGGCTTGTGAGCGTGTCTTTGCCTCCATGGCCAAAGGCGCTCAACTTATGAGCTGCGTGAATAATCACGTCGGCGGCGTAGAGCCAGTAGGGAAGGAGGCCGTGCGGATCGACGCCAGATGGCGTTCTTGCCGCGGCAATCGCCTTGCGGATCTTCCTCATGCGCTTCATGGCATAGAGTCCAAGCCTCGAGTCGGGAGTCAGGCGCATACGCGAAATCCTCCCGTTCTTGCAGACATAAGCTCCGCCTTCCATTTGCCGGAAGATATCGTCTTCCGGCTTTGCGAAAAAGACGTGCGACCAGAAGCTCTGGTAATAACGGCCGAATTGGAAGTGGGCTACCTCGCCAAGTTCCTCGATGGCCCGACTAAAGGAAGATTTGTCGATGCCCATGAAAAGTTTGCAGAAGCGATGGGTAAAACTCTTTGCATCGGCTTTTACATTCCATGCCTGCTCGGCTGCAAACAGATAACCATGCCACGAATTCTCCATGAAATTGCCATGCCCGCCGTCGCCCCAGTCGGTGGTCAGCAATCCGCGGGCATCGTGCTTGAGGGCCGCCGCTGCAAATCCGTGGATATTGGCCATGGCTTCGTGCAAACGTGGAAAAGGCGAAACCCATGAGGACGTTCCAGGACAGGCGAAGAAATCAAGGCCGGCTCTTTTGAGATCACGCAATCGATCGAAGTTCTCATTGAAGTTGTAGCCCCAGTCAAGAATTGTCACATCCTTCGGGATTTCTTCGAGCAATTCAGGGTAATGGCGCATCATGTCACCCCAGAACATTATGCGTTTGCCATATCTGGCCGCAAGTTCTCTGAGTTTGAGGATATGATCAAGATAAACCCGACCTTTGCCTTTCTTCTGGCACATGGCGTAGCTCTGCCCCAAACCAAGATCCCAAGTTTCATCGCAGCACACGTTGAAGCGATCGGAAGTGAACAGCGGCAGGAATTCGGAGTACAGCGAATCCAGAAATTTATAGACCTCCGGATTTGCGGGAGAGAGAGTCCAGCCTTTGCGGCGCTGCCACGGTTGAAGCTTCTCAGCGTCGGGACTGAGATATTTGCCAATGCCCCAGTCCTCGGCGAGATGGCGATAGCGCGGCTGTTTCAAGATGTTGGACATGTGCCCAAAACTCGCCAGTGAGGGGATCAACTCAATGTTGTGCGCGCGGCAATGTTCGTCGAGTCTCCGTATATCGTCCGCCGTCAAGGGCGAAGCACCCCTGCCAATGGTGGGATGACCGGTGAATTTGAAGGCATGTTCGATGTAGAGCTGATAATGGTTGATTTTATATTCGCTCAGCAGCTCAATCTGTTCCATGAGCCGCTCAAGTTTCGGGACGCGACCGCGGGTTACATCGTAATAAATTCCTCTATCTTTGAAGTCAGGCCAGTCATCAATCGTCAACACAGGCAATCCGCCGTCCGGGCATTGTGAATTGATCTGAAGCAGCGTTTCAACGCCGCAGGAAGCTGCTGTTGCCGATGCGGCGTGAATTGCGATTCCTTTGCTGGTGATCGAAAGCCTGTATCCACCGGGCTTGAGTCCGTTACGCACAACGATGCACAAGGTCGGCGCTGTGTCTGACTGGCGAGTGGCAATAACCGAATCTTTGAATAGTCTCCCTGCCTTTTCGGCGACAAGGAGCAGATTGTCCGACGAGATAGTGATCGTGCCTGAGTCGGGAAGACGGAAAAATCCCGTTCCAGCTTTCAAAGAATGCGGTTGCGGTATCAGGGCGATCTTCATGGGCGTTTGCGATACTCTGTTATTGGCATTCCGGAGGAATTGAAATATTGGAGTGATGGAATATTGGGGAAGACAGACTTGCAAAATTGGCTCCCATCATTCCATTGTCCCATCATTCCTACCTCCTCTGCCGACCTATTCCGGCATAATCACGGTAATCGCCCGCTCATCTGCTTCTGGCAGGGCCTCGAAATTGATTCTTATGGAATCATGCGGGATCAAATCGCCTGCGCGCTCAGCCCATTCCACTGCCGTTATCCCCTCGGCTTGAAGATATTCCTCGAAGCCGAGCGCCAACACTTCGTCGGGCGTGTTCAGACGATAGAGATCCACATGATGAAGCGGACGTTTGCCCCTGTACTCGCGAACAATGGTGAAAGTAGGACTCACGATCGGAACCTCGATTCCCAACGCCAAAGCGACCCCCTTCACGAAGCAGGTCTTGCCGCTGCCTAGTTCACCGTGGAGTGCGATTACTGTCCGGCCCGATGTCTTTTCGACGATCCCCCTTGCGATTTCCCATGTTTCCTCCGGGCTGTGCGAGATATGACGCTCTTTCTTCATGGTTGGGCAAAATGCTGAAACGCCGTCTTTGTGAGCCATCTTTTTGTGTCTCCAAATTCAATCGTGCCTTTCTTCGGTGTCATTACGCCGAAAAAAGAACATTCGAGTTTGAATCTGCTCTTCCATGCTCGCAGAAATGCTTTCTGCCTTGAAACGGGAATTGTGAAAAGCAGTTCAAAGTCCTCGCCGTCGAACAACGCATGATCAACGGCGCTCATTCCGCCGCCAGCCTTCCTCGCAGCGGACGAGACAGGAATGAGTTCCTCGTATAGCCTGACGCCCAAGTCGTTCATTTCAGCGATGTGGCCGAGATCTGTTGCGAGACCGTCGCTGATATCCATCATGGATGTTGCCCATTTCCTGAGAAATATGCCTTCTTTGACTCGCGGCTCAAACGTCAGATGCTTCCTTTCGCGACTGCCGCCAAGTGATCCGGTCACATATACGAGATCGCCTGGCCTGGCTCCGGAACGCAGAACAGCGTTGCCTTTGGGTGCGGTGCCGACGGCAAATGCGTGAAGTTCAAGAACAGGGCCTTCGGCCATATCGCCGCCAACGATGGCAAGGTTGTGGCGCCGGGCAATTCGTGTTGCTCCACGGTAGATTCCGTCGAGCTTTACCACGTTCATTTTGCGCGGCGCGACAAGGTCAATTAGCGCCCACTGCGGCTCGCCACCCATTGCGGCAATGTCGCTTAGCACGCGGCCGATCGCCTTGTGTCCGATCAATTCTGGCGCGGTGCCGCTGACAAAGTGTGTGCCTTCGACAACGGCGTCGGATGTAAGCAACCAATCGGTGGTGGAGTTTTTGTGTGGT
This sequence comes from uncultured Victivallales bacterium, assembly GCA_964487695.1. Taxonomy (GTDB): domain Bacteria; phylum Verrucomicrobiota; class Kiritimatiellia; order UBA8416; family CAZASC01; genus CAZASC01. Next base: position 9,202 of record CAZASC010000091.1, read on the forward strand.
CGCACAACGGCACAATCATCGCCAACACCGCGGACAATGTCCGCGCGGGTTGGTAAAAAGCGCATAATGCGTTTGATTGCCGCAAGTTCTCCGACGTTTCCAAGCGTTGTCATTTCAGCAACGGGGCAAGATGATTTCCAAGTTCCGACACTAAATCCCTATCGATAAAGCGCTTCATGCGCTCCCGCTGGCCAGCGATCAACGCGCTGTTGAAAGCGCTGTCCGAAACAACGCGCCCCATCAGCTCCGCTATCATATCGTATCGTTTTTCTCCGAACAGGATCCCTGCGCCGTCCATCGTTTCAGGAATCGCGCTTGACGAATACGCCATTACAGGTACATCGCGCATCATGCTTTCAAGGATCGGAATGCAGAATCCCTCGTGTTCGCTCATTGACAGGAAAATATCCGCTGATTGGTAGATCGCATTCAGTTGGGATTGCGGCAGTGCGCCGGAGAAACTGAAATTGGCTATGCCCAGCTCCTTTGCACGCGCCAGCAATAGATAGAGATAGCGCTCAGTACCGGCGCTCGAACCAACGTGAATGAATCTGGAATCAGGCTCGACGGACTTCTGGAAGTGAAAGAAAGCCATGAGCACATCCTCAAGTTTCTTATTCGGGGCGCAGCGCCCGACAAATATAACGTTGGTCTTTCCGTCGTCGAATTTCCGCAGGGCTTTCTGGTCTGGAGCCGAACGCAACTTCTCGAAATCAATTATCAAGGGGAGGACTTGCACGTTTTTGTAGCCGGCATCTGTCAACTCGGCGGCATTGAAAACGCTGTCGGCCATATTGACCTTCGCTGTATCGGCCAGTTGCTTCACCTGAGCTATGCCTTTTGCGAGATCGTAGGAAGTGCGCTTGTTGATCATATCAAAGTAATGGGGTGGAGTGACATTGTGGTAAAGAATCGCCTTCCGGCAGGGCAGAGAGGCGAACAATTCATTCGCAGCCGAGCCGATGGAAAGGTGCAGAAGAACAATGTCATCGGGCTTGCGGCAGGCAATGTAGTCACCGAGATCGCGCGAGTCTTTGCGCAGTTCCGGAAGGATACGTTTCGATTCGCAGAATATCTCCGATTCCCGTCCCCAGGAGCGGAATATCTGGCGCAGGACAACTGCCTCGTTACTGATGGCGTCGCCATTTGCGAACCCGGCCACAAATTGATCAATCGCTGGCATTCTTATCGGCTTGCTGGGCGACGCGTCTGGCTTCCTTGCGAAGCGCGTCGAGATTGACACCGTAGCTTTCCAGTTTTCTGGCCAGCGGTTCGTTTTCCGTATCCAGTATGAAGCTATGCTTCCAGTAATAGAGGGCTTTTTCATCGTCGTTCATGGAGTGGAACGCGTCGCCGAGATGCTCGGTAACGGTAGGATCATCCTTGACGATGTCGTTCGCCTTCTTGAGTTGTTCAAGGGCTTTTGGGTAATCTTTTTGCATGAAGTAAACCCATCCCAGCGTGTCAACATACGCTCCGTTGCCGGGATCGAGATCGAGTGCGCGGATGACGTATTCCAACGCCTTTTCCAGTTTGATGCCTTTCTCTGCCCACGTGTAGGCAAGATAGTTCATCGCTTCGTGGTCGTTTGGATACAACTCAATGCATTTCTCGAGGACCTGCTCAGTCTTCTCCAGTTTGCCGGCGCGTTCGTAAGCGGAGCCCAACGTAAGATAAAAGGTTGGCGTCATATCCAGGCCTGACCGTTCGTGAATGTCGCGAACTCTTTCCAATACTCCTATGGCTTTCTCGTAATCCTTCAGTGAGGCGTAGATAAGGCCCAATGAGTTAAGAATAATGGAGTTATCAGGCAGGCGTTTTTCCGCGTTTAGTAAAGTGTCCACAGCTTTGGATGGATCGTGGTCGAGATATATGCACGCCAGTCGCACGAAGGAATCGGGCAGGGGTGGATTTTCTTTTGTAGCGAGCAGGAAACTGCGTTCTGCCTTTTTCTCCTCTCCGAGGCGCAACTGTAACTCGCCTATCAAATTGTAGGACATCTGGCGTTGTTCGGATTCAGATTGCTGCAAGTTGTCCACGACAAACTGCAGGCAATCCACGGCCCGTTCGAATGACTTTGCTTCGATAAGCTCCTGGCACACGCTACGGGCGAATGCCAGGAACAGCTGTCGCGCATCAGTTTGCTTTAGCCCGTCTTGAAGCGATTTTATTGCCTTTGCATCGTTCTTCTGACGGAAATTGAGCCTTGCAATCTCCAGGTAGAGGAGCGTATTCGTGGGCGTAAGATTCAAGGCTGCTGAGTAATACTCAAGGGCCAGATCGGGGTGGCCTGTCAGCTGGCATGTGGCGCCGAGGTCAATCCATGCTTGTGCGGAATTGGGCGACTGCCGGCAGGTTTCCCGCAATGCGGCAATCGCCTCGTCAGACTTTTGCAAACGGAGTGCGGCCAGCGCCAGCTTCTCGCGCGCCAGATCGCTCGACGGATCCAGTTTGGACGCAAGCTCGAATTGCTCAAGGGCTTTGCTGCCGAGCGAGTGTTCCCACTCCAGCATCAAGCCCTGGGAGTAATGAGCCAGAGCTTTCGACAGATCCTGCTGCTCCTTGTAGAGCGTTAAATCCGCCCCGTTTCCAGTCGAACCATTAGTTCTACAACCCGCAAAACAAAGGGGCAGGCAGAGAACTGTCAAGCCCGCCATGAGTCTGGACAAGACGCGCGCTTGCATGGTTCTTTTCCTGCTGTCTACTTGTTCTTGTGCCGATTGGCCTTCAGGCGTTTACGATGCTTGTGCTTCGACATCTTCTTTCTGCGTTTCTTTATGACGGAACCCATGTCCGCCTCCTTTCGTCATGATGGCCCGTTAGCCGCTGTTCGGGTCACGGGATGATCTTGTTTAAACCGAGCTCGACAATACCTTCGGCCCCGGCCTTTTTCAACTGGGGAATGATTTCCCTTACAATCCGTTCTTCGACAACCGATTCAATGGCCACCCAATCCTTTGTGTTTAGATGATTGATTGTTGGCGACTTCATAGCAGGCAGGACGGCCATGATGGCCGCGACATTTTCCAGCTTCGCGTTCATTTTCAGCAGCACAGTGCTCTCCGCAGCCAGCGCGCCTTTCAGAAGAATCGCGATTTGCTCGATCTTGTCCCGCTTCCATTTGTTCTTCCACGCCGCCTTGTTGGCGATAAGCCTTGTGGTCGAAACAAGAATGGTCTCAACGATGCGCAGATTATGAGCACGCAACGATGCTCCTGTTTCCGTAAGTTCCACAATTGCGTCAGCCAGATCCGGCACTTTCGCTTCCGTTGCACCCCATGAGAATTCCACTTGCGCCTTTATCTTGTTTTTCTGGAGAAAGCGCTTTGTCATTCCCACTGCTTCCGTGGCTATTCGTTTGCCTGCGAGATCGGCCGCTGATTTTATTTTTGAATTCTCCGGCACCGCAAGCACCCATTTTACGGATCTGAGCCCCTGCTTGGCGTAAAGGAGTTCTGCCACCTCGACCACGTCCGAGCCGTTCTCCACAATCCAGTCGTAACCGGTGATTCCGGCATCGAGGACGCCTAGTTCAACATAGCGGCTCATCTCCTGCGCCCGCAACAATCTGGCATGAATCTCCGGATCGTCAACGCTGGGGATGTACGACCGGGAATCAGCCCTGATCGTAAAGCCTGCTTTCTTCATCATGCTGAAAGTCGTTTCCTGCAGGCTTCCCTTGGGGAGTCCCATCACAATGTTTTTTTGCGCCACTGCTGTTTTCTTCATCATCTCGTCATCCTGTCGGGTTCTCGAAAGCTCGTCACAAAACGATCGCAAACTTCATTGCGATCCTCAAAATCCTCAAAAAAAGGATGTACCACCACGCCTATCGCAAAAGGCTCTATTGCAAAGCGCGACATATTAGGCGACTGTCGGCAACTAGTCCATCTCGATCTTTGCCCGTCGTCCATCGAAGGAAAGCCGCCCGGCAGCGATGAGTCGCAGCGCCTCGGGATATGCGACGTGTTCTTCCACCTGAATGCGGGCGTGAAGAGTCTCGGGTGTATCGTTATCGAGAACGGGAACGACTCTCTGAATAATAATCGGGCCCGTGTCCGTGCCTTCATCAACAAGATGCACCGTGCAGCCGGTAAATTTCGCTCCGTAATCAAGCGCTTGCTTCCACGATTCGACTCCAGGAAAAGCCGGCAGCAGGGCAGGGTGGATATTCAGAATGCGCCGGGAAAACGTCGAAAGCATTCCTTTCTTAATGATACGCATAAAGCCGGCAAGGACGATGACTTCGGCGCCGTGTAGTTTCAGCGTCTCGATATATTTCTTCTCAGCATCGCCTTCCAGCTTGGTCTTGAAGGGAGCCGCACTCATGAATTGCGCGAAAATGCCGTGCTTCCTTGCGCGCTCGAGAATGAAAGCGTTCTCGACATCGGATATCACGCACACGATTTCGGCATTCAGAGTTCCTGCTGCAATCGCGTCAATAATTGACTGGCAATTGCTGCCTTTGCCGGAGCCGAGTACCCCGATTTTAAGCAGCGGTCGGTTTGTCTTTCGATTCATGGTGACTCTTCCTTTTCTCCAAGGTGTGCGACGCTATCAAAGTAGATTGAGGTTGGCAAGGCAGCGTTGTCGGCAGAAACCGTTCTGCGACGAACCTTTGGGATGCATACATCAGTTTCAATCCACGCTCCCGCGCGGGGAGCGAC
>CAZASC010000092.1:0-13597 GCA_964487695.1 uncultured Victivallales bacterium
GCCGACCGCCGAGCGCAGCGAGAAGTAGGAGTGCGTCATGAAGTCGCAGAAGAGAGCGGAGCCGAAGCCCGCCGCGCCGCCGGCGCGCGACCCGCCGAGGCCGCCCGGCAGGATCGCCAATCTCGGGCGCTGGGCGCATCCGTCGAAGCGCAAGGGCAAGGCTTGACGGCGCATCGGATGTGGAGCGGGGTCGACGTCGGTCTGCGACTCTTTCTTCGGTTTAGTCGCGGGGCGGCTTCATCCTGTTTCCTCCCGTGACTGAGCCCCGCCGAGGCGGGGCTCTCTGGTTCAGGCGCCGCGGACCGGTTTAGCGAACCGCCCGAACACCTGTATCTTCCCCTCTACCAGGACGTCGAGGTCGGTCTGGGCGATGGCCCAGGTCGCCGTCGGCGCCTCGATCGTCGAGGAGTCGACGGTCCATGACGCGGTTCTTATTTCCTGCCGCGTTGGTGCGTCGCCAGCTGCAGCGCCTCGGCCTCTTTCTGCGCCTCGGCGCGCGCCACCTCGCGGCGCGTGATCCCGGCCTGGACCGACTCGGGATCGGCGACGTCGAGGTTGTCGACCGCCTCGACCGCCGACAGCAGGCCGCGGTTCAGCATGTTGAAGACTAAGTTCTGTGCGTCGGCCGAGAACGCCGGCGACGACGAGTGCTCGTTGACGGTCAAGGTTGCGTCCTCGGGCAGGTCGTCGAGGGTGAAGTAGATCGGGACGAAACCCTTGGCTGGCGGGGTCAGGAGCAGGCTCTCGTCTGGGGTCGTTGCGCTCTGTAATCCCGCTTCCGCCTCGGGGACCCAGGCGACGAGCTTCTTCCTGATGTGGGCGCGCCCCAGGTCGAGGGTCAGCGCGCCGCTGTGCTCGATGTCGCGCTCGATCAGCAGCGCGCGGTCTTTGAAGCGCGGCGAGAACATGCGCACCAGCGTGTCGGCGTGGGCGCCGGAGCGCACGCCCTTCTCGCCGTGGCCGCGCGCCAGCGGTGGCAGGCCCATCAACTCGTCGAACATCCGCTCGTATTCGTGCAGCGAGCCCCACATGTCTTGCGGGATTTCGACACGGTCCTTGTCGATTTTGGCGTTGGGGTTCTGGTCGACGAAGTAGCCGCCGGGTTTCTTGTATCTCGACAGCGCCAGCTGGTTGACGCCGGTGACGCCGGTGAACCGCGTCGTCGGGTCCTCCTGCAGCCGCAGCATCTTGTTGGTGCCGACGAGGCGCGCGTTGATCGCCTCCTGGAGGAAGATCAGCCGCTGCACCTCCGATGCGCCCCAGAAGTAGGTCGGGATTGGGTTGGGGCAGAACGTGCTGTAGGGGTGGACGCCTTTCAGGCTCGGCGCCGAGGTCTGCGTCGACGGGTCGAAGGCGATCGCGTTCTGGATCGTGTACTTGCCGCGGATCAGCATGTCGTCGCCGACGATCTGGAACGTCGCCCAGTCCTCGCGCTCGTCGTCCCAGACCCACGTCTCGCTAAGCTCGATTAGGCTCTGCTCGACCTGCGGGTCGAGCTGCGGCTGCGGCCGCCCCATCCAGTCAACGATTCCGCGTGTCGGGTTCGCTCCCTGCCCCGCCGCTTGCAGCGGGTAGAGACCGCCGACGACGACGTTCATCGCCGTGCCGCGCGTGTCGGTCAGCCCGCCCTCCTGTTGACGGGTGTAGTTCTTGACTTTCTTCAGCAATTCGTCGCGGTCGGGATGGTCCTTCACCAGGGCGACGAACTGGTCGCGGGTGATCAGCATGGCGTGGGCGAAGGCGCCCATGCTCTCATCGAGCCGGTCGTAGTTCTCGCGCAGAACGCCGAAGTCCTCTGGCTGCACCAGCCACGGCGTCATCTTTCTGCCGGCGAAGGACTGCTTGAGGATGCCTTTGCCGCGGATCAGGCCGAGGTTGACCGCCTGGCTCAGCATCGAATCGGCGTCGCAGCGCCGGTACAGGTTGCGGATGTGCGCCGCCGCCGCGCGCCCCTTGGCTTCGTTGACCACCGACGGGTAGTCGGGGTCGCCGATGTGGAAGCGCAGCGACACCGGGCTGAACAGCAGCGACTCCAGGTCGTCGAGCGACACCCACAGCTTGTTGTACATCGCTGGCGTCGCCGGGTCGGCCGAGCCGGTGTCGACGAAGTTCTGGTAGAAGACGCCGCGGTTCATCCGCGTCTGGCGCGACGACATGCACTGCGAGACGGTGTCGCGGACGAACTGCGTCAGGTTGCCGTTGCGCGGTATCCTCACCTCGATACCATCCTATAGTATTGATACGCTTGGACTTTTACGGCATCCTATGTTGACAGCGCTCGTCGGTCCAGCGTAATCTCGCTGTTGTTAAAGGGGGTGAGGCCAGTCTCTTCCCCTCGTTTCTCGAACCAAGGAGACTCCCATGGCGCGCCACAAGGGCCGCAAGGGCCGCCGGAAGTAGACCGGTCGCCGTGCACTCGCGCAGGGGGCGGAGGGCGAGAGCTCTCCGCCCGTCAGATGTAGGAACCGACTATGCCCATGCCTATTCCCGGCGCTCCGGCCGCTCCGCCTCAGGCGGGCGTCTCCGGTCCGGCGACCGCTCCCGGTCCTCTGAAGGGCGCGGCGGCGGGTGGCGTGGAGAAGCTGAAGTTGGGCCTGAAGATCCTCCAAGAGGCGCTCCCGGCATTGCCGATGGGCTCCGCGATCCACACCGCCACGCTCAAGGCTCTGACCGATATCGGCAAGGCGGTCGAGAAGGAGGGCGGCGGGCGCGGCGATCCCAGCGCGATGATCCAGCAGCTGGTCGAGCTGGCGCGCAGCGCTCGTCAGGCCGGCGGGTCGGTTCCGCAGATGCCTGGTGCTGGCGGCGCGCCGGCCGCGCCTCCGCCGGGCGGGGCGCCGCCTGTTTCGCCGCAGATGGGAGCATGACAGATGACCTCGGGTAAGTTTCCCAAGCCGTACGCCTCCGACGTGAAGGTCGACCGCGGCATGATGGAGTATCCGCCGTTCGAGACGATGGGCATCGGCGCGCGTCCGGCGGGTCTGCCGAAGGGCGATGTCAGCGGGATCAAGTCGCTCGACCACGTCGGCAAGGATGGCTCGCGCGGCTCGGCGGAGAGGGCCAAGTGATGGTCGAGGCCACGCAGTCGCAGATTCGCGCCGAGGAGCTGCTGAAGCAGCTGTGGAACGACGGCGAAGTGGGCGAGAAGGTTCGCAGGGCCGCCAAGGCCAAGTTTCCCGACGTGCCGGTGCTCGACGACGTCGTCGAGCCGTTCGTCGCTCCGCTGAAGGCCGAGAACGCGGCGCTGAAGAAGCGCCTCGACGACATGGAGGCGGCGCGCGCCGCCGAGAAGAGCGAGGCGGAGAGGCGCGCCGCGCAGACGAGTCTCGAGCAGGCGCTCGACAAGGCTCGGCGGGATTACAACCTGACCGACGACGGCTTCGACAAGATGGTGGCGCGGATGAAGGAGACCGGCAATTACGCCGACGCCGACGCCGCCGCCGCCTGGGTCGCCTCCAAGGCGCCGCCCGCGCCGCCCGGTCCGACGTGGCGCTCGTCCGATCTCAACCTGTTCGGCACGAAGGATAAGGACGAGGCGCTGGCGAAGCTGCACCGCGACCCGGTCGGTTTCCAGGACGACCAGATCGAGGAGTTCCTCCGCGATCCGGAGCGGTTCGCCAGGGAGACGCTGGGAGTCGCCTGACCGGCTCTCTTCCGGCGGGCTCGGCTCGCCGACGCAACGCGAGGTTAGACCATGGCCTATCCTACCTCTCCGGTCTCGACGCTGACCGGCTCCGGCATCACCCCCTCTGGCAACCTGGGCGCCCAGTTGTCGGCGCTCACCAGGAGGGCGTTCATTCCCTCGGTCTACGTCCAGATCTACCAGGCGCACCCGCTGCTCAGCCTGTTCATGTCGAGCAGCAAGGCGGCGCGCGGCGGCGTCTCGCAGATCACCGTTCCTATCCAGGGCAACAGCTTCGTTCAGTTCTCGTGGGGCGGTTTCGACGGCAATTTCCCCATGCCGACCGATCAGGCGGCGATCCAGAACGCTCAGTTCACCCTCAAGCTGGGGATGGTGCCGATCGGCTTCTTCGGCATGGAGGCGATTCTCCAGTCGTCCGAGGTGGTCATCCCCAAGCTGCGCGCCGTGATGTCGGACGCCGCGGTGGTGATGAAGCAGGCTTACGCGCAGGCGCTCTATTCGAACAACTACGCCAACACGCAGATCTGGGACTCGCTGTCGCAGGCCTTCGACGACGGCACCAACGTGCCGAGCTACGGCGGCGTCTCGCGCTCGCCCGGCTCGTTCTGGTCCGGTCAGTTGATTCCCAGCAACGGCGCCGCGGTGACCACCCGTGTCGGCTGCGCCCAGATGCTGTCGCGCGTCCAAGCCGGCGCTGGCGGCGAACCGCCGGACTTCGGCGTCATGCACCCGGCCAACTGGGCCGAGCTGATGACCGACTTTATGAGCCTGGAGATGTATCAGACTCGACCGCGCTCGATCTATGACAAAGACGACGTGGTCAACGCCGGCTTCCGCGGCATCAAGGTGCTCGACACGCCGATCTTCCCCGATCCGTTCTGCCCGCTCGGCTCGGCGTTCTTCCTCAACTCCCGCTACACCGGCATGTATATGAGCGAGTACGCACCGATGACCTTCTCCGGTTTCGAGCCGCTGATCAACGTCGGCCAGATCGCTGACGTCGGCGTTCTCATCTCGTGCGCGAACATCGTCTGCGCCAAGCCTTCGTCCGGCGCCCAGGTGACCGGCATCACCGGCGCCGCCTGGCAGTCCGTGCCCGGCACGACGCCGGCCGTGATCTGAAGGAGTTGAACTATGGGTCTCTACGGCGGTAACGGCCTCACTCCGTCCCTCGGCGGCGGCTTGACGACCAACAGGATCGCGCTCAAGGCCGGTCAGACGTGGACCATCCCCTCCGGCTGGTTTATGGTGCGCTCCGGTCCCTACACGACGATCCAGCAATACGATGCGATTCTCGGCATCTGGTTCTCGATCGGCGGCGGCGGATTCGGCGGCAGCGTCGAGTATGTCCACTCGGACGGCCAGAACTACCGGCTCGCCAACCAGAATGGCTGCGTTGTCGGCGCCGTGATCACCAACGTCGGTTCGGGCTACACGACCGCGCCGACGATCGCCGCCGGCTCGGGCGGCGCGATCTTCAAGACGATCATCGGCGGCGCGGTGGCGACGCCGACGATCACCAACGCCGGCACGAACTACACCTACCCGCCGATCGTCGCCTTCTCTGCGCCGCCGGCCGGCGGCGTGCAGGCGACCGGCTACGCGACGTTGTCGGGCAGCACGGTCTCCGGCATCACCGTAGTTGATCAGGGCGCCGGCTATTCCTCGGCGCCGACGATCGCCCTCCAGAACGATCCGCGCGAGGGTCTGAACGGCACGACGGTCGGCTACAGCGCCGCCGCTGTGACGACGCTGACCGGCTCGGGCGAGATCACTGCGGCGTTCTGCGTCGATCACGGCACGCCGATCGCCTTCACCGCTGGCTCGGCGACCTCGATCCCGACGCTGACGCTGTCCTCGGCGCTGAACTCGGCCGCCGTCACGGCGATCATGAATTGGTCGATCGTCGGTTTGCAGTCCGGCACTTACGGCAACGGCACGTCCGGCGTCGGCGGCTCGAACGCCACGCAGGTCACGGCGACCGGCGTCGATCAGCCGACCGCGGCCAACGCCACCGTGCTCAACACCGCGATCCAGTCCAATCTGGTCAGGACGCGCCAGGCCTTCCTCACGGCGACGGAGTCGGGCGGCGCGCTGCCGGCTTATGGGTCGTGGGTGGTGCGCGACGGCGGCATTTACACCGGCACGCCGCTGATGATCATCTCGGCGCCTGCCGGTCCCGCGGCCGGTTCGCTGACGACGGCGTTGGCGACGATGGGCTATTTCGCCTCCGACACGAGCTACATCGAAGGGCCGGCTTGATCTGACGTCCGACTTCGTCGGGGAGCCCGCGCCTGCGAACAGCGGGCGCGGGTTTTTCATTGGTGGGTCATGACGCTCAGCCAGCTCATCGACGACACGGCGCAGCTGTTGAACGACCCGAACTTCTCGTTCGCCTCGCGGCCGCAGATGCTCCGCTGGGTGAACGAGAGTCGGCGCAACTGCGCCAAGCGCACCGGCTGCATCCGTCGTCTCATCACCGGTCAATCGGCGTTCGGGGCGAGCGCGCAGCCGGGCTATGCGATTCCCGGCGCCATGCAGCCGGGCGCGCTGACCGACGCCTTCCCGCGGGCCGTCTCAGGGACCTATGGCGCCGTGCAGAACGCGATGATGACGATCCCCGGCGTCGAGCGCTACCCGTTCCGCGGCTTCTTCAACCCGTTCCTCCAGGCGCAGTACGCCGGCTGCGACGAGGTTGTCGACGCCGTCGCGCTCAGCGTCAACTGGGGCGGAACGACGCGGCCGACGCTGGACTGGCTGCCGTGGGACGACCTACAGGCCTACGCGCGGGCCTACGCGGTGCTGAACACATCGTGGCCGTCGGTGTGGTCGGTCTACAACGACGGGCCGGACGGCGAGATCTGGGTGTTTCCGGTCCCCAGCCAAGCGACCGAGATGGAGCTTGACGCGTTCTGCCTACCCAAGCGCGTCTACACCGACGACGATGTCGACGCCATCCCGTCGGGGATGCAGGAGTGTCTCAAGTTCGGTGCGGCGGCGCTCGTCTTCATGGCGCGCGGGCGCTACGCCCAGGCGCAGATGATGGAGAACCAGTTCGCTGACCAGATGGGCGTCGCGCGTGTCGCGTTTGATCGCGGTAAGACGAAGTCGTACTACTATTCAGTACCTTAGCGGGCTGTGACGATATGCCGCAGGACCACGTCGCCTCGACTGTCGCTCAGGCCCGCGTCATCCGCGACGGGCTCGACCCGGCGCGGGTCGAGACGCCGATCCGCACCGCGACGCTGGCGCTGTTGCTCGATACGCTGATCGAGCTCGGCGCGCAGCCAGCCGCCGATAGGGCGCGCGAGGCGGCGCGGCGCGCGGTCGAGGGCCAGACAATGTCGATCGCTCGCGCGCAGGAGTCGTTCCAGAAAGTGCTGGAGGCGGAGAGAGCCGCCGAGGAGGCGCGTCTTGCCCGACTCTAGGAGTCAGCTCTCGGCCAAGGCGCAGGCGTCTCTCGGCCTGCCCGAGGGGATCAAGTTCTACTCGCCGTTTCCGTTCGGCGGGATGAACGTCCAGGCGTCTTCGGTGGCGGTCGCCGACAACGAGTTTCTGTGGCTGGAAAACTTCGTCCGCCTCGGCGACGGCAATCTGCGCACGGTGTGGGACAGGGGCGCCTCGATCTACATTGCGCCGGGCGGATTGACGATCGTCTGGCACGTCTTCTTCAATATCGGCGCTGCCTATTACTGCGCTGTGTTCTTGTCAGACGGATCGGCGGTTCAGGTGAGTATGGCGACGCTCGCTCAGGCGCAGATCGGCCCGCCGGGCCTGTTCTACGACGCGTCGACAGGCTACCTCCCCTACGCGCGCCAATGGGGGACACAATATCTCCTCATCAGCAACCGCAACACGGTCAACGACTACTGGGCGTGGGACGGCTCTCTGCTCTACGGCGCCGGCACAGCGGCGCCGAATGGCGTCGATATCCTGTCGGGCGGCGGGGGCTACGGATCGGCGCCGACGCTGACGGTCTATGGTGGGTTCGGTTCGGGGATCGAGATCGTGCCGGTCGTCATCGGCGGCGAGGTCGTCGAGATGAACATCGCGAGTCCCGGCTTGGGCTACGAGCCCGGCGATATCGTGCAGGTGGCGTTCAGCGGCGGCGGCTCGGATTCCTCGGCGATCCTCCAGGCCTCGCTCGCGCCGACGACGGTCGGCGGCGTGACGGTCACCGCGCCGGGGTCCGGCTACACGTTCGCCGGCGTTTGGTTCACCGGCGGCGGGGGCGGTTCGGGCGTTGCGGCGACGGCGACGATCGTCGGCGGAGCGGTGACGTCGATCGTGCTGACGAGCGCTGGGTCGGGTTATACCACGGCGCCGTCGGTGCAGGTGTTCGGGAACGGCTCCGGCGCGTTGGCGACTGCGGCGCTGACGCCGTCGGGCGTCTCGGCGGGTAGCGTCGTCAGCACGACGGTCGCATCCATAACGGTCGTCGGGGGCGGGTCGGGTTACACGCAGGTCGGCGTCTCGATCGTCGGCGGCGGGGGGTCCGGCGCTACGGCGACGGCGACGCTGTCGAGCGGCTCGATCAGCGAGATCACGATGGAGACGGCCGGGTCCGGCTATATTTCGACGCCCTCGGTCGTCATCGCCGGCGACGGCGCCAATGCGTCGGCGACGGCGGTGCTGACGTCGAGCGCGACTGTGCCGGGCGTCGCCGTGGTTAACGGCGGCAGTAACTTCACCAGCGTGCCGACGCTGACGATCACGGGCGGTGGGGGGTCCGGCGCTACGGCCATTGCGCTCCTCGCGGCGACGACCGTCGCCTCGATCAACCTGACGTCTGGCGGCTCGGGGTACACCTCGGCGCCGACGATATCGTTCACCGGCGGCGGCGGATCGGGCGCCGCGGCGACGGCCTATCTCAGCGGCGGCCAGGTCGCCTACGTCGTCGTCACCAGCGCCGGCAGCGGCTACACGTCGCCGATCCAGGTTACGTTCAGCGGCGGAGGCGGCTCGGGCGCCGGCGCTACGGTCGTCTATGCGCCGACGTCGATCAACTCTGTCGAGGTGATGAGCGCGGGCCGGTACTACACCACGGCGCCGGCGGTCGAGGTGTCGTCGGGGGCGAACAACGCCGCCGCGGCGACGGTCATGCTGATGCCGTTTGGGGTCAGCGGCTCGGTGCTAGAGACGTTTCTGTCGCGGGCCTGGGTCTACGACCCGGCGCCGTCGCTCTACTCGACGCTGCCGCCGGGCGGCGACTGGGAAGTCTCGGCGCCGGGCTCCTTCGTCGACTTCGCGACCTCCGATGGCGCTGTCAGCGCCGTCAATACCGACGCCTTTCTCAACACGCAGTATACCCAGGCGCGACAGTCCTCGGGCTACCTCTACGCGCTCGGCGACGGGTCGATCAGCGTCATCTCCAACGTTAACTCGTCGAGCTCGTCGAGCTCGTCGGGCTCGTCGGTGTCGACGACGTTCAACTACCAGAACGTCGACCCGCAGATCGGCTGCGCGTGGCGGGACTCTCTCCAGGACTTCGGCCGGTCGACGATATTCGCCAACGCGACGGGCGTCTACGGGCTCTACGGCGGCGCGGCGACTAAGATCAGCGGCAAGCTCGATCAGCTCTTCGCCAGCGCGGCGTTCCCCCCGACGGCGGGAGCGGCGACGCCCGCCGCCGCGGTGGCGACGATCTACGGCGTCAAGCATTACCTCCTGCTGATGACGGTGACCGACCCCGACACCGGCGCTCTGCGCAACGTCATGGCGACGTGGAACGAGAAGGAGTGGTTCGTCACCTCGCAGAGCGTGTCTCTGGCGTTCATCTCGACGCAGAAGCAGGGCAGCGAGTACGCCGCCTACGGGACCGACGGGTCCTCGATCTACCCGCTGTTCTCGGCGCCGTCCTCGTCGCTGCAAAAGCGCCTCGACACCAAGATGTACGGCTCGGACCGCATCTTCGTCGAGAAGGCGGCGCAGGGCGTCTGGTTTCAGGCGCAGGACAACTCCGCCGGCGCGGTCGGCGTCTCTGGGACGCTGGCGGCGGTCGTCTCGGGGATGGGCGGCGGCGCGATCAACGGCTACGCGATCACCGCGCCCGAGGGGGTTTCGGCGCCGTTTCTCAACCAGGTCGCGTTCGCCTCTCCGCCGCCGTTCTGGAACGTCTGGGGCACGGCGATGGAGGGGAACGGGTTCTTCTCGATCGGCCTGCGATTCGTCAGCAGCAGCCCGGATTTCACTCTCGCCGATCTCGTGATAGGCTACACGGAGCACGTCGCGTTCTTCGCGTGAGGAGGTCTGCCGTGGCTAAGCGCACATCGGGCGTCGAGATGGACTTCGAGCGGGCGATTGGGCGCGGCGAGAACCCGCTCGGTCTCACCGCGCAGACGGTCAACGGCACGGCGCATTGGAGGGGAACGGGTTGGAACCGAGACGGGCCGAATTACGGCGTTATCCCTGACAGGGCGCCTGCCTGGACCTCGCCCGACCACCAGGTCCGGCCGGACGCGACGCGGCCTGACGGGCGCTCGAACCGAACGGGCGAGTGAGATGCTGGCAGCGTTGGAGAATCTGCCGCGGACGCCTACCGAGTGGACGCGCTGGTCGTGGGACCACCGCGACAGTCACGACCGCATCCGCGCCGCGATCCTCGCACAGAAGAGCGTCAGGCTGAGCGACTATCAGGTCGATCCGATCGACCCCGGCGCGGTCTCGCTGTTTCTCCAGAACAACTCGCAGCTCCACGGCGACATGAACGGCAGCCTGGGGCTCCAGAGCTCCGATCTTCAGGACGTCGATCTCGGCGACGCCAGGCAGTTCGAGGCCTGGGTCCGCATCCACTACCTCGAGCATTTCTACGCCGAGGCGAAGCTGGAGATATGATCGTGCTGGATAAAGCCGGCGCCGACTCGCGCGTCTCTCTCGCTGTCGAGCGCTTCCGCGACGTAATCGACGAAGCCCGGCCGCTGCTCCGCGAGCACTGGCGGGAGATCGCCATTCACCAGGACATTCCGCTCGATCCAGCCGACGACTACTATGAGAAGATGGACGCCGCCGGCGCGCTGCGCATCTTTACTGCTCGCGTCGACGGGGCGCTGGCCGGCTACGCGGTGTTCGTGGTGCGGCCGCGCCACGCCCACTATCGCATCGCCTGGGCGGTCAACGACATCGTCTGGGTGAGGCCCGACTGCCGCAACGCCGGCGTGGGTCGCGCGCTGCGTGAGTTCTGGGACGCCGAACTCGCGGCTCTCGGCGTGGCGATCGTCCACGTCGACACCAAAATCGCCCACCCGGCGCTGCGCTTCCTCCTGAAGCGGGGCGGCTACAACCACATCGGCGATGTCATGGAGAAGAGGCTGGTCTGATGGGCTTTCAGGCGATCATCGACCCGATCGTCGCCGACATCGCCGGCGCCGCCAGCGCGGTCGGCGGGGCGCTCGGCTCGGCCGGCTCAGCGATTGGCGGAGCGCTCGGTCTTGGCGGCGCGGCGACCGACATCTCGGCTGGGGCCGGTGAGCTTCTCGGCATGGGCAGTTCGGCGGGCGTGGGCGCCACGACGGATCTGGCGTCGACGCTGGGCTCGGCGGCCGGCGCCACCGGCGCTTCGGCGGGCGCCTCGGCGGGCGCAGATTTTCTCAGTTCCGCCGCCGAGTCGCTCGGCGCCGGCGTGCCGGGCTCGACGACTTCGACCGCTGCTGTCGCCGCGCCGTCGACCGCGGCTGCGACGCCGAGCGCCGCCGCGCCGGCGACCGCCGCGCCCGCGACAGGCTCCGTCGGCTCGGCCGCGTCCGCCGCCGCGCCGGCGAGCGTCGCGGCGTCGCCGACGACAACCGGCGCGCTCGGGTCGGTCGACCCGTCGCTGATCCAGAGCGCCTCCGCGCCGTCCGCTCTGACAGGCTCCCCGAGCGCCGCCACCTCGCTGGCGTCCACGGCGGCGCCGACGGGTCTCGCCGCGCCGACAACCGCCGCGACGGCGCCGACCAGCGCTCTGACGGGGTCGGGCGTGCTTGGCGCGCTGAAGACCTACGGCCCTCTGGCGATGAGCGGCGTCGGGCTGTTGTCGTCCGCCCTGGAAGGGACGAAGACGCCGAAGTTCCAGGGTGCGGTCAGCGCCGAGGCGTCGCAGCTCGCGACGCAGGGCGCGCAGCTCCAGTCCTACCTGACGTCCGGCACGCTGCCGCCCGGCGTCTCGGCGGGCCTCCAGTCGGCGCACGACGCCGCAGCGGCGACGATCCGCTCCCAGTACGCGTCCCGCGGCCAGACCGGGTCGAGCGCCGAGGCGCAAGACCTCGCCAATCTCGCGACGACGACGGTCAGCCAGGGCGCTCAGATCGCTTCCAACCTGCTCCAGCAGGGGGTGAGCGAGAGCGAGTTCTCGGCGCAGCTCTACCAGAGCCTGATGCAGTCCTCGATGCAGCAGGACGCGGCGCTCTCGCAGTCGATCGCCAGCTTCGCCGGCGGCCTGGCGGGTCTGGGGCTGAAGAGCGCGCAGACGCCGGTGGGGTGAGCCATGGTCTACGATCCGCTCTCCAGCGTCGCCGCTCCCGGCGCCGCGGCGCCGCTCGCGCCGGCGCCGAGCCCGCTCGCCGACTCCGACCAGCGGCTGAAGGCATTCGGCGCCAAGCAGGAGGAGCTGGCCAGCAAGATCGACACGATCCGCGCCGACACGGCGGCGCGCAACGAGAGGCTGGAGAGCTACTTCGACCAGAACAAGCCGCCGGTCTATAAGCCGCCGGCGCCGTTCAAGCCGCCGGAGGAGACCAGCCCGATCGAGGCCTGGGGGTCGCTGGCGATGGCCTTCGCCATGCTGGCGTCCCGCTTCACCCGGACGCCGATGATGACGGCGATGAACGCCGGCGCCGCGGTGATGCAGGCCTTCAAGCAGAGAGACGTCGACCGCGCCAAGCAGGCCTACGAGCAGTGGAAGTCGGCCAACGACCAAGCGCTCGACATGGCGAAGTACCAGCAGGCCGCTTACGCGAACCTGATGGCGACGGTCGAGCGGCGAGAGAAGAACAATATCGATCTCTCCAAGGACGCGATGGCCGACGTGCGGGCGCAGATGACGGCGCTCGCCTCGGCGTTCAAGGACGAGACGATGCTGAAGCTCGGCGAGGAGCGCGATCTCAACGCGCAGCGGGCGGAGTTCGATCGGCGCCAGCACGAGATGGAGATGCTGAAGATCCAGTCGGAGAAGATCGACGCCGGCATGGCGAAGGTGCAGTCGGCGATCGACGGCGCCGTCGCGGAGCGCGACCTGAAGGCCACGCCGGAGTACAGGGAAGCCATCGCCTCGGGCGACACGATGGCGATGTACAAGATGCTCGCCGAGGCGAACCCCGACAAGTACCTGGAGAAGTACCAGGCCGAGAAGGATCGGCAGGAGAAGTACGAGGAGAGCGCCGCGCACCAGGCGGCGACGCAGTTCGATCAATACCTCGCCTCTCCCGAGGGTCAGGCCGCCTCGCCGGAGGACCGGAGCAAGAAGCAGGCACAGATCTACGGCCTGTTCAAGTCGCAGGGCGGCGCGCGGCTGCTGCCGCCGCTGACTGAGGAGAACCGGCACTGGCAGGCGCAGGCGCTCGCCTCCTATGAGCTGCCGGCGCCGGGGCAGCTACAGATCGCGCGCGAGCAGGGCTGGGACGGGCCGGACGGCGCGCTCGCCGAGGCCAGGAAGATCAACCCCAGTTACAACCCGGCCAAGTATCAGGCGGTGCAGGCAGCGCGGCGCAAGTTGACCAGCGGCAAGGACGCCGACGCCATCGCCTCCTACGTGCGGCTCGATCAGCACCTCGACTTCTTCAAGAGCCTCGTCGACAAGCTGTCCGACACGTCCGACATCAAGCTGACCGACAGGCTCGCGGCGGAGTGGGGCCGGCAGACTGGCAACCCAAACGTCACTTCCTACGAGACGGCGCTGGCGCTGGTCGGCGACGAGATCGTCAAGGCGGCGACCGGCGCGGGCGTCGCCGGCGCGCTCGGCGACCGCGAGGAGATCAAGAA
>CAZASC010000093.1:0-13456 GCA_964487695.1 uncultured Victivallales bacterium
CCGGAAGAGGCTATTTACCAGGCGTGTCTGTTGCGCTTCAGGCCGATCATGATGACGACGTTTGCTGCGTTGTTCGGCGGCTTGCCCCTGGCGCTAGGAAATGGAGTGGGTGCGGAGCTTCGTAAACCGCTGGGCATCGCGATTGTAGGTGGATTGCTGGTCAGTCAATTGCTCACGCTTTACACTACACCAGTCATTTATCTTTTCTTCGACCGGCTCGCTGCCAGATTCACGCGTTCCAGTGCAACCAGCGTGGGGCATAAGGAGGTTGAGTCCAGCGCGTCATGAATATTTCAGCGCCATTCATTCGCCGGCCGGTGGGCACGGCGCTTTTGACAGTGGCAGTCGCGCTGGCTGGGTTGGTTGCCTATTTTCAACTGCCGGTTGCGCCGTTGCCGCAGGTGGATTTTCCGGTCATCTCGGTTTCTGCATCATTGCCTGGAGCCAGTCCGGAGATCATGGCGGCATCGGTGGCCGCGCCGCTCGAGCGGCAACTCGGCCACATTGCCGGCGTAAATGAGATGACCTCTGCCAGCAATCTTGGTTCCTCATCCATCACTCTTCAGTTCGATCTGAACCGTAATATTGACGGCGCGGCGCGTGATGTCCAGGCAGCGATCAATGCCGCCCGCGCCAATCTACCGTCAAACCTGCCCGGTAACCCGACCTATCGCAAATTCAATCCGGCCGACGCGCCGATCATAATCCTGGCGCTCACGTCGGATATTTACGACCGCGGAAAACTTTATGACGCGGCGTCCACAATAATTCAACAGCGATTACTTCAAATCGAAGGCGTTGGCCAGGTGAACGTCGGAGGAGGCGCACTGCCGGCTGTGCGTATTGACGTCAATCCCATGCAATTGAACAGCTTCGGCCTCAGTCTCGAAGATGTGCGTACGATGTTGAGCCAGCAAAATGCCAATTTACCCAAGGGGCAGCTCGCCGACGGTAACACCACCGCCGACATTCTCGCCAACGATCAATTACTCAAAGCCAGGGATTATCAACAACTTGTCGTAAGCTACCACAACGGCGCGGCGGTGAGGCTGTCGGACGTTGCCAATGTGCAGGACTCTGTGGAGAACATTCGCGCCGCCGGCTTCGTGAACGGCAAACCGGCTATTCCGCTTATCATCTCCCGCCAACCTGGTGCAAACATCATCGAAACCGTGGACAGAGTCAAAGCGGCGATGCCTTCGCTCAGGGCTTCGATTCCAGCGGGGATCAATTTCGACGTGGTGCTTGATCGTACGACGACGATTCGCGCATCGGTCCGCGCAATCGAAAGCACGCTTGTAATTGCCATCATGCTGGTAATTCTCGTCGTGTTCATTTTTCTGCGCAGCCCGCGAGCGACTCTGATTCCGGCTGTCGTCGTTCCCATTTCGTTGATTGGAACGTTTGGCGTGATGTACCTGTTCGGCTACAGCTTGGACAATTTATCGTTGATGGCGTTGACAATATCGACGGGTTTTGTGGTGGACGATGCTATTGTGGTCATCGAAAACATTACGCGCCATCTGGAACTGGGAATGAGTCCAATGGAAGCGGCGCTGAAAGGCGCGCAAGAAGTGGGTTTTACAGTCCTTACGATAAGCATGTCGCTTATAGCGGTCTTTATTCCGATTTTGCTCATGGGGGGCATCGTGGGACGATTGTTTCGTGAGTTTGCAGTGGTGCTTTCTACGGCGATTGTGGTTTCGCTTGTCGTGTCGCTGACAACGACGCCTGTCATGTGTTCTCTATTGCTACGGCATCGAAAACCGGAGGAACACAACCGTGCTTATCGTTGGAGCGAAAGATGTTTTGCGGCCCTCTTGCGTGGGTATGAACGGAGTCTGGCGGTTGTGTTGCGGCATCCGGCGGTAACGCTCGTGGTGTTGCTCCTCACAATCGTCGCGAATATCGTGCTTTTTAGCAGAGTTTCAAAAGGATTTTTTCCCCAGCAGGACAATGGCACGATCATGGGCGGCATTCAAGGCTCGCAGGACGCCTCGTTTCCGGCAATGCAGGCGGCCACGGCGCGCATCGTCAATATCGTCACAAACGATCCGGCTGTGGCAAATGTCGTCGCATTCACGGGTGGTGGCGGTGCCGCCAACAGCGGGTTTATCTTTCTGGCGCTGAAGCCGAGGGAAGAACGCGATATAAACGCGAATGATCTTGTCAATCGTCTGCGGCCCAAACTCGGGGCAGTGCGTGGCGCGTCGGTTTTCATGCAAGCCGGGCAGGATTTACGCATTGGCGGCAGGCAGAGCAGTGCCCAATATCAATACACGATTCAAAGTGACAACCTGGATGACCTTGTGAAATGGGGGCCGATCATGCTTCAACAAATGAGAAGTCTTCCTGGCTTCACAGATGTGAACAGCGACCAGCAGAATAACGGCCTCCAGGCTTCGCTTGTTTATGACCGCGCAACGGCGGCGCGTATGGGCGTTTCGCCGCAGTTGATAGACAACACGCTTTATGACGCCTTCGGGCAACGCCAAGTCTCGACAATGTACAGTTCGTTGAATCAATATCACGTCGTAATGGAAGTGGATCCGAAATTCTGGCAGGGGCCGGAGGGGCTGAATGCCATTTACCTGCGCATGACCAATGGTCCGGTTGTTCCCCTGAATGCGATCGCACACTACGAGCCTACGACCGCGCCGATCGCGGTCAATCACCAGAGCCAGTTTCCATCGGTCACGCTGTCGTTCAACCTTGCATCGGGCATTGCGCTCAGCGAGGCCGTGAAGACCATCCAGAATATGGAACAGACGATCGGAATGCCGGGACGAATTCACGGGAGTTTTTCCGGGGCTGCCCAGGCGTTTCAGGCTTCGCTGGCCAGCGAACCTTTCTTGATTTTAGCAGCATTGGCGGCGATCTATATCGTGCTAGGGATTCTCTACGAGAGTTACATTCATCCGATCACCATTCTGTCAACACTGCCGTCGGCCGGCGTGGGCGCTGTGCTTGCTCTACAGTGGTCTCACACGGATTTGAGCGTCATTGCTCTAATTGGGATTCTACTTCTGATCGGTATCGTGAAGAAGAACGCGATCATGATGATTGATTTCGCGCTCGCGGCGGAACGCGACGAAGGCAAGAATTCACGGGACGCGATCTTTCAGGGATGCCTCCTGCGGTTTCGTCCCATTATGATGACCACGATGGCGGCGTTGTTCGGCGCATTACCGCTGGTGTTAAGCAGAAGCACGGGTTCGGAACTGAGATCGCCGCTCGGTATCACGATTGCTGGCGGCTTGATACTGAGTCAGCCGATCACGCTTTACACCACGCCGGTGGTTTATCTCTGTTTTGATCGTTTGCGTCTTTGGTGGGCGCGCATGCGCAAGAGGACGCCTGTCGGCGATGTTGCGACTATGGCGGCATTCAGATCATGAAGATAAGAGATATTCAATGAAAATCATAAAACAAACCGGATGGTTGATTGGCTCAATTGCAACGACAAACGTCGGGAAATCGGACAGCGGCACGCCGTCCCTCCCATTTCACTCGCAGGTTGGGATGTCTCGCATGTTGCGCGCCGTGATCGCAATACTTCCTCTTGCGTGCATGGCACTGTTCGCCGGGTGCAGCCTGGCGCCGAAATATGCCAGGCCCGCAGTTGAAACGCCCGAAGCTTTCAAGGAATTAAGCCCGGAGCAATCCAAAGAAACCGAAGGCTGGAAAACAGCGGAGCCGCAAGACGATGCGATTCGCGGAAACTGGTGGGAAATGTTCCAGGAACCGGAGTTGAATTCATTCGAAGACCAGGCGGCCGGTTCCAACCAGACCATCGCCGCTGCGCTCGCCAATTTCATGGCAGCACGAGCCGTGGTGACACAATCCAGGTCGCAGTACTTTCCAACAGTGACCGCAGCTCCTTCAGCCTCGAGAACTCGGGAGTCGGCGCTGCAAACTCATTCGACATCCACTATCGTAAATCAATACTCGCTGCCATTCGATGCTTCCTGGGAACCGGATTTCTGGGGCAGCGTCCGCAATACTGTGAACGCAAGTTCTTTTGAAGCAGAAGCCACGCTTGCCGATCTGGAAAACACGAGCCTGACGGTTCAGGCAGAATTGGCGGCAGATTACTTTCAGCTTCGTGTGCTCGATTCGCAGAAACAACTTCTGGACGCGGCGGTGGTTGCTTATCAGGAATCGCTTAATCTGACGCAAATCCGGCATGACACCGGCATCGCATCCGATCAGGACGTTGCGCAGGCCGAAACGCAACTCAATACCACACGCGCTCAATCCACAGATCTCGGCATTCAACGCACGCAATTAGAACACGCCATCGCTACGCTTCTCGGCAAACCGGCCTCTACGTTCTCCATCGCGACGAATCCGTTGACAACCAAACCTGTCGCGATCCCATTCGGCGTTCCATCTCAACTGCTGGAACGTCGTCCCGACATTGCGGGCGCAGAACGACTGGTAGCTGCGGCAAATGCGCAAATTGGAGTGGCGCGCGCGGCTTATTTTCCGGCGCTTGCTTTGAGCGGCTCGGCGGGATACCAGAATTCGGTTCTGGGGAATCTTCTGTCGCAGCCGAACCTTTTCTGGTCGGTCGGCGCGACGCTTACGGAAACACTCTTTGATGGCGGGAAACGCAGTGGCGTAACGGAACAAGCCTGGGCTAATTATCAGGGCGCAGTTGCGAACTATCGCCAGACCGTGCTCACGGCTTTTCAGGACGTTGAAGATAATCTCTCGGCATTGCGAATCCTGTCGAAGGAGCTTCACGAACAGGATGCTGCCGTCGCTTCATCGGAGCGCTATCTCGCGCTGGCGAATGACCGTTACAAGCTTGGCATAGACAGTTACCTGAATGTGATCACAGCGCAAACAACTCTATTGAGCAACCAGCGGACGGCGATGAACCTGAGGATGCAACAGCTGACGGCGAGCGTGCAGTTGATCAAAGCGCTGGGCGGAGGTTGGGATGTCTCACAGAAGAATGCAGCATCCATTCCCTGAACCCTGTGACTTGATCAAAAAAAATAGCCATCGCCGGAATGCCGGCGATGGCTGAACGCTCACTTTGGAATATTACCACCTGTGATCGCGGTGCCAGTAATCTGGCGAATGCATCGGCCTGTGCCAATAACCGGGGTGCCAGATCCAGCGGTCACCAAACCAGCCCCACGCTCCTCCCACCCAAATGTACTCCGGGCCAGGCGTCACGACAACCTGCTCCACGATCGGTTGCGGGGCTGGATTGCCAACCACACCGGCTGCTTCGGATGGCTGAACCTGCGTCGGTGTATTGAGCATGAAGTCTATGACTTTCTCGCTAACACCCGAGTTTTTCAGGTCGATAATGTCCGCTGTGCTGAGGCGGTAGACAGTTCGCGAATTACGAATTTGGCTGATTACGAGATCGTCACCGATCCCTGCTTTAACAAGGGCTTTGACGTCCGCCACCGTCAGGGGCTGTGACTGTTCGACTCGTTGCATGGTCTGTGGCGCTTGCGTTCTCAATTGCGCCTCTTGGGCCTCGTCCATGCCGTGACCAATAAGACCGCCCGCTACTGCGCCGACCAGAGCGCCGGCTACAGGGTTTCTGGCGACCACTGCGCCCGCAGTGGCTCCGACCAGAGCGCCGGTGCCGGTGTTGTCCGGTTGACCCGTCGGCGAAAAGCAGCCGGTTACGAATACGCCGGCCACCAGACAGGACGTTGCGCCAATGATTAATTGTTTCTTCATCGCTTTACTCCATTCCTTTCGTTCTTGATTAATTTCGTTTGTGACTCCGCTTAGACTGTGTTTTCTCAGAATGCCGCACGATGTTCACGCGCTAACCATCATTTCATGCCTTTTTGTACACCATGACGCCTGCGTATAGTATCAGGAAATCCCTTAAATCTTGCAACGGAAAGACCGAGAGCAAAATGTCCTTCATGCATACTAAATATAACGAATTACGACCTCTTGATATTGTGAAATAATGAATTACCTGAACACGGGGGATGCTTTCCCGTTCACGATTGCGATGATTGTGATGTCTTGCCATTGATTTTGGATGGAACAACTGGCACAATTGATTCCATTAAAGCTCCCGTGGTGGAATTGGCAGACACGCAAGACTTAGGATCTTGTGCCGCAAGGCGTAGGGGTTCAAATCCCTTCGGGAGCACCACTCCACTAATCTTCGCCTTTGGCCATTCCGCGTAACTGCTTCTTTTCGCTGTGCCGATGTTTGGCGTCTAGCATTTTCTCTTTTTGACGGCGGGAACGCCGCCGCTTCTGGCGGCGGATCTTCTGCGTCAGTTGCTGGCGCTCGGTCTTGATTCCGAGGATTCTCTCCTGAATTCGATTGCACAGTTCCTGTCTTGCAAGATAACGGTTGAGCGCGCGCGACCGTTCACGCTGGCATTTGATCTCGATGCCCGTGGGCACATGTCTCAGATACACGCACGAAGACGTCTTGTTCATCTTCTGCCCGCCCTTGCCTGAACCCAGCACAAATTTCTCAACAAGATCCAGATCGCGGATATTCAGCGATTGCATGCGATGGATGAGTTGCTCTTGTTTCGATTGTGTCACAAATGAGTCCGACATTTTCTTTCCCCATGTAAGGTCGTTGCTTAACGCGTTTCTGAAATCCTTTACCATCATGGAGTCCCGACATGTCATTGGTCAAGAGCGTTGCACAGGCGGAATAGAAAAAGTTGCGCGATCATGACTTAACTCTTGCCACGCGGAAAGAATTTCGACAGATTGCAATCGACGTTCTTTTTGTGTCTGCGAACTTGGAGGATGCTGTTAATGAGCAAATTCAGTGGAAAAGTCCTTTTTATCGGTTATGGCGCTGTTGCGCAGTGCACGCTGCCCATTTTGGAGAAGCTGATCAACGTTTCGTGCAGTAATATCACAGTCATGGATTTTCAAGATCGGAGCGATGTGCTGGCTCCATGGATAGCGCGTGGAGTTCGGTTTGTCCAGAAATGCGTGAGCGAAGATAACATGGGCAAATTATTGGGGCAGTATGTGCATAAAGGCGATCTGTTGATTGATCTGGCATGGAACATTGACTGCTGCGAGCTTCTTCAATGGTGCCGCGATCATGGCGTTCTTTACGTGAACACATCGGTGGAATTGTGGGACCCATATGCTGGCGCGCCCAACAAGCATCCGACGGAACGTACGCTTTACTGGCGGCATATGAATATCCGCCGGATGATGTCCAAATGGAAGGGCAAAGGGCCGACCGCAGTCCTCGAGCACGGCGCCAATCCCGGGCTTATCTCCCACTTCACAAAGCAGGGCCTGATTGACATAGCGATGAAACAGCTGGCTGACGGCCTTGTGAAAGGTAGGGATGCCGAGGAGCTTCTCGATCTTGTGCGAGGTCGTGTTTTCAACAGTCTGGCGATGAAACTGGGCGTGAAGGTGATTCACGTCAGCGAGCGCGACACGCAGATTTCCGACAAGCCGAAGCAGGTTGACGAATTTGTCAACACCTGGAGTATCGAAGGTTTCCGCGAGGAGGGCACAACGACTGCCGAAATGGGGTGGGGCACGCACGAGAAGGAACTGCCGCCATTTGCGTACGAACACAAGGAAGGCCCCCGAAACCAGATATGCCTTGCGCGCATGGGCATAAACACATGGGTCGTTTCGTGGGTTCCTGATTATTGCATCCAGGGCATGGTTGTCCGCCATGGCGAGGCGTTCACAATTTCAGACAAGCTGACCGTGTGGAAGAACGGGAAGGCCATTTATCGTCCGACGGTGCATTACGCTTATTGCCCGTGCGACGCCGCCATTGCTTCACTAAATGAGCTTCGCGGTTACGACTACCGGCTTGTCGAAAATCAGCGCATCATGAATGATGAAATCACCGGCGGCGCCGATGTTCTTGGCGCGCTGCTCATGGGACACGCTTATAATTCATGGTGGACCGGCAGCGACCTGAGCATTGAGGAATCACGGCGGCTGGTGCCTCATCAGAACGCAACGACTATGCAGGTGGCCATTTCCGTTGTGGCCGCATCCAAGTGGATGATTGGGAATCCTGCCATGGGCGTCTGCGTACCGGACGATCTGCCACACGAGTTCGTTCTCGATGTTGCCAGGCCGTATCTCGGTAAGTTCATTTCGATGCCGCATGACTGGACTCCGTTGAAGCATTATGAAAATGCGTTCCACGGGTTCAATAATCCGGCCATTGATCCAAGCGACCCGTGGCAGTTCAAGAACTTCCTTATCACAGACGGAGGCTGACAAAATGGTTCCGCGCCGCATGCTGAAGAAACTCGCCATGGAATATGGTACGCCCCTGTTCGTCGTGGATCACGACGCTCTCAGGCGCAATTACGCGCAGTTCAAGAAGTATTTGCCCCGCGTGCAGGCGTATTACGCGGTGAAGGCGAACCCCGATCCTGCCATCGTGAAGACACTTTACGAGGCGGGCGCGAGTTTCGATGTGGCCTCGCTGCCTGAGTTCAGGATCGTGCACAGGTACATCGAGAATATGCCGGCCAGGGAACGCCAGGACTGGATCTGGGACAAAATTATCTACGCCAATCCCATCAAAGCCAATGAAGCGCTTCAAGAGCTCAATCAATACAAGCCTCTGGTCACCTACGACAACTATGAGGAAATAAAGAAGATCAAGAAATTCGCTCCTCAGGCCGGTCTCGCCTTGCGGCTAAAGGTTGCAAACACCGGTGCAATGGTCGAGCTCTCTTCGAAATTCGGCGCACCGGCCGGCGAAGCTGTTGATCTTATTCTTGCCGCCGTCAAGACGGGACTTGTTGTCGAAGGAGTAAGTTTTCATGTTGGAAGCCAGACCACGAATTTTGAGAACTTTGTCCAGGCATTGAATCTGGCCGCCAACATCTTCAAAGAGGCGAAGGAGCGCGGCTATTCCAAGATGAACGTGCTCGATATCGGCGGCGGCTTTCCGGCGCCGTATGATGAGAGCGTAAAACCGTTCCGCGAGCTGGCAAAGATCATAAACCGCGAGTTGACCCGTCTGTTCCCTAAGCACGTACAGATACTCGCCGAGCCAGGTCGTTTTTTCGTCGCGACGGCGGCGACGGCCATTTCGAAAATTGTCGGAAAGGCTGTGCGCGACGGCAAGCTGTGTTACTATATCAACGACGGGGTCTATCACACTTTCTCGGGCGTTATCTTTGATCACTGCCATTATCATCTCAAGTCGTTCAAGCGGGGACCGACGCAGCTCTGCTCGGTATTCGGCCCCACCTGCGACGCGCTCGATGTGGTGTCCATGTCCGAACAGCTTCCACCCGACCTCAAACTTGGCGACCTTCTTTACAGCGAGAACATCGGCGCATACAGCCATGCCTCGTCCACCTACTTCAACGGCTTCCCGCCCGCCACCGTGGTGCACATCAATCAGTAGGTGTGGCAAGGAATAATGAGGAGATGACAATGGAAGTTCGTGAAGTTGCATATCTGGGGCCGGTTGGGACGTATTCGCATCTTGTCGCAGAAAAACGCTACGGACAAAAATGCAGATTCACGCCGCTGCCGACAGTGCTCGACGTGTGCGCCTATGTCGCGAATCATGCCGATCGCCACGGTATCATTCCCATAGAGAATTCTTCGGGCGGGGCAATCTACGAAACGGTGGACATTCTCCTGGAAAACCGCCCGCGCATTCATATCGAGGAGGAATTGTCGCTGGACGTCAAGCTGGCGTTGCTTGGGCATAAGGGCGAGAAAATCAAGTCGCTGTACTCTCATTTTGCCCCGCTCGAACACTGCGACGCATGGCTGCGCCGCCATTTACCGCGAATCCAGCGCCATATCGTCTCGAGCACAGCACTGGCAGCGCAGATCGCAGCGAAGGAGCGAAACGCCGGCGCGATAGGAAGCAGAAGGCTTGCGCGTCTTTACGGTCTGACGGTGAAAGAATATCCGATTGCGGCAGACGTACCAAACCTGACGGTATTCATCGCCATCAGCGGGGCAAAACGACCCCTCAAAAATTGCAACAAGACGACGCTCGCCGTCAAACTCCCAAATATTCCAGGTAGTTTGTGCACATTTCTTGAGGCATTCAGAAACGAAAACGTCAACCTGTCGCGTATCATTTCGAGGCCTATCCGGGGTTGTCCACGCGAGTATGCATTTCTTGTGGATATTCAGGGCTCGTCGAATCTGCCGCGTGTAGTGCGCGCATTGGGTGTAACCCGAAAGACCTGCGTTCAGCTCAGAATAGTCGGCTCGTTCCCGTCCCGCCATCCGTATAAATCGTGATGCGTCAGAAGTTTCTCGCAAAGTCGCCAAGTACGCCAAGGTATATGAACTTTGCGGTCTTTGCGTCTTTGCGAGAAATCCCTCTTTGGTTGCGGTGTTGACCAAACAGTCTCTATCTGTTCAGCAGAAGGATCTTGGACATGATCTTGTAAGTCAGGATCGCAGTCAAATAATCGGGGGCATGCATCGCCGGGATCGGCGCCAATTCGACGACATCGAAGACCGGGATGCACGCGGCGTTTCGGCAGACAACATCGGCAATTTCCATCGTCCGTTCCCATGACAAGCCGCCAGGCTCAGGTGTGCCCACTGCTGGCATGATTGACGGGTCGAGTCCATCGAGATCTATTGTGAAATATACTGTCTTACCCTTTACGAAAGCGGCAAGTTTTTTCAGGAATGGCGCTTTTGGAGCCATCGCCTCGTCCGAGAAAATAGTCGTTACCCGCTTGTTGCCCTTGCGGAATTGCTCTTCGGCTTCGGAGAAACTTCTCACACCAATCTGGAAGATTGGACATATGTCGGTGATTCGCCGCGCGGCGCAGGCATGACTGTATCGCGAACCGTCATATTCGTCCCTCAGATCGCCATGGGCATCAATGTGGACCGCCACGAGCTTGTTTTTGGCAACACTTCTGGCCAATCCACGCACCACACCGCCAGATATCGAGTGTTCGCCGCCAAGCACAGCGAGGAGGCGTGGCGCGGGTGAACCGGCGAGAATCGCGGCGACCGTCTCTTCGACTTCGTGTGTCATGTCTTCCGGCGAGGAATTCAAAGAAGCGAGAGGTTTCATCGTGTGCACGCCGTATAGCAAACATGGCTCGCAGTGAAACTCAATATCGTAGGCTTCCGCATGGCGGGACGCCGCTATGATAGCCGCAGGACCTTCGCGCGTTCCAGTGCCATAGCAAGTGGTTGCCTCGTATGGGATCGGCAGTACCCATGCCTGTGCCTTGTCGGGTGTCGCGAGATGATCCGGAATGCCGAGAAAGTTCCATGCGGGTTGAAATCGTTTGAAATCTGCCATTTTGTAGCTCCTAGAGCAGCACCGCCACCGCAAGGACTGTCGTCCATATGCCGTCCTTGTCGCCAATGGCCGATTGAGTGACGTTCGACGTCCTGACGATCAGGCCGCCGAGCTTATATTGCTGTATGCGTTCATCATATGACAGATTCAAATCAAACGGCACGCCAAGGGTTGATGCGAGCATCTGGGCTGCCAGATCTTCGGCATAATCTCCGGCTTGCTCGTCTGTCTGGCCGGTGGAGTGATGCTCGGACATATAACCGTGGTGATCGCTGTCGCGCGGAACCGCGACACCGACAGATGCGGCGATCAGGCGATGGGCTTCGTTGGTTGCCGCTTCTGAAACAACTGCGAACATGATTTCCCCTGGCAAAAGGAGTTTGAGTCCAACATCTCTCGGTATCAGCTTTGTGCTGGGCGGAACGATCGACGAAACGCGCACGAGATTGCAATAAGCTATGCCTGCATCGCGCAACGCAAGTTCGAAGCTCACGAGTTTCTCGCGGTCTTTGCCGACTCCCTTGGTCAGGAAAATTCGTTTGGGAACTATGGGCGGATAGGAACGTAAACTCTCTGCGGGAGGGGACAATTCACGACGAGGACTTTCCATAGATTGCGGGACCGTTGCTTCACTCACGCCGGGATCTCCTTTCGCTTTTTTTACTGTGTTCTCACGTATACTTCCTGCATCATGCAAGTCAACAGAATTTATTCTGCCCGGCAAAATTTATCCGGTTGATGTCGCGTCACAAGGCGGATACTTTTTTATTGAATGAAAACGATTGGCTACATTGTCCTGACCTTTGCGCTTGTCGTGGCATGCGGATGCTCCGATAAACATCGGAATGGAGTAATGGAAGTTCTCGGTCCAGCCAAAGTTGACTTCGGGGCTTATCCAGCCTGGGAGCAAAGAGTCGCCGAGTATCGGGTCCGGAATGCCGGCGATGAACCGATCTTCATCGTGCGGCTGCGCGAGACCTGTGAAGGCTGCGCCCACGCCACTTGCACCAGGAAACTGTTGATGCCGGGAGATGATGCTTTCATCCGCATCACGGTTCCTCCAAACTCACTTGCCGGCAGATTTGAAAAAACGTTATACGTGGAATCCACAAATTCAAGCGCCCGCTTTGTCCCGTTACTATTTGCCGGCAATGCGATTCCCATCGTCGAAGTGAAGCCTGCCAATTACATTTACATTGGGCGGATCGGCACCAATGAAGTGTGGCATCAGACCTTCCAGCTCGCTGCTATGACCAACGGTGTTAAATTGGGACAACCGATTGTGGAAACCAGCAACAGGGTCAGCATGGCTTTTGGTGCCGCAAGCAATTTCGCCAATGATTGCAGCGAGTTGACCGTTACTGTTCTTCCGTCGCCGGATCCATGCGACATGTGTTGCACTGTGAAAGTACCCATCATTGCCCCAACAGGTCATCCGCCGGTGGAAGTTAGCGTCGCAGGGAAGATCGGCTTGGAACTTGTCGCCGTGCCGGGGCTGATCTATGTTCCATCTTCGGAAATTCCCGTGAAAAAAAGGTTTCGGCTCAAGGTTCTTGGTGGGGATGGATTCCCGATGGATTTGGCGGCTTTACAGATGCCCAGATGTGAAGGAGTTGAGTTTCGTGCAGATCCGTCAAGAGAAACGAATGGCGGAGTTGTCGTGACGGCCAGATTCGGGCCCGAGTTTATCCAAAAACTCCATTTGGAGAAAAGGATTATTCTGACCATCCGTTTGCCCGATGTCGCGCCAGCAAGACTCATATGCGAATCGGGCGATGGGCAATGAAGCGCCCTTTGGCCAGACAGGTTTCATCGGACTCATAATAAGCTTATCAAAGCTACTACCTCTTGGGCGCGTGTCCTCTTCATGCCTGTCCGGCCAAGGGTTGTCATATTCCATAGCATCGCACATGCCAACAGGCTGGGCATTGTGAAGTGGCGATGTTTCAAGGATTCTGATGATGTTCCCTCCTGATTGCTGTTACACTCCGGCTACAGGGGTGCTCGTCTGGTTACAGTCGGCAAACATGGCGTGGAGCACTGACGATGGCCGTTATTGTTTAAATCTTGTTGCCATTGGGCGTCCCGCTGCTATCATGCGGGCTCGCAAAATCGCAAAGTCTTCGATAATTTTATTTCATTGATCGAAGCCAACGTAGCTCAGTTGGCAGAGCAGCGCATTCGTAA
>CAZASC010000094.1:0-10698 GCA_964487695.1 uncultured Victivallales bacterium
GCCTCCGTGGTTCAAAAGACCGTTCATATCTATGGTCTATGATATACCGCAAATCCGCCCTGTCTCCGTGAGAAAACTTCGTCTTCCTTTCACACTCCGTGCACGTGGATTATGCACATCAAATCGTTCAGTTTGTTTTGAATGTACCATAATTCAGCGCGACAGGCAATGGAATTCATGGAGTAGTCGCGTTCCAGTTACCGGGTTGTAGTAGATACTATAACTGAAGGAATACTGGCTCAACTCTTCTATCTTTTCGCCAAGTCCGCGAATACGCCCACGATCCTCACGGCGGTGTGTCCATCCCAGAGCGGAGGCCGCGATCCTATTCCGGACGATTTCTTCATTAACGCAAAAGCATTTCGCATCCTGCCCACGTCGTTTCCAGTCAGCACCGACAATCCGCCGTGTTCAACCAGTGTAACTGGCCGTTCGGTGTTTTCGCGCAGTGTTATACATGGAGTGCCGATAATGCAGCATTCTTCCTGGAGTCCGCCGCTATCGGTAAAAACCATGCGGGCCTCGATATTGAGTTTCAACATTTCCCGATAGCCCAACGGCTGGACAGGGAATATGGCGGGGCACGACAGCACCTTCTCCCATAAACCGAAAGATTCGAGCCTATTTCGCGTCCTGGGATGCACTGTCCATACCAGAGGAAGCTCATGTGTAAATTCGTCAGCAAAGAACCTGACGAGCCGCTCAAGCGCATTTCGATCGTCAACGTTCGAAGGCCGGTGCAGCGTGAGAACCGCAAATCCGTTCTGTAGCAAATTCACGTCCTTCACGCTGCCGCCATCAATCATATTTGTGCTCACAATATCCAACGGCTTAAGCCTGTCTGCCGTCGCGCGATGTTCCTCAAGCGTGTCTATCATGATGTTTCCCACGCGCTTGATTCGTTCCGGAGAAACACCCTCATTGAGCAGGTTGCGGTCCGCAATTTCATCCGTGGTGAACAAGAGGTCGGAAAGACTGTCGGTGACGATCCTGTTGATCTCCTCCGGCATGGCTCGATCGAAGGAGCGCAGACCAGCCTCGATGTGCGCCACTTTCACCGATTCCTTGGCGGCCGTTATGGAGGCGGCGCACGTCGCATTCACATCGCCAACCACGACCACCCAATCGGGGCTCCATTCGCGTACAACCTTTTCGAATTCGATCATCGTGCGGCCGACCTGCTCCGCGTGCGATCCAGAGCCGATCCCGAGATTTGCGTCAGGATCGGGCATACCGAGTTCGCTGAAGAAGGCGCCGGACATTTTCTTGTCGTAATGCTGGCCGGTGTGAACTAGAAAATGTTCGAATAGATCCGGATGTTTGTGTAATTCCCGGACAAACGGCGCAAGCTTCATGAAATTCGGGCGCGCGCCGCCCACGGACATGATTCGAAGTTTACGGGTCACTACTGTACTACCGTCGCAACGCCTTCGGCGCCATATTGATCCTTAACAGTGATCGAGTTGTCGCCACTGTTTGTGCCATTGATGACGTAAGATGCGCTATAGCCGCCTGATGCAGCTATGTTGCCGAGAGAAGGATCGCTCACGGACCATGTGAGCGGCAGTGAGAGTAATCTCAGTCCATTGGTTTCAACAGTGAATGTCTGCACGTTCGAATTTGTGGTGACGACACCGTTTGTATTGGCGTTAGCTGCAAGGTCAACAAAACTGGGATCAATAGTGAGGCCGACAGTGTCCCCACCCGTTTCACAGCCGGCGATGAACAAACCGGCAACAATGGCCGTAACCCATGTCGCAGCAACAGAAAGAAATGCTATCTTTTTCATATTCATATCGTCCTTTTCTGGTTTGCAGTGTCCCAAATATGTATGGGTAAGTCAACGCTGGTTGTAGTCCGATTCTCACGGCGGGTTCCGTCTCCGCCTCTGACTACGACATAATTCCGGTATGGCGCGGGCGCTGCACACGCCGTGTCAATGGAACAACAGAAAACAGTCATCATCCATTTTCATGTGCTTGTCCGTCGTATTCTCGCGGCGGGTCCGGCGGCCCCGCCCTACCCTATTTGCGACGTACTTTCCGGAAGGGCGCGGGCGCTGCACGCGCCGCTTCTTTTGTGCATCATTTCACGAACTTATATCCCACTCCATGCACTGTAAGTATGTGATCTGGTTTGGCGGCTTTTTTTTCAATCTTTGACCGCAGCGAAGCAACGAACGTATCCATTGACCGCTGAGTGCCGAAGTAGTTTGTTCCCCAAACATCGCTCATGACCGCGTCACGAGAGAGAGCCTTCCCCTCGTTTGCACAGAAGTATGCCAGGAGATCGAACTCGGTCCGGGTCAATGGCACATCCTTCCCTTTCTTTAAACAAATCCTGGTTTCGACATCCAGCACATAGTCACCGAATTCATATTTCACCGGCCCTTCGTTCCTGCGCCGCCCCCTCAACAGGATAGCCCTGATCCGGGCCAGAAGCTCGTTTATGCTGAAAGGTTTGGTGACGTAATCGTCAGCTCCAACTTCAAAACCATGAACTTTATCAAACTCGTCCTGCCTGGCGGTGAGCATTACGATAGGCATGTTCTTTCCCCTGCCGCGAAGGTCTCTACACACTTCGTAGCCGGACATCCCGGGAAGCATCAGATCCAGCAGAATGAGATCTGGCTTGGACTCGATCGCCGTTTTTAACGCGGTGGTGCCATTCTTTGCGATCAGCACCTGGTATCCGGCAAACTTGAGATTCTCCTCGATGCCAAGCAGTATTGCTTCGTCATCTTCGACCACCAATATCTTTTGCTTCGTCTCTTTCATGATCCTTGTTGTCCAATGACAAGATACGACACAAGATTCAAGATGCAAGATTCTGGATACAGGATATTCATCAGACTCTATTTATGATTTTGTCCTCGTCTGATCCATTTCTGGTTCCTCATCCTGAATCAAGAATCCTGAATCATGGATCCATCAGGCACCACCGGCAAAAGCACGGAAAATGTGCTGCCTTTCCCTGGACTGCTCTCCACTTCCACACGACCGCCATGAGCACGGACAATGTGTCGGCACAGCGCGAGCCCCAATCCGACACCTGAAACATTCTCTTCCTGCGCGCCAGGAACACGATAGAATCTATGGAAGATTCGCTTCAATTCCTTTTTCTCAATGCCGATTCCATAGTCGCGAACGGATATCTCGATCCATTCTTTCTCTCTCCACATCCAATTAGTTCTGCGTCGAACGAGACCGACAGAGACCGATATTAAAGTGGAAGGTGAAGGCTTAACAGCGTCATTCTTGCCTTCCGCTGTCCGATCTCCAATTTCTGACCTCTGACCTCTGATCTCTGATCTCTGTCTCCTGCCATACTTACAGGCGTTGTCGAGGAGGTTGAGCATAACCTGTGTCATCGCACCTGGGTCAAGCTTCACTGTGGGCAGGTCGGGACGGACATCAACATGTATCTCCGGCGCAACTGTCGCGGTGAAGCGAGCGCAAAAAATATCAAGAACAGATGTAACCAACGCACCAACATCCGTCCCCACATGGCGATAAGCCAGCGCGTCCTGGCCGAACCGCACAAAGAACAGGACGCGCTCGACCAATTGACTCAGCCGCTCGCTCTCCCCAACGATAGCGCCGAGGAATTCCTTACGCTTCGCTGGATCAGAAACACGGTCAAGGTACAGAGTTTCCGCCAATACTTTCATTGCCGAAAGGGGCGTCCGCAGATCGTGAGACACGCCAATGACGAAATCGCTGCGCGCTCTCGCCAACCGCGACTCCAAAATCGCTTCGTGCATCACCGCCCATGTACCGATGACAATCACGAGCGCCAGAAGCAGTACGCCCCAGCCGTAAAGACGCGCCTGGGAAACGGCAGATTGCCTGCTTTCACCAGTTTTCTTCAGAAAAGCCGTAATTCTGACATAATCGAAGGGCGGCGGAAGTCTGCTGATAAGAAGCGGACCCACATCTTCTTTCGTGGACATCCGGCTCTCTTCTCTGGCCAGATCCACGGCAGTCACGTTTTCACCAGATTCCGGTTGCAGCGTATCGCTTATAACGACACCGCCGCGAGCCAGATGTGGTGGGGCCGTGATGACAAAATCAGGCCCTTCTGCTACAAACACGAGTCCCTCTTTTGCCACCGGCTCGATCATTACAGCCAAACCGTCCGAAAACTTCTGCCGGTCTATTTCGTAACCGGCATATAACCCTTTGTTGTTTCGAAGTGCCGCAAAACAATAAGACGCGTTGTTGCAAGTGAACTTGAGAGATTCGTTTGCCATTCCAGCGGACGCAATCCCGCGTCTGAGCGCGGCAAGCAAATCGTCGGGTGGCGAAGACGAGGCGGAAATGTCCGTGCCCTTTGACGCCTGCTCTTTCTCGTTCCCTTTTCCCTCAATGCCATCTGGATATATAAAACCCCATGGATTCATGAAAACATAGATATGTTTCACCGAGGCAGCCGATTTCTGCAGACGTGTCTCGGCAGCGCCAATCTCGGCCAACGAGCCACCGTGCGCGAGACAATCAGAGATCGCCACACACACGCGATCGAGATCGCCGTCGATGCTCATGCCGACCCTGCTTGAGACATCCCTGGCTGCGCTGACCGCCGCAGTCTCCATACGACGCTGAAGGATCAACTCTTGAACACGGAGCGCGCGGCTTGCCATAAGGCTGAGGATCGCCGTAGGGACAATCACCAGCACAAGAACAATCAAGAGAAGTTTAGGGCGCATTAAAGTGTTCGGTGTTCGGTGGTCAGAAGCTGTGAAATAATTATAAAGTTCGCCACGCGGGGTCACGCGGCCTACGATATCATTGGCATTTAGAGCGCCTTGTAGGCCCGGTCACCAGACTGGGCGATAATTTCACAGCTTCTCAGTTACAGTGTGGCAAGTGTGACAGATTTGTGGCGTGCCACGGCGTAGCGTACTCGCGAAGACGGACGGCCCCGCCCTGACTTGCCACCCATATGAAGCATTACATTTCAACGCTGAACACCGGACACTCAAAACTGAAGACTTACTTCTGCTTGATCTCGATTGCCATAAGCCATTGCTTTACTGCATCGGAATCGCTGCCGTATGGATTTAACTTCAGGTATGTCCTGTAATGTAGCGCGGCCTTGGCCTTATTCTTCAAGTCTTGATCGTATAAGATGCCGAGATTAAAGTGAACGTCCGCGTCGGACGGATCCATGCGCAACGCATGAAGATATTCTCTCTCCGCATCCTCGTATCTACCCTCTTTGGCGTAAACTACGGCCATGTTGTAGTACATGTCGCGCTTCTCTTTGCCTGCGGCCTTGCCGACTTCGCTGTCAGCCTTCTGAAGCATTGCGGTCATGCTCTCGAGTTTGCGCACACGGCGATCGCGATTTTCCGCTTCTTTTTTCAAATCCTCCGATTCCTTCGATTTCGCGTCAAGATCGCGCTCCTTTTCAGCCATGCTTGCTTTCAGCTCTGCAAGTTGGTTCTCCAGCACAGGTACTTGCTGCTGCAGCTTTCCAGCCTCAGTCCTGCTATCACGATCGGAAGTTTGCTCATCAGCAAGCCTGTCCTTCAGTTCCTTCTGCCTCGCAGTGGCCGACGCAACCTCGTCCCTTGCATCCTGAACTTTCTGTTCCATCTGTCGCTGGAGAGTCTCCACATTCTGGCGGTCGGCCTGGGCTCTTGCAAGCTCGTCCTTAAGCTGGGCATTTTCCCTTTGCATGTCCTTGACGAGGTCAGATGCCGGAGCAACCGGAGCGTTGGTCACCGCCGGTTGAGCGGCAAGTTTCTTCTGCGCAGCAATCAATTCGTTGGCCAATGTGTCCTTTTCGGCCTGAACCATTTTTATGCGACCCTCGAGAGCAGCAGAACTGTTTGCTCCATCTGCCGGGCCACTCTTTCGCAGTTCCTTGATTTTCGTAACGGCCTCGTCAATCTTGGCAGTCAATTCCTCCACCTGCCGGGATAGAGTCTGGTTTTCCTTTGCTATCGCGTCTTTATCGTGCTGCGCATCACCCATCTTCTTTCGCAGCTCGATGTTTTCCCTTACGATTTCGTCATATTCGCTCACCGCCACCGTGCCTGCCGAACGTTCAGTCACTTCCGCAACAGCCGAGGCACCGGACCCGGCCTTGACTTCCGGCTTTTGAGCTTCCGCAGTTTTTCCCGGCTTTGGCGATTCAACGACGCGCGGCGTCTCCGGGACGATTGTGTTTTTTACATCCGCAGGCGCAGTGGAGGCGGAAACTTCGCCGGATTCGGAACCACCTTCCCACGACCACGCAAATTCCTTCTTCTTGGGCTCCTCCGGCACTTTTGCAGTTTCGCCAGTCTGCGCGGTTTTATTTTCAACGACAGGCTGAGTTTCGGCGGCTGGATCCATAGCGGGGGCGACGGTTTCCGCAGAGACTGCGGCATTTGTTTCCTGTGTTGGATCAGCGGCAGGCGAGCCCGTCGCCGACTTCGCGGTTTTACCTGGCGTCTCGTCTTCCCAGGTCCAACTGAATTCCTCACACAGAGCCCTTCCGGGCACGACCAGCAACATCAACAATACCAGGATAAGATATCTCATCTTCATGCTCCTCATCATCTGACCGGCCTAAGAGTCTTGTCCTTGTCATCTCCCTCGCCGACACGCCTCATCGGCTTGGGTGCTTTCTTCATGTCCTTCATAAGCAGATATGGCTCATCGCCACCGACAATTCTAGGCGTCAGAAACACTATTGTTTCCGTGTTCTGGCTTGACACAGTGTCATATCTAAAAAGTTTTCCGATCAATGGAATGCTGCCAAGGAGCGGCACACTTGTTGTGCTCGTGTCCTTCCGATCGCTTATCATTCCACCGATGATTATGGTCACGCCATCCTTCACCATTACAGTCGTTTCCGCAAGGGACTTTTGTATGACTGGCGTTCCTTCCTGCGGCGTGCCGTCATACCAATCGGAGATGGAGCTGATTTCCGGTTTGACCATAACGGTTATGTAGTTCTCGTCGTTTATCCGGGGGGTCACTGACAGCTGTACACCGACTTTTTTGAAAAGATAGGTCACACCCGTTATATTCGTGGTGCCGCTCTCCAGCTGGATTTCCTTGTACGGTTGGTCCTGCGCAACCTCAATATGCGCTTCAGTTCCATCCATAACGGCTATGTTGGGGTTGGAGAGAATCTGCGTCTTGCCTACAGTCTGCAGAGCCTGCAACACAATCGAAAGATCACCACCGGCGGCTATTGTGTTGTACGTAAACGATCCGGCAGGGCTGGCTATCGAGCCGGGAGAGGCAACCGCCTGCACCGCGAATCGCGGATTCAGGCCCTGGAACATATGCGACCAGTTGATCCCCAGACTATACTGGTCATTCAGAGTCACTTCGATAATCTTGGACTCGATAAACACCTGCTTGGACCGTTTATCAAACAATTGCACGATATTTTCGATCTTCCTCATGTTGGAGGGCAGATCGGTAACGATGATTGTCTTTGTGCGTTTATCAACGCGAAGCGAACCCATCTCTTTTGTAACCACCGCAGTGAGCTCGTTCTTTATATCGTCAACCGCTGCGTACTGAAGAACGAAGGTCTTCGTTTCCGTAGTAGCATCGGTCCTTTCCACCACCAATTCCATTTCCCGAATCTTCTCGGGAGTGTCGATAAGAATCAAAGCGCCCGTTGCCTGATCGGAGACTATCGTACCGATGGAACTTTTCAGGTTGCCGAGCATCGTCCCCATACGAACGGCATCGGCATGTTTGAGTTGAACGATCTTGACCTTCTTGTGGTCGTAGAAACTGACGCCATACAGCACCTTGTATTCCTCATCTGACATGATCTTGAGGATGCCATCCTTGACTTCGTAGGCCATGTTATTGACGGACAGGATGACTTCTATCGCATCGGCAAGCGTGACATTTGTGAGCTTCAGCCGTGTTGTCTGACCGGCCACGCCTTTTGTTATGACGATATTGTTCAGCCCCGCCTTTGCAATCAATATCTGGAGAACATCGGAAATCTCCATGGGCTGGATTGTCTCAAGCGGCGTTATCTTGGAGTCGAACCCGGGCAGGTTGTAATCTCTGAGGCGCTTCGCCTCCGCCCTGATTTCGACATTCTCTTGCGGCTTTTCGGGAGGGGCAACGGTCTCCGGCGGAATATCTATGTTGACCGCTTCGTTTTGCTGTACTGTGGCTTCCTCACCCGTTTCCTGCGCAGCGGCAAACGAACCTGGATGTCCCGCGGCAAGCAAGACGACTGCAATAATCAAAAGATACATTTTTGAAACGATTTTCATCCGCATTTATTTAATCGCTTGTTCCCGAATCCCGTCAGTGACGATCACCTGATCGCTTTGAATTTCCCTGACAGTAACGTCCTGGGAGCCGACCGCAAACTTCTGTCCCTGTTTCAAAAAACTCATTCTACCCTGATTCGCCTTGTCCGTAACAATCGCTTCCCGTGTCCCATTCGCCACATCGCCCATGAACGCTTTTAACCTGAGATTCTCTTTCGCGTATATTATCCAATCGGCTGTCGGAGCCGTCTGTGTCGCAGTGGTGACAACCCCAGCATTCCAGTTGAACATATCTTTATTGGCGAAAGAATCCAAGACCTTTTGGATATAATTTGTGGATTCCATCTTGCTCGACGGCGGTCCCTCGTTCACCGGAGAAGCCGTGATATGAGGTATCAACTGCGGATTTTCGCGGCTTGATTGGACTCCGGCCCACATTTGATAAGCAGACAAGCATAACGAAACAAGCACAATCATTGCAAGCCACGAATTAACCGCTCTTACGCTGAACTTGCGACCGGTGACCTTCTTGATCGGCCCAGCTGCGGCCGTCTTCGGTATCTCCGCAGCCTTGGGCGGATCCACGGCTGTGACTTCGGCTGCTCGAGCTCGTTCCTCGGATTTTGCCACCTTAAGTTTGGGCTTTGCCCCTGATTTTCCGGACTCCTCGGCGACTTTATCCGTTCCTCCTTTCAGATCAGCACGGTCGGTTTTCGGCGCTGGTTTCGCCTTTGTAGCGGCGTCCTGCTTCGCGCTCAAAGCCGGTTCTTTCACCTTGGATTCGACAGCAACAGTCTTTAAGGCCGCATCAAGTTTGCCCGGCGCCTGACCTTGCTCACCCTTGCCGCTTCCCTGCACAGCCTTGAGCAGCTTCTCTTCGCCGACGCTACGCGACGGCTTGCCCTGATCGCTGCCTTGGATGACCTTGAGCAGCTTCTCTTCAGGAGACATCTGTTTTTCTGATGGAGGCATGATGTCAGTGTTCAGTGTTCAGGCGATTGAAGAACGAACTTCTGGTAGTTTTCCATTTCAAGGTTTTGCATTGAAGATAGAACATTTGATGTTTTCGCCCTGTCTATTCTACTGCCACTACAGCCAGATCCTGCCCGGCACCGATGGGTTTTATCTCTTCTTCGATGAGTTGCGCAATAATGTTTTCATCTACTATTTTCTTGTCGCGCATCACAAGACTTTCCAGCGCGTT
Organism: uncultured Victivallales bacterium; assembly: GCA_964487695.1. Taxonomy (GTDB): domain Bacteria; phylum Verrucomicrobiota; class Kiritimatiellia; order UBA8416; family CAZASC01; genus CAZASC01. Next base: position 9,453 of record CAZASC010000094.1, read on the forward strand.
ATGACATATAAGCGCAAGCTTGCGGGGATATCCCTGCGTATGAGTGGCAATAAGCTTCACGGCCTCATCTGTGAACAGAGAGCCTTCGCCCCCATAGCCGGCTTGCCTCAGACGAAAATCAATCATCTCCTTGACCTCTTCTTCGCCAAGCGGATTTAGCACGTACTTGAGCGCGATCCTGTCCCAGAAATTGGGCATTTTGCTGATTTTCGGCAGCAGTTCCATTTGTCCGACAAGAACAAGCTGCAGAATCTTGTATTCGTTCGTTTCGTAATTAAGAAGGATGCGAAGCGTTTCGAGCACAAATTCAGGGAGAATCTGAGCTTCATCAATCAATAACACAACCGTCCTCTGCTGCTCAACGCCCACCCTGAAAAGAAATTTCTCAACAGCCTCTATGCAGTCCAGCTGCGTGGCATCCTGCGGCAGGTCAACGTGAAAAAGCGAAGCCACGCGTGAAAGGAACTGCTTCTCGGTTTCAAAATACGGATTGAGTATCATCTGGAAATGAAATTCGTCACGTTCGTTCAGCAGTCTCGCGAGCTTGCGACTCAGTGTCGTTTTTCCGGTTCCGACATCGCCGAGCAGCACACTCAATCCGCGTTTAAGCGTCAACGATATCTGGAGACGGCAGAGCGCCGCTTTATGCTCTTTAGAGAGGTAAAGGAACGCGGGATCGGGGCTCGTTGAGAAAGGTTCCTTGTCCAGCCCGAGTATCTTAAAGTAGCTCATGAAACCTGCACCTTTTCGTTTCCGCGCAATATACTCATCCGGAGGCTGTTTTCAACACTAAATCAGCAGGCCGGACGACAGACGACGGATGACAGATGAATTATTCCTCCTTGAATCTGCCGCACCATTTCTCCGGTTCAGACATCATCTTGCCAAGCATACGTCCGATTTCCATGTAGCCGGCAAGAAGCCCATCCTTATCAGTATCTATGATGTATCCACATTCTTTGTCGGTATCAAGCCAATGCTGCGTTTCCGCTTGTTCGCCATCTGCATCCGACAGTTTGCTCACAAAATGAGCTTCGTATCTCCGCTTTTGCCAAGCTTCTGCTATATTTGCTCCGACTGATCTGGATGATCGTCTGATTTGATTTGTGAGGGAATAGATCTCATCTCGTGGAAACTTCCTGCTGATCAAGAATATCTCTTGTTGTAGTTTCATGGACTGTTGGTACACCTTTAAATCTCTGAAACTGCTAATCCTCTCACTCATAGCCTGCTCCTCCGTCATCCG
>CAZASC010000094.1:10798-13410 GCA_964487695.1 uncultured Victivallales bacterium
TCCGTCATCCGCAATACGGCGGCGATGCCACTTCGTAATCGCGAAACTGTCCAGGATCCCCGGTCTTTCCATCTTCAGCCGCCCTGACGATGTTGTGCATTTCGCGGGCGGTGACATAATGCAGTCGCCATTTTCGCCCATCGTTATATCGCGATCCAAGGTATTCATGAGCGCTGCGCATGCTCGCGCCTAGCAATACCGCCGCGTTCTCCGCCATGCAGCCGTGCGTGTGGACTTTGACGAATACCCAGTCTGGCCGTCCCTGCACATGAATATGTTGCGCTGCCCAGAGATCCAATCTGTGCGGCGACGGCGGATTACCGCCCGAAATCGCTGCATTCTCCAATTTTGGAAGAATGCCCCATTTCCTGCGCCGCCAATCCAGCGCCAATGGGCCGGTGATGAGGAGAAGAGATGAAGGATGAGACCTGAAACCTGAAGCTGGAAAGTGTTCAGTGTTCGGTGTTCGGTGTTCAGTGGCAGACGGGAATAGGGCGGAATGACTACTCGATTCAGGATTACCTGCTTCACTTTTGTCTTCACTTGAGCGTTGAGCGTTGAATGTTGAATATTGAGCGTTTCCTTCAGCATTGGGAATTGAACATTGAGAATTGGATATTCCCCCATTCACCTCACCGCACACCGACACGCCAACTCCTCTGTCCGCCGCTCGCGCTTTACCTGGCGTATCGGTCGAGCGGTAGATCGCATTCACCATTCGCGGCTGCGTCGGTGACGGAGCCGATGGAAATGTGAAATCGGCATAGCATCCGGTCTCGCTCAAAATGCCGAGCTCTTCGTTTACTCCGCACCAATCCCCGTCCGGCCTGGAATTGCAAAGTGACCAGTTGCCGTGAATAAACCCATAGCGGATTCCGCCTCGTGCATCCCCCCCGAGTAATCCATGCCTTTGTCGCAGCGTATCCCGGAATTCCAGCAGCTTGCGGCGCAACCCGTCCGCGGTGTCGTTTCGGTGATGAAGATGAATCTCCACCTCGCCGTATCCTTTGGAACAGATATCTGCAAGCTGATCCAGGCAGTCTTTGTCGTATTCTTCCTGTGGATAGAAGAAGGTGTGACGCGGACATTTTCCATCGGCATCGCGCAAGCCACCCGGCATTCCCGGATATTCGCCAGCCCAGCGCCCGACTATTCCCCTCGCATCTTTTGTAGACGCACCACCCCGGAACGGCTCAAAATGATCGACAAGACAGAACATCAGATGGCAGGGCTGCGGCCGTGAACGAGGCCGACGCAGGATCGAAACCAGGTATCCTGGAAACCATTTGTCTAGAGAGCGGATCATGAGTATATGAGTGTGTTTGTGCGTGGGAACGTAAGTGAAACCAACAGAGTTACGAGTGCTTCCGCATATCTTTTGTCATCTGAGTCATGCACATGCCGCACAACCTGCGCACTCAGAAAACACACCATTTGTCCGCGTTTCTCTGCATATTAACGAGAGATCACCTGCTCATAGCGAGCATCGAGCTGATCGTACACCTTGCGATCCAAATAGTGAAGAGACAGAGAGACGTCAAGCCAGTTTTGCATCTCGCCAGCTTCCGCCTCAGCATCGCTGAGTTTTGATGCAAAAGCCGCTTTATACTTCCTCTTCCGCCATGCCTCAGCGATATTGGAACAGACCGAACGTGATGCGCGCGCCATCTGATCCACCAACATGTAGCGTTTTTCCCTAGGCAACTTCTTGCAGAATTCATGCACGTCAACCATCAGTTCTAATCCGTTCTTGTAAACATCCAAATCCCTGAAGCTTTTCACTAATCCGCTCATTCGTTTTCCCCTGTGCAGGTTTCTTACTCCGTATACTCACATACGCACATACTCACTCACTTCTTGGAGTCCTTTCCCACTGTCCGGCAAGATTGCCGCGGCAATAGCGAATGAATCCAACGAATAGAGCCGCCTGCATCGTCACAAAATGGTCGCAGAGCCGCAGAAACCGAAAACCAGCTAAGCTGGATTTTCGCGACAGCCGGCCAAAAACGGAAAACACCAGCAACAGAGCCATGCCGGCAAGAACGAAAGCCGAGATTATGAACTGAACTCTGAACACTGACCCTTCGCCTACGCTCAGGGCAGGCCACCGAACACTCGCGAGGCAACACGCGAGCATCACAATGATCATGTGCGGCGTAAACCACCTCAACACCTTGTGCGACCAGAACATCCATGCAAACCTGCCAAAGCGCGGTGAGAGGCATCGACGGCAAAAACCAAGCGCCTGAAAATCACCGGAGCCTATTCTCACTCTCCGCCGCCACTCGTGCCGTGTTTCCGGTGATTCCTCTTCCGCCACAGCCTCAGGTTCGTATATCATTCTATAACCCTGCTCGCGCACTTTCATGCCTATCACGAAATCGTCCACAACCGTATTGCCGGACAATTCGCTCCAGAACAATTCCCGCCGAATCGCATAGATGGCACCATTTGCACCCAAACACGAATCCAATGCGCTTTCAGCCATTTTCAGCCGCGTCTCCCATTGCCAATACGAGCCTTCGCTTTCCCCGCCTGTAAAAATCAGTCTTCCGCATACTCCGCCTACGCTTTCATCCGAGAACGGCGCCAGCAGTCTGGCCAATGCATCT
>CAZASC010000095.1:0-13144 GCA_964487695.1 uncultured Victivallales bacterium
CCCGCTCCGATGACGATCGAAGATTGCCGGCAGTGGTGCACGGATGGAATGCACCGGTACTTTACCACCTACAATGCGATCGCCGCCAAGAAGGGATGGAAACCGCTCGTCGAGCACCAGCCGCAACTGTTCAACTATGCCACGCGCCCGGTGTATATGAAGCCTTAGACCGCAAACGGTGAATATGACACGGACCTTTCCCGGTGGTTACGGCTGGGATCATTTCCGACCGCGCCGAGTATGAGATCTGAAAACAAGGACGCTTGGCCCATGATTGACAACACCTCGATGTGCCGGATGCTTTCCGCGTGCGCCGCGTGGGTGATGTTGATCGCGGCCGCTCGGGCCGGCGACGATCTGGCCGCGTTGGGCAAGCAGCTCGACGCGCACAAGGCCGCCCACCGCTATGCGGAAGCCGCCGCGGTGGCGAAGCAAATGATTGCTTCCGTGGAAGCCTCATCGCCCGACAAACCTTCCTGGATTGGCGGCCGGTACACTCAGTTGGGGCACGTCTATCTGGCGTGGCGGCATTTCACCGACGCGGAAGCGGCCTATAAGCAAGCGCTGACGCTCAACGAGAAGGCATTCGGGCCGGAGCACATCACCACGGCCGTCTCGCTGCACAATCTGGCTGAGAGCTATCGAGGGCAGAATCGTTTCGCCGCGGCCGAGCCGCTTTACCGGCGGGCGGAGGCGATCATCAGCAAGCAGGCGAACAATAGCCTCGACGCGGCCACGATGTTGACCAACTACGGCACCTTCCGGCAAGCGAAGAAAGAATACGCCGAGGCCGAACAGTTGTTGCAGCGGGCGATGACGATCCGCGAAAAGGCCTGGGGAACCGAAGACCAACGCCTGCTGGCAACGTTGGCTCTGCTGCTGTCGCTCTACCAACAGCAGCGGCGGTACTCCGACAAGGATCCCGTCTACGCGCGGGGAATCGCGATCGCGGAGAAGGCCTTCGGGCCGGAGCATCCGACGGTTGCCAACTGGCTCGCGGCCCGGGGCAAATCGCGCGTCGAGCAAGGCCGCTTCGCCGAGGCCGAGCCGCTGTTGCGGCGGGTTCTGCAAATCCGCGAAAAGCCCGCGGGGCCGACCGATCCCGGCGTAGCGCCTGCCGTCTTTGACCTGGGTTGCTTCTATTTCCGGCAAAAGCGCTTTGCCGAAGCGGAACCGTTGTTCCAGCGGGCGCTGGCCATCCTGGCGGCGGCGAAGCGGTCGGAGAGCCTCGACGCCGCGCTGTATCGGACGTACCTGGCCGCCACGGAGTTCGGCGAATCGCGCTATGCCGACGCGGAAGGGCAATATCGGCGGGCTTTGGCGATCCGCGAAAAAGCTCTGCCCCCGAAGCATCGCGACATCGGTTATGCACTCCGCGACCTGGCCAGCACGCTGAATGCGCGCGCCTGCTACGACGAGGCGGAACCGCTGGCCCGGCGGGCCGTGGCCATCATGGAAAAGACCGGCGAGTCCGGGCGTGCGGATCTTGCCGGGTGTCTTCTGATCCTCGCGGCCGCATACCAGGGCCAGGGGCATTACGCCGCAGGAGAGACGCCGTTGAAGCGGGCGCTGGAGATTCACGAGCGGCTGTTCGGCGGAAAGGGTCCCAATGTGGCATACTGTCTGGAGCACCTGGCCGACGTGTACGTCGAGCAATCGCGTTTGGACGAAGCCGAGCACGCGGACCGCCGCGCCCTGGCGCTACGCGAACAAATCCAGGGCCCCGATCACGTTTATACGGCTTGGAGCCTGCAAGGCTTGGGAAGGATACAATTTGCGCGGGGACGCTATAGCGAGGCCCTTCCACTGTACCAGCGGGCTTTGAAAATCCGCCAGGACGCGGCGCGGCCGGACGAGCTGCAGGTTTCCTATATCCTTAACGAGATGGGCGGCGTCGATTACTGGATGGGGCGTTACGCGGAAGGCGAACAAACCGTGCGCAAGGCCGTGGCGCTCCAGGAGAAAGTCCTCGGGCGGGAACACCTCTACCTGGCCAATACCCTCAACATGCTGGCCCTCTTTTGCGATGCGCAGGCGCGCTACGCCGAAGCCGAAGGGGTTTACCAACGCTGCATGGAGATTCGCGAGAAGCACCTCGGTCCCGACCACCCGCTGTTGGCGCAAACCTGCAACAACCTGGCCCTCTTGTACCGGCACGAGGCACGCTTCGCCGAGGCCGAGCCGCTCTTCAAGCGGGCCTTGGCCATCGGCGAGAAGGCCCGCGGCTCCGAGCACCCGGCGACCGCGCGGTACGCGGACAATCTGGCCACCCTGGAAGACGAGCAAGGACGCTTCGCCGAGGCGGAGCCGCTGCACCAACGGGCCTTGGCAATCGCCGAGAAATGCTTCGGGCTCGAACATCCCAACGTGGCCGGCTACCTGTTGTCGTTGGCCAGCTCCTACCACAGCCAAGCCCGCTACAGCGACGCGGAGCCGCTGTGCCGGCGGGCCTTGGCGATCCATGAAAAAGTCTCCGGGCCGGATAGCCACCAGACGGCGTACGCACTGTTCCGGCTGGGAGGGCTCGACATCTTTCGAGAGCATTACTCCGAAGCGGGGACGCTGCTGCGCCGCGCGCGGGCGATTTACGAAAAGAACTATGGCGCCGAAAGCGCTTCCGCCGCGATGGCCATGGCCGCTCAAGCCCTGGCCGCGGCCCGGCAGGGCAGCTACGCCGAGGCCGAAAAGAACTACCAGCAAGCCTTGGCCATACGCCAGAAGGTCTTCGGGCCCGATCATCCGAACGTCGCGCACACGCTCAGCCGTTATGCGGAAATGCTCAATGACCAGGGACGTTATACGGAAGCGGAGCCGATGATCGACCGTGCCATCGCCATCTGCGACCGCACCCACTTGGCCCCCGGCGTTCGTTTCGAAAGCTACTTCACCCGCGCGCAGATCGACTGGAACCTCACGGAAAAGAGCGACGCGCTGGCCGATCTGAAACGGGCGATGGATCTGGCCGAAGAGCAGCGCGGGCAGATCGCCGGCGCCGAGCACGAACGGGCCGAATCGTTCCGGAAGTTCGCCGAGGCCTTCGAGCAAATGGTGGCCTGGCAAGTCGAGCTCGGCGACGTCGGCGAAGCGCTGAGCGCGATCGAGCGGGCACGGGCCCGTTCGCTGCTGGATGAAATGAACATGGGCGGGGTTGACCTGCTGGTGGGTCGAACCGCCGCGGAGCGCGAGAAACTCCGCCAGGAGGAGGCCGGCCTCAAGGCCCGCGTCGCCAGCCTGGAGAAGCAATTGGGGCAGGCCGGCGAAGACGCGGACAAGGCGGCTAACCCGGCGGCCGGCGCAGACGTGGACAAGGCAAACCCGACGCCCGGCGATAACGATACCCATAAGGCAAAGCGTCCGCCGGCCGACGCCGCCCGGCTCCAGGCCGAATTGAACGCCGCCCGCGAGGCCCTCTATCAGTACTATCGCGATGAGCGGAATTCGAATCCCGTGTACCACAATTTGCTCACCGTCGAGGCCGGCCTGCCGCGGTTGAGCCAGATCCAGCGGCGGCTGCTGGCCAACAACGGCTTGTTGTTGGTGTATCTGCTCGGGCAAAAAGGGGGCTACGTGTTGACCATCGGCGAGCACGCCGCGCGTTTGGCGACGCTCAACGCCGACTTGGATACGGCCAAGGAGCTGGGCATCAAGATCGGGCCGCTGACGGCCAAACAACTGCAATCCGCGCTGATCAACGAAAAGAACAAGGGCATCGTGCAACTTCTGTCCGATCCCGGCACCGCTCCCTGGGCGACCCCCAAGCTGGCGGCACTCTGGCGGCTGCTGATCCCTGAAGCCCAACGGAAGGAGATCGCCGACGGCAAGATCAAGCGCCTGATCGTGATTCCCGACGGCCCCTTGGCGCTGCTGCCCATGGAGACCCTGGTGGTCCAGGCCGGCGACAACCCCAAATATCTGCTGGACGTCGGTCCGCCGATTCTCTACGGCCCGTCGGCCACGGTATTGTTCAACCTCGTCGATCGTTCGAAAACGCAGCGGGCCGAGAACCATCCGCCGATCTTGACCGTCGGCGATGCGGTGTACGACGGGGCCGGCGACGAAACGCCCAGCCGCGGGGGAAGCGTATTGAAGAAGCTGACGACCCGCTCGCGCTACGCCGGGTTGGGCCGGCAGCTTCCACCTTTGCCCTATTCGGGCACGGAATCGGACTGGGTGGCCGAGGATTTCAGCAAGCAGGGACTGGCGGCCACGCGGTTGCAGAAAGACCAGGCCACCGAGGCCAATGTCCGCGAGAACGTGCCGGGCAGCCGGATCATCCATCTGGCCTGCCATGGCCTGGCGGAACAGTCGTTCGGCAACTTCTTCGGCGCCCTGATCCTCACGCCGGGTCCGCGGGGGGATTCCGATCCGGCCGACGACGGTTTCCTGACGCTGGCCGAGATCTACGAGCTGAATCTCAAGGATTGCGAGCTGGCGATCCTGAGCGCTTGCGAGACGAACTACGGCCCGCAGCAGGAAGGCGAGGGTGTTTGGGCCCTTTCGCGGGGCTTCCTGGTGGCCGGCTCGCGGAGGGTGGTGGCCAGCAATTGGCTGGTCGACGACGAAGCGGCGGCCAGCCTGGTGAGCTTCTTCTGCAGCGGAATCGCGCAGGGAGAAAAGAGCGGCGGGGCCGACTATTCCCTGGCCTTGCATAATGCGAAACGGTGGATACGGGCACAGGAAAAGTGGCACAATCCCTTTTATTGGGGCACCTTCGTGCTGGTGGGGCCGAATTGAGTGCGCCACGATAGAAGTGCGCCGCAATAGAGTAAACCTTTAGCACACCGAGCCTTTAAAGGTGGATACGATGATCGGCGTAAACTCTGTCTGCTCTGGCCGCCCTCCGCGAATGCCGGCCCGGCACTGGCCGGCGACCGCCATGCTCGCGGCGCTGGTCTGCTGCGGCTTGACTGCGGGTATTTCGCTTTCGCAGGACGTCCGGCCGGGGCCGGCCAAGGGAAAAACGTGGGCTTTGTTGATCGGCATCGAAAAGTACCACCGGGCCAATCCTCTGACGTACACCGTCAACGACGTGCACCAGCTTGCCAACACCCTGCGAACCCGAGGAGGGCTCGACGAGGACTCGATTCTGGAATTCACCGACGAGAGCAGCAATCCGCGCTATCAGCCGCTCAAGACCAGCCTGATGACCGAGTTGCCGGCGTGGCTCAAGCGGCCGGGCCCCGACGATTCCATCATCGTCTACTTCAGCGGCCATGGATTTCGCGACCCGGCCGGCAAGCTCTACCTGGCGCCGATCGACTGCGACCCGCGCAATGCGGCCGCGACCGGCATCGCTATCGAGTGGTTTCGCGAGCAAATTGCCGCTTGCCGGGCGGGCTTCAAACTGCTGGTGCTCGATGCCTGTCACGCGGGCAGCGAGAAAGGGGAAGCCAGCTCCGGCAGCGTGGCCGCCAAGGAGTTGGGCGACCCGTTTCAAGACCTGGACAAGGTGGTAACCTTGGCTAGCTCCACCGCCGATCAAGAAAGCCAGATCTGGGAGGATAAGCACCAGTCGCTGTTCAGCTACTGGCTGAACCAGGGGCTCCGCGGGCATGCCGACAAGGACAACGACGGCGCGATCGACATCGACGAGCTTTACGACTACGTCAGCCGCGCGGTAAAGCACACCGCGGACACCTATTTTCCCCGTCCCCAGACTCCCGTCCGTATCGTGCGCGCGGGAGTCTCCGGCGTGCCGGTCGTGCTCCGCCTGCAGCCGCAAACGCTCAAGCAGGTGCTTTCCGACATGGCGGAACAGATGGCCAACGTGCTGATGGAGCGCCACGTCGCAAAGGTCGGCGTGCTGGAGTTTACCAACGACACCAAGCTCGGCGAGCTGTTGGGGGCCGACTTCGGGCTGCTGGGGCGATATTGCGCCGAAGAGGTCGAGCGTCAGCTCATGGAGCGCAGCGCCGGCAAATACGGCCTCGTCGATCCGCGACGGCTGCAGACGGCGCTGGCATCGCAAGGTTTCAAGTTGGCCGATCTGGGCTCTCCCGATGCCTTGGCACGGCTCTCCGGTGGCGCCGGCGGCATGCCCGTAATGGCCTTGGGAACTCTGCGCAACCGGAGCGGCCGGCTGGTCAACCTGCAGTGCCGCCTGGTGCAAACCGAAGGGGACGAGGTGCTGGGCTCGGTGGGAGGCGCGGCGTCGTTGAACGAGTCGGAATGGGGCATGCTGGGCCGCAGCGTGGCCATCCGGCCGGAGGATCGCAAACCGGAGGTCCCCACCGGCCCGCAGCCGCCGCGGCCGCTGGTGGACCAGGTGGTCGACCGTATCGATCGCCGCGCGGAGTCGCCGCACCCGCTCAAGGATTCGGGCTTCCCTTACCGCGTCAAGATGATGATCGGCGGGCAGGAACGCGAGGGCGTCTTCCGCGGCAATGATTTGTTCATCCCGGTCCATAAAGGCGAAGTCTACGAAATATGGATCGAGAATCATTCGAAAAAACTGACCCTCATGCGTCTGCTGGTCGACGGGCTCAACACGCTTCCCGAGAAGGAAGCGACTAAGGGCGTGCTCACCTATATCGTGGGCAAGCGAGTCAACCTGGACGATGCCCGTTGCTGGGTCCTGGACCCGGCCGACGGCGAAGTGAACGCCGTCCGCGGCTTCGTCAGCCAGACCGGCGCCGAAGGCGAGTTGCGGGAATTCGTGGTAGTCGACGCCGATCAGTCGCTCGCCGCGCGGCAGCAGTTTACCGATCAGATCGGGCTGATCACGGCCGCCTTCTACGCGCCGGCCGGCGCCAGCCGCGGGGTCGGCACCGGCGCCGGCAAGCGGCGCAAAGAAACCATCGAAACCATGGCCGAAGTGCGGCCCGGCAGTTTGCTGGCAGTCATCAATATCCGTTATGTGGACGCCGACGCGCTGCGGCCGACGGAGCGATGATTTTCTCTTAAGACGGTGGGCACCATGTCGATCCTCATTCGAGCGGTTGCCGTTCTTTTCGGAGCGGCCATTCTCTTCTCGATCGGATGGATTGTCGATGAGATGGGATGGCTTCCGGGGTTCCCGGGGATTGTGCCGGCCAGTGATACGGCGGCGCCGCGCCGGGCGGCTTCCGCCGAGTCCGGCCCGCAGGCCCCGGTGGTCGCGCTGGGCCGGCTGGAACCGGCCGGCCGGGTGATCGACGTCGCGGCGCTGCCGGGACAACGCCTGGACGCGCTGGAAGTCCAGGAAAACCAGCGGGTGGAAAAGGGCCAGACCTTGGCCCGGCTCGATAGCCAACCCATTCGCCGGCTGGAACTGGATGCGGCGGAGAGCCAGCTCAAGGATGCGCAAGCCCGGCGGGCCGCGGAGGAGCGGTTGGCGGACGCCCGCATCCATAGCGCGGAGGTCGCGATCGAGCAGGCCCACGCGCAGCAGCTCGAAATTACGGCAGAGCAGCGGAAAGTCACGCTGCTGAAGGCCAACTTGAAATTGGCGCGGAGCGATCTGGACCGGATCTATGGCCTGCCGCGAGATCCCGCGTCGACCCAGGAGCGCGAGCGTCAGGAGATGGTCGTGGAGAAGGTCGAAGACGAGCAGCGGCTGGCCGAGGCGACGCTCGATAAAGCGAACAGCCTCAGCAAACTGGGTGTGCAAGCGGCCGAGGCGGACCTGGCGGCGGCCAAGGCCAATAAGGACCAGATGCTCAGCGCGATCTCCATCCCGTCGTTGACGGCGGCTCGCGATTTGGCCCGCACGCAGCTCGACCGGGCTCTGCTCGTGGCGCCTGCGAGCGGCACGATTCTGAAGGAGTTTGCCAGGCCCGGCGAGCTCGTCGGCGGAAAGCCGGTGCTGCAAATGGCGAACCTCGATCAAATGGTGGCCGTCGCCGAAGTCTATGAAACCGACGTGACGCGGATCCACGAGGGGCAAACGGCCTTGATCAGCAGCCGGGCATTTCCCGCTCCCTGGGACCAAAAAGGCTGCCGGGGGACCGTGCAGCGAATCGGCAAGCTGGTCATGACGCCGGAGCTGAAAAGCCTCGATCCGCTGGCCCGCACCGACCGGCACGTGGTGGAAGTGCGCGTGGCGTTGGACGCGGAGGCGTCGCGCGCATTGGCGGGTTTCACGAATCTGCAAGTCGACGTAACCTTTCCGACCGGCCCATGAAGACTCCGCTGGCCTGGCACAACCTCCTGCACAGCAAGATGCGGACGGCGACGGCCGTGGCCGGAGTGACCTTCGCGGTGGTGTTGATCTTCATGCAGACGGGATTTCTGGGGATGGCCGCGCAGACGTCGGGGATGATCTACGACGCCCTGGATTTCGACCTCGTCGTTCGTTCGCGGCAATATCGCCGGCTGTCCGACGCGGCGACCATCGCGCGGAGCCGGCTGTATACGGTCGCTTCCACGCGAGGCGTCGCAAGTGTGGCCGCGGTGCACGTCGCGCCCGGCCAATGGCGCAACCCCGTCACCGGCCGCAAACGCATGATCCTGACGATCGGCGTCCAGCCGGGAAGCCGGGTGTTCAAGCTGGCCGAGATCCAGCACAAGGCGGACCTCCTGGAAACGCCGGAATTCGTGTTGATCGACCGCAAGTCGCGGGCGGAGTTCGGCCCCGCCAACGGCGTCCGCTTCGGCAACGGCGACCTCGGCGCCGAAAGCGAAGTGGCCCGGCGGACCGTGCGGATCGTGGGCACGTTCTCCCTGGGAGCGGGATTCGAAAGCGACGGGGCGATCCTCCTCGACGAGCGCGGCTTCCTTCGCATCCATCCGGAACGCACGTCTCAAGAGGCCAGCTTGGGGCTGATCAAGCTCAGCGGCGACGCGCAGGCGGAATCGGTCACCGCCCGGCTGCAAAGCGCCCTTCCCCCGGACGTGCAGGTTCTCGCGCGGGCCGACGTCCTCGGTTTCGAGCGCAATCTCTGGGTCCGCGAGATGCCGGTGGGAATCATGTTTCAGTTCGGCGTGGCGGTGGCGCTGATTGTGGGCACGGCCATCGTCTACCAGGTTCTCTCCAGCGACGTGGCCAACCACATGGGGGAATATGCCACGCTCAAAGCGATCGGCTATGGGAGCGGGTATCTCTGCAGCGTGGTGCTGCAGCAGGCGATCGCCCTGGCGCTGTTGGGATTTCTCCCTGGGCTGGCGATCGCCGAAGCGCTCTATTGCGTGACGGAACGGATGACCAATCTTCCCATCAGCATGAACGCCGGGCGGATCGTGCTGGTGTTGACGCTTTCGCTCGTGATGTGCATCGTGTCCGGTTTGGCCGCCGTTCGCAAGGTTCGCCGCGCGGACCCGGCCGATCTGTTTTGAGCAGTAAGGATCGACAGGCCCATGCGCCGCCGTGTACCGCTGGTCTGGAAGAACCTCACGCATCACCGCCAGCGGCTGCTGATTGCGGTATGCGGCGTCGGCTTTGCCGTGGTGCTGATGTTCACGGAAATCGGCTTTCGCAACGCGCTCTTCGATAGCACGGTCAAAATCTTCCGCGACCTGGACGCCGACGTCATCGTGGCCAGCAAGGCCTACTACTCGCTGATCAGCCAGGAAACGTTCAGCCGCCGCAGGATCGAGCAGGCACGGGGCTGTCCGGGCGTGGGGGGCGTCTTTCCGCTTTACGTCGAGATGTTCGGGGCCGCCTGGAAGAACCCCGATCACGTGGCAATTCCGATACGCGTGCTGGCCTGCGACCCGGCCGACCCGGTGTTTTCCAACCCAGGCATCCGGCAATGCATCGCCGCTCTTTCCCAGCCCGATACGGCCATCGTCGACCGCCAAAGCAAGCCGAAATACGGTTTTCCCGACGCGCCCACGGAGCTGTTGGGCCTCCGCGGCGCCGAACTGTGCAGCCGGTCGGTGCGGGTGGTCGGCAGTTTTGCCATGGGCTGCGATTTTATGATCGACGGCACGGTGATCGTCAGCTCCGCCAGCCTTGCCGGCTATCGTCCGCTGCGGGCCTGGGGCAAGGACCCTCTGAGCGTGGTGGACCTGGGGATCGTGCAGGTTGTCAAGGGCGCCGATGTTCGCAAGGTCATCGAGGACCTGCGGCGGATTCTGCCTCCCGACGTCAGCATCGATAGCAAGGAGGCTTTTGTCGCCCGCGAAATCCGCTTCTGGAACGACAGCACCCCGGTGGGATATGTCTTCTTCCTCGGCGTAGTGATCGGGTTTCTCGTGGGGGTTGTCATCTGCTACCAGATCATCTATGCCGACATTTCCGACCACATGGCGGAGTTCGCCACGCTCAAGGCCATGGGTTATCGCAATCGCTATTTCATCGGCTTTATCTTGGGTGAGGCATTGTACTTGTCGGTGTTGAGCTTCGTGCCGGGCCTGTTGATCAGCGCGGCGATCTACCAAGGCCTGGCGCGCGTTACGGGCCTGTTGATGCTGTTGACGGTGCCGCGGGCCGCGCTGGTGTTTTCGCTGACGTTGGCGATGTGCACGTTCTCGGGCGCCCTGGCAATGCGCAAGGTTCTGGCGGCCGATCCGGCGGACTTATTCTGAGGAGTGTCTTTCGATGGCTCATACAGACGGCACTTCCAATGGCAACTACAGCATCCGCGTTCGCGCCTTGCAGCATTATTTTGGCGAAGGGGAGCTCCGCAAGCAGGTATTGTTCGACAACCAGCTCGACGTGGCCCGCGGCGAGATCGTGATCATGACGGGGCCCTCGGGATCGGGAAAGACCACCTTGCTCACGTTGATCGGCACCCTCCGCAGCGTCCAGGAGGGAAGCCTGGAAGTGCTGGGGCAGGAGTTGCGCGGCGCCACCCCGGCGGCGATGATCGCCGCGCGCCGCCAGATCGGTTTCATCTTCCAGAACCACAACCTGTTCGCGTCGCTGACCGCCTTTCAGAACGTAAAGATGGCCATGGAGCTGTTCTCCTTCGGTCCGGAGGAGACGTCGTCGCGGATTACGGCCATTCTCACCCGTTTGGGCCTGGGGCACCGCATCCACTACAAACCGCGTTCGCTATCGGGAGGGCAAAAGCAGCGCGTGGCGGTCGCCCGAGGCCTGGTGCACGGCCCGAAGATCGTGCTGGCCGACGAGCCCACCGCGGCCCTGGACGAGAAATCCGGGCGCGAAGTGGTAACCTATTTTCAGGAACTCGCGCGGCAAGAGCAGTGCACCATCGTAATGGTCACCCACGACAACCGGATCCTCGATATTGCCGATCGGATCGTGAGCATGGTCGATGGGCACATCAAATCGAACGTGCTGGTCCGCGAATCGGCGCTGGTCTGCGCTTTTTTGCAGCAGTGTCCGGCGTTCAGCGCGCTGACGCCCCGCACGCTCACGCAAGTCGCCGACCAGATGGCCTCCGAGACCCACCCGGCAGGCGAGGTCATCATTCGGCAGGGCGATCCGGGCGACAAGTTCTACCTGATCCGGTCGGGAAAGGTCGACGTGATCGTCGCGGCCGACGGCGCGCCGCAGCGGCGCACCAGCCTGGAACAAGGCGACTATTTCGGCGAGGCGGCGCTGCTGACGGGGGCGCCGCGCAACGCGACGATCGTCGCCGCGGAGGACGTGCGGCTGTACACCTTGACGAAAGCACAATTCCAGGTTGTGCTCGACAGCAGCGCGTCGTTCCAGGAAGAGCTGCGCAAGGCGCTATTCGAGCGGCAGTAACCGAAGTGGGGCGGCAGGAGCAAAGGCGAGATGTGTCAACCGCCCACCGTCTACCGTTGGCTTCCCGCGGCTGCGAGGGAGTACACGCGCAGTGGTTCCTGCTTGCCCTTAGCGGATAGCAACCGGTAACCGTTGGCTGGAATCTGCCGGCGATGCTCCTCGGGCAATGCCAAGTAGGTGGCCTCGCTGATCAGCAAATCGGTGTGGAGCTCCTTGTTGCCCGCTTCGATCCGTGAAGCGGTATTCACGGTGTCGCCGATGGCGGTGTAGTCGAGCCGTCGCGGGCTGCCGACCGTGCCGACCACCGCTTTGCCGGTGTGGATGCCGATGCCGATGCGAAAGCCGTCGGCTCCCAGCTCTTTCCAGCGGTCGCGGCAGTCGGCGACGCGGCGCAGCATTGCCACTGCGGCGCGCACCGCGCGCGATGCGTGATCGGGTTGGACCTGGGGCGCGCCGAAAATGACCATCATGCCGTCGC
Organism: uncultured Victivallales bacterium; assembly: GCA_964487695.1. Classification (GTDB taxonomy): domain Bacteria; phylum Verrucomicrobiota; class Kiritimatiellia; order UBA8416; family CAZASC01; genus CAZASC01. The sequence goes on from CAZASC010000095.1 coordinate 12,054, forward strand.
CGAGGTACTGATTGACGGTTCCCCCCTCGGCTTCAACCTCCGGCACCACGACGGCGAACAATGCGTTGAGCAGGCTCACGACCTGATGGGGGGAATGCTTTTCCGAGAAGCTGGTGAAATTACGGACGTCGCAGAAGAGCGCCGTAATTTCCCGCTCTTCGCCGCGGAGATCGAGCTTGCCGCCGCTGGCCTCCAAGGCCCTCGCCACGGCCTCCGACTTGACCATCCCCAACATGCGGCGAATCCAGCGCCACCGCATCGTGAAGATCACCCCGTATAGCAGGACCCCCAGGATCAGCATGGGAACGATCTCCACGCGCCAGGTGGCGTGCCGGAAACAAAGCAGCGCAAACAGCTTCCACCCCCAATGATGGAAAAACGTCACCAGGAGTCCGGCTTCCAGGCTCAGCCGTACCAGCACCGACCCCAGCGCCGCGCCGACGATGATCAGCAACAGCAGGCCCGAGAGCCACCACGGGGTGGTGATGAAGGCGCGATCCAGCAGGGTCGCGACCGCGTTGGCGTGAATTTCCACGCCCGACATCATCTCCGGCTTGTGCGGAGACCAGAAGGATCGCAACAGCTCCAAAAGCGACCGATTCAGGTCGAGATAGGGCGAGGCATATTGGTCCTGCTGGCTGTGGGCCATCATGCCGATCAGCACGGTCGCGCCTTTCCAATCCTGCTCCACGCGCCGGACGCCCTTGGCCGCCTGCAACACTTGCCAGAACGGCACAGCGGGGATGGTGTGCGGCGGCCCCACAAAATTGATCGGCAGGCAGCCGTCGGAGTCCAGCGGGATCGGCGGGCCTTGCAATTCGAGCTGCGGCGATTGCAGCCAATCCCCCGCGAGCCCCACGGTCTTGCCGTAAATCGCCAACGCGAAGCAGGGATGGAGCTCCTTGCGAGAATCGGCGATCCGCAATTGCTGCCGCCGCACCGCCGTATCGTTGTCAATCGTCAAGTTGACCAGTCCCAGATCGGACCACATGGGCTGGGGAAAGGCCTGCCATTCGAAGACCGGCGAGAGCATTTCCTCGTCGGAAATCATCCATTGCGGGAGGACCACATTGCCGGCCCGGCCCACCGCT
>CAZASC010000096.1:0-13043 GCA_964487695.1 uncultured Victivallales bacterium
GTTCAATGATGACGTTGCAAAAACGTCGTGCACCTCACCGCCAACATTCACAGCGAGATCTCCAGAGAATTGTTCCATTAGTTGCAAGCGTGCTTCGCAGAAGCATCAGAGCCTGGTGAAGATAAGCGCGACGTGGAATGAATGCTGTCCAGGCGTGACTATATTAATTCCAATCAGGAATGCTGTGGGGGCGGTGCGCCGGCAAGGGAGTGAAGCGGAAGTTAAGTTGACCTTTGGGAAGGTGGCGGGGCGACGGTCAACTTGAGTGAAGCGAAACGTCATAACGGAACTGATGCTTGCTTTTGCTGAGGGACACAGGGCGCAAAAGCAAACATGAGTGGAGTGGTCGGTCGGTGCTCTCGAAAGTTGCTTTTTAATAGTTGACAGAGTGCAAAGCAATATGGCATCCTCTTGACAATATGCAAACAGATTTTCCATATGTTGAAGTGACGAGACGGGACAGAGCGTTAGTCGGCAAGCAAGATCCTGGAACGCGTAAATTTCGGCAGGGCGGCTCTGAGGACACAATGGATTGGTATAATGGCCTGCATGAGCGCTACCCGGATGAGAGTTTCGTTTCACCTGGCGGCGTGTCAATGTTCGCGCCGGTGTCCCGCGCTGCGGTGTACCTGCGGATTAACTCAGGGAAGCTGACGGCGTTCTGTTACCATCCAACGAAGTTCACCAAGACATTGTTCGGCGGGCTGCGAAAATCGCGCAAATCCGCTTACGTTTTGATTCCCGTGAGTGAATGCAAGGCTTGGGGTGAAAGGTTGAGGCAGCGTTACAAAGATGATGACATGCCGCGGAAGAACGAGAAGTTTGATATGCAGAGGGAGCAGGAGAGGATAACGGATTGGCCGAAGCACAAGGGTAAGACGAGTCCGCCGAAGTGGAAGAAAAAAATATCGCGAAAACCTTCAATATTGGGGCTTTTGGGCGCCCTGTTATGTGGGTTTATGAATATGCAGGTGATCGAGTTATTTGGAAGGGGCGGAGGGCAAGGGTAATGAGTTCGGGGATAGTCGAGGTTGAAACGCTGCTGAGTGCGAGACAAGTCGCTGAGCGTTGGAATATTTGCGTAAAAACGGTCCGGCGCATGACTGACCGGGGCGTTTTGCATGTGGTGCGGCTCTCGGCCCGGTGCATTCGCTACAAGGCGTCTGATGTGGCATCGGCTTTGTCGCGCATGAGCGGAAAAGACGGAATACCGTTAAGGGATGAGAGGGCAATATGAGTGTGGTATTTCGGAGACTTCGTCGGCGTGGTGGGCGAGTGATCCGGTCTAAGACGTTGTATGCGCGGATCGGCGTCAAGGTCGTGAATCTTGGCGTGACTGACAAGCAGGTCGCGGAACAAAAAGTTGCTGATCTCAGGCGGGACATAGAGCGCGAAGGTGTGGGGCTTATTGCACCGCAAGCTATGCGCGTAGCTGCGTCTAGGGCGCTCGTTGATCACGTTGTGGACTACATCAAGGACATGGCCGCGCTCGGCTGTTGCGAGAAGCATATCGGTATTGTCGAAAGCCATTGCCGTTGCCTCTTGAATGAATGCGGCTGGTCATTGGTGAAGGATATCAATGGAGACAGTTTTCAGACATGGCGCGCCAAGCAGCATTTTGCGCCAAAGACGGTCAACGAATACCTGAGCGCGGCGCGGGCCTTCTGCAATTGGATGGTAGCGCAAGGGAGAATGTCTAAAAATCCTTTGGATGGCGTTAAACAGGCGGACATACGCGGCAAGGAAGTTGAACGACGGGCGCTGACTGTAGATGAGACTGGAACGCTGTTGACGGTGGCCGGTGATCGTGCTGTGTGTTATCTCGTTGCGGTTGATACTGGTTTGCGGCGTGGCGAAATTGATGCCCTCAAATGGGGGGATATTGAATTTGAAGGCCCAAGGCCATGTATTCATGTGCGGGCCGCAACTACCAAGAACCATGAGTCGGCGGCCATTCCCTTGCACGGCGAATTAGCGGCGGCGCTGTTGTCCATGCGTCCGCGTGCGGTAGATGCAGGCGACCGGGTATTTCCTCGCGGGCTGCCGCGCATGCGGGACATGCGCAAGGATTTCGACGCTGCTGGAGTCGGGGCAAAAGACAGTCAAGGGCGCAAGGCGGACTTCCACTCTTTGCGGAAAACTTTCGATACTCGGTTGCAAGTAAACGGTGTAGGTCCGGCAACGGCTATGACTCTTATGCGGCACAAAGACCCGCAGCAAACTTTGGATAGGTACACGCATGTACCGGACCTTCCTCTGGTACAAGCAATAAACGAGTTGCCGTGCTACCTGAAAAAAGGGACTGAAAAAGGGACTGCTTCTATAGTCAAAACGCTTCCCGATGAGTTCGCAACTGTCCACATGCGCGAAGCTGTAAACTTCGCAGAAGGCTTGGAAACATTGGCTAGAGTCGCGATTTGTCCGGGTGTGTCCCAAAGAGTACATTTCGGCCAATTGGCTCCGGTGGCAGGATTCGAACCTGCGACCAAGTGATTAACAGTCACCTGCGCTACCACTGCGCTACACCGGAATCAGCTTCGTGAAAAAGTCTGGGGGGATATTAACTGTGCTGAGTGGATTCGGTCAAGCCCAGTTATTTGACGAATGAGATGTGTTCCTTTCCAGCATGCGTGCCTCACAGAAAGCTGCCGCCGCCGAGAAACGTTTCTCTCCACTGTGGCTCACCCAATGAGGATAAGCGTATCTTTGTGCCGGGTGAAGGAGCGTGGACAAAATTGTTCCCTCCGATGTAAATCCCGACATACGTTCCGCCCTGACCGCTTATCGAAAAAAATACGAGGTCACCCTGCCTTAGCTGATACCTCGAAATCTTTATGGCCTTTTCGTACTGCTCCTTCGCCGTTTGCGGGATTCTTACGCCAGTTTTCGCATACACATTATGTGCCAATCCTGAACAATCAAACCCGGATTTGCCGTTCTTTGTTTCGAGTTCGTAGTCGGTGTCCCTCATGGCTATCGCCAGTTTTACGATTGCATCGCGTCTGCCATCGTGCGGAGTCATGGCTGTTGCGCAGCCGCTGAAAGGAATTGCTGCAACGGCGGCGAGAGCCAGTATTCGGAGCGCGAGATGCAGTAGTTTGCCGCACAGCGTTGTCGCCTGCCGATGGTGTGTTAGAGACATGCACGCTATTTCCATGAATTCGATGGCATTTGTCAAATAGTATCAGCAAGTGGATAAATGTACCGGCACGGTTTCCACTTCAGGAAGGCCGACTATTTTCTGGACAGGGCGCGACTTATAAGGACACAATTCCCGCGATTTCTTACGGGAGGGATGGCTTGCGGTAGAACCTTGGACGACAGGAGGCAAATCATGAAGATGCGACCATCGAGTTTTAATATGTTGAACCTGGCAGGTCTGCTGATGGGGTTGCTTGCATGGGCATCCCCGGCGTTGGCGGCGGACAAGCCGGCGAACAAAATCAAAATCGTCTGTGTCGGCGACAGCATTACCGAAGCTGGATACCCGCAGATGCTGGGCACAATGCTTGGCGGCGATTACGAGGTGAAAAATTTAGGCGTCAGCGGAGCCACTCTCATGAAGAAAGGAGATTTCTCTTATTGGAGCCTGAAGAAAATCGAGGAAGCCGAAACGTTTGGACCGCAAATTGTCACAATTCTTTTGGGTGCCAACGATACCAAACCTCAAAACTGGAAGAACAAGGACACCTTTCTTGCAGACTATGTGGCGCTGATCACGGCACTTAAGAATCTGTCCAGCAGACCCATCGTCTATGTGTTGATTCCAGCGCCTGTCTTCGGCAACGGAAATTACGGTATAGACGGCGCAATTCTACGCAATGAAGCAACGCCGCTGATTGTCAAGGCAGCGCAGGATACGCGAACGGAGACCATGGACTTGTACACGCCGCTGGCCGGTTCGCACAACATGTTTCCGGACAATGTGCATCCGAACAACGATGCCAGTGGCAAGATCGCAAAACTGATCTGTGAAGCGCTGGTCTCTAAGAAATGCGTGTCTGCAAACGTATTACCGGGAACGGACAAGAACGCAAAACAGGAAAGAAGCAGACCATGAAACGATTGTTATTGAGTTTTGCCATGGTAGTGATCGCATCCGGGGCGTTTGGCGACCAGTTGATCATGAATAGTATCACGAAAGACGGCTCGCTCCAGGGATTTGAGAAAGGCAAATTTCGTTTCTATACCGCGAAGAGCAAGCTAATAAACGAACAGGCATCGCGCGTAACAAGGATCGAGTTGAGCAGTCCCAAGAAGGCTACATACCAGACCTCTTCCAGCAAGAAGGATGAGACGGCCATGCTGAAGGGATACGACAAGGAAAAGTTCACTTTCTTGGGAAAGGGCGGCGAGGAAATTACGGTTCCACTGTCCAAAATGATCAAGATGGAGATCGCGCTGGAAAGTGAAACCGAAGGCGGCAAGACTTCGGGCAGTGGCGATGAATACCCGATTCCTGCTGTGGATCTGGCCTCTTTCACAGGGAATTTCTCGCCGGAGCAACAAGCGGCGATGGACAGGTTCAAAGCCGCAAAACAGGCGTTCGACGACTTCATGAGCGAAAGCGCCGCCATGGTCAACGAGATGAACCAAGCGAGCGGAGCGGGTCGCGAGGCTCTCATAAGTCAATTGAGGAAACGGAAGATAGAAGAACAACCGCTTAGGAAGGATCTCGTGGCAGCTTACAGTGCGCTGCTGGAAGCATTTCCACGGAAGCCTGAAGAAGCTGCCAAGGCCGATCATTCTGCAAATGGCGGACAACCGCAGATGGAACAGCCCGACAAACCTGCTGCTCCTGCGCAAGCTGGCGATCAGATCCAGCCGGATCTGCGCTGACAAATTACAAGGTGATTTAAGAATGTCATCGAAAATGAAGAAGCCGGCTGACGCAGAAACGCAAGCCAGGCTCAGGGCTGAACTTCGGCGGGACGTTGAGTTCCGGCAGAACAGTTATCGGGAGCGGGCGCTTAAGATTTATCCGCCTGTTTGCGCGCGATGCGGTCGCGAACTTTCAGGCAAAAGACTTCGCGAACTCACAGTTCATCACAAGGATCATAATCACGAAAACAATCCGCCTGACGGCAGTAACTGGGAACTGCTGTGCCTGTATTGCCATGATAATGAACACGAGAAATTTCGGCTGAAGGGCTATTCCGGCGGCTCGTCGCCAGACAACAAAAAACTACCGCCTTCCGTATTCAAGCCCTTCGAAGGCCTGGATGCCTTATTCAAACCAAAGAGCTAAGTCAGAAGAAATATGTTCCGGCTCCATAGAACGCCCGGCTCCAATATTCATCGTCGAACGATGACACTTGCACTGTTCGACCCGACGACGGCGCATGAATGAATTTGTTTCCGCCGATGTAGATTCCGACGTGAGTCGCTCCCCTGCCACTGATCGAGAAGAACACGAGGTCGCCATTCCCGATGTGCCTTCTGCTGATTCTGCGCGATTTGGCATACTGTTCTTTTGCTGTTCGCGGAATCTTCATACCTGCGTCCGCATAAACCACCTGAGTCAGTCCAGAGCAGTCGAATCCGGAATCCTTGTCCTGCCCGGCGTGTGTGTATGCGGAGCCAAGCATCTTCCTGGCGCACGTTACTATCTGTTCGCGCCGCTGCTCATTGTAATCTCTATTCGAGACGCAGCCAGCGGCAATTGAAACGACAATGCAACCGATGAAAAATATCGACAATATGGACGATTGAACCGTCTTTCTGTGTTCGGCCAGAGCCGTGGTTTCGGAGATCGCGGGCACCTAAGTCCTCGATCCGGCTTCTGCGAACGCGTTGACAAAATCCATGACGGAATTCCATCTGTCATCGGGATCTGGAGCGGTCGCCTTCCTCAGAACTGCCAGAAGATCGTCAGGAAGACCGGTAAGCGGTTCTGCGTCTGTGTGGAGTGCATCCGTCGGCGAAATGCCGGACGGGAATGGCATTCTGCCTGTCAGAAGTTCGTAGAGAACGAGTCCAAGCGAATAAATGTCTGTGCGGGCATCAACGGAGAGCCCATGTTTTTGCTCTGGGCTCATGTAGACTGGTGTGCCGGCGATCTGTTCGGAATTCCATCGCTTCCCGATAAGGCACGCAAGTCCGAAATCGATGACCTTGAGAATTCCATTGTCGGAAAGCAGCAGATTTTCTGGTTTAAGATCCTGGTGAACAACCCCGTGTTCGTGGGCGTAGGACAAGGCAGATGCGCACGAGCGGGCCATCAGCGTAACCCATTGGATTGGCATCACGCCCTTCATCGCCACGATGTCGTTGAGAGTGCAACCTTCCACATACTCCATTACCAGAAAATAACGCCCCTCCTTCACGTCCAGATTGTAAAGACGAACGATATTCCTGTGCGAGAGCGTCATTGCAATGCGTGCTTCTTCCTTAAGGATGGCGATTTCCTTTCTTTCTGTAGTAAGATGAGGATGGAGAAGTTTGAGCGCCACAACCATGTGGAGAAACGTGTCCTGTGCACGATAGACAGTTCCTGTGCCGCCATCGCCGAGAACTGCCATGAGCCGGTAACGATCGCCCAGCATCTTCTTCTCCTGCAATAGCTGATCCGGTTTTCTTTCAGCCTGGATTGGCAGCGTCAAAGTTGCTGGAGCATCGCCATCACGATCGCGGTCAAATCTTGCCGTGGCCATGGCGGCCATGGCTTTGAGGCGATCCCTTGGTGCGCGATGGCGGATATAGCGGGTGATGCTCTCCTCGACTACATGCCTGAGCTCATCCAATTCCAATGGTTTTTCGAGATAGTGCCAGACACCGCCCTCATTCAGCGCCTTTATCATTGCGTCGCGTTCCATGCGTCCGCTCATCAAAACGGTCACCAGATCGTCGTTGGCCGAATGGGCCGTGGCGAGGATCTGATTTCCATCGGCGTCGCCGGCAATGTGCAGATCGCAGATGAGCACGGTGATATCCTTCTCGCGCAGCAGGTCAATCGCTTTGCCCGCTGTATTAGCGGTAAGGATATCATACGGCAGATCCGACAGACAATCGGATATCAGCTCCAGGATGTCCGGATCGTCGTCAACGATGAGCACGGAATATTTTCCGTCGGTCTTCATATCAATTTAGATAGGATGTTTGAGTGGTTCGTGTAAAGCGTCAAATGGAAATAAAACTTCGTGTCGGAAACGTAGGAACTGCGTTGACAGATATGCCGTGTTTTGGCATTATGCACAGCGAGAAGGCGTGCTGTTATTGGCATGTATTGTGCTCTTGTATATCCATCGAAGTTGAGGGTTCTCGGAATTTTGATGACGAAACTTGGGGAAGATAATCTGTTGTTTTGATAGTTTACGCGTAAGACTTTAATTTGCAGGCAGTTGCATCAGTATTCAGAGTCAAGAGACGATTTTGGTGCAAACGAGAAGCCATTTGACATCGGCTTTACCCGGTAGGATAAGTGTATCCTGTCGGTGACACTTGGAACATTAGAGAGACAGTTCGATGTATAGCACACGGTAACACATCATGCGTAAAATTCGAATAATGTTGCGAACGATGTGGCAGGTCGCGTCATATTTGTTCCTGTCATCGGTTCTTGCCATTCTTTTCCTCTTGCCTGCGTCCGACTGTTTCGCGTGGCAGGGAATAACCGGCATTAACAATTATTATGCAACCGTCACAAACAATCCAACGTCCGATAACTATACGACGAATACCGCGCTTAATTCCGGCGGCGGTTTCCCGGACGGGACAAACTATGCCATTAGTTTCAATTATGGCAGCAATAACAACATGGTTCTCACCGGTTTCTCTGTAAGCACCAATTACTACTTGTTCATTCAGCTGGCCAATCAGATCGTTTTGAATCGCGTTGACAATCCGAGTGTCACCGGCAATCTGCAAATGGTGTGGTACGAAGAGAATGATGTGACCGGAACGAATATTGATCTTAAGCCATCGTACGTAGCCACGATGGAGCAGGCTTTGTTGTCCACAAACATCAATAGGGGCACGGATAATATTTTCTGTAACACAGGAAATGGAAACGGCGACAACAACAACATTGAAAGAGTGGACTACATCTTTGCGGACGGCTATCCGATCCATGACAATTTGGGGTTGCGCGGATTTCTGGTCATGGAACGCGGAGGAAACGATCCGTTCCAGATAGCGGTAATAACCAACCTCACCAGCGGCCTTGCGGCCGCCTGGTCTCCTTGCGTGTCGAAGGCTGGCACTACGAATGGATGGGGAAATTCAGGAACCACACTGAATACCGTCGTGATGCGCGGATATTCGGCAACATCGAGCCACGCCCAACAACCCTCCGCGCAACCAGGCGCTCAACCGCTGGGCGGCATATTCTTTCCATGGCAGGATTTCAGCCTGCAAACCAACCAGATGATCTATGGCTATTCGCTCGTCGGTTTTGATGCGACAAATAACTCTGCGCTATGGACAAGCACAACCAACGGAAATTATTTTCCGACCAATACTAGCGAGACCCCGGACTACGGCGGTCTCGATCTTGTGGGCGGCGGCAGCACGTTCTTCAACTCATCCCTGAATGGCACCGTTGGCGATTTTGTGTGGGATGACTACAACGGCAACGGCATACAGGATCCCGGCGAGCCCGGATTGTCCAACGTTCTTGTCTATGTGTACGACAGCAATACGAATGTGGCTGGCTTGACGCGGACGACAGCGAATGGCTCGTATGTGGTTCAGGGCCTCGCACCGGGAACATATTTCGCCCAGTTCTTCATCACGAACAGTTACCCGCTGTACGTTCTGAGTCCGGCAAATGTAGGCACTAACGATGCGATTGACAGCGAGGCCAACACGAATAACGGCCAGACTGCCATGTTCACCCTTACCGCCGGGCAAACCAACCTCACGCTTGACGCTGGTGCGCATCAGGTGGCGACAGCTCTGGCTGTAACGAAGACTGCAAGCACAAATCGCCCGAACATAGGAGCTTCAATTACCTACACGATAACGGTCACCAATATCGGATCCTACGCGGCAGGACTGGTGCAATTGACCGATCTCCTGCCGACTGGCCTCACTTTCAGCAATGCGACTCCAAGTTCAGGAACATACAATAGCACAAACGGATTGTGGAACATCGGGAGCATAACCAACGGCGGGCCGCAGGTGACGCTGGCGATCGCTGCGACGGTCAATACGAACATGTTTGGTCAGACAATAACCAACATCGCTTCCATTACTCAGATGAACAGGCCCAACACGAATGCCGCCAACAGCACTGCCAGCGCGGTAGTGACAGTGCAGTCGGTAAATCTTGGAGTCACAAAGTCGGTAAATAATTCCCAACCGCCTCAAGGTGGTGCGATCACTTACACTGTTGTTCTCACCAACAACGGGCCCGATGCGGCTACGAGCGTCATCGTTACAGACCTTCTCCCTGCTGGCGTGACCTTTAGCAATTCTACGCCAAGTCAAGGCGTATATACGAATACCACCGGCTTGTGGACCGTTGGAACTGTCACAAATGGGGGCAGCGCCACGCTTCAAATTGTCGCTACGGTAAACACAAATACGAGCGGAAGCTATATCACCAACATCGTCACATTTACATCCGCTGATCAGGTGGATACCAACATCTTGAACAACACCGCGAGTGCGACGATCCTTGTTCAATCGGCAGATATTGGGGTGATCAAGACGGTGGATAATCCCACCCCGAACATAGGCAATATCGTTAATTACACGATTGCCGTGACCAATCTTGGGCCGACGGCAGCTTCGGGTGTGATCGTGAAAGATCTGCTTACAAACGGCCTGTCGTTCAGTAGCTATATTGCGAGCCAGGGCACGTATACGAACGGCAACGGCATATGGGCCGTGGGCTCCATTGGACTGAGCAACGGCGCGACATTGAGCATTGCCGCAACAGTCACGGTTGCCACGATTGGGTCGGTGCTGACCAATATAGCAGCCATAACTGCGGCGAACCAGCCGGACCCGAATACAGGCAATAATGCTTCAACCACGACGGTCACGGTGAGCGGCCTCAATGTGACAAAGACCTCCTCTGTCGTTGGCAGCATAACGCCGGGCAGCAACATTACCTACACGATCGTAATCAGCAACGCCAGCGCAAGCACATACACTGGAATCACCGTCACCGATGCGCTTCCATCCGGCGTCAGCTATGTAGCAAACAGCACTACGAATATCGGACCTACAGTGACAAACGACACAGTGTTGGATCAGTTCGGAGCCGTGGCATATTCAGGTAACAATGGCACAATGAACTGGCTCAACAACTGGCAGGAACTTGGCGAAAATAACGGCGCTACTACTCGACAGGTTCAGGTCGCTAATGTTTGGAGTGCAAACCAGCTGCGGATATATCGCACCGGTTTCGGCGCATGGCGCATGGCCAACATTTCGGGCTACACAAATGCCGTTTTGAGTTTCGACTATCGCCGCAGCCTCGCCAGCGCCGCTAATGAGAGCAATGTCGTTCGCGTTTCCAGCAATGGCGGCACTACATGGACGACGATAGGAACGATTACCGGTCGAGTAACTGACGCCAGCACGCTATCCACCAACTACAACATCACTGCATACATTGCGGCAAACACGGGTATAATGTTCAGTAATGTCTCTGCTGGGGCGGCCGGCGACTATGTTGCATTCGACAATGTCCAGATTCTGTTCACAAAAACCGCGATATCCACCAACAGTGGCGGCACGCCGCCAACCCTTGCGACAAACTACACTTTAACCACCGGGCAATTGCTGACAATTACGTATCAGGTGACTGTGACCAATCCAGCCACCCAGACGATGATTACAAACACTGTTTCAGTCACCGCAACAGGCCAGACGGTTCCAGAGACTGCAACCAGGATAGATGCAGTGGCCACGACCGATCTTGGCGTGACAAAAACTGTGAACAACAGTAATCCGAGCGAAGGCAGTAACGTCGTTTATACAATCGTCGTCACAAACAACGGCCCGGCGAATGCGTCTGGCGTCATCCTGACCGATTTACTTCCCAGCTGGCTTACGTATGTCGGCTCCGCGCCGGGTCAAGGCACTTACACCAACGGCAACGGGATATGGTCAGTTGGTTCGGTCGTTGTCGGTGGCAGCGCCAGTTTGGGGATTATTGCGAGTGTAAATGCCGGGACCGCCGGCTCGTCAATAACCAATACTTGCAGCCTAACAGCTTTGAATCAGGTTGATACCAACTCCGCCAACAATCAGGCTTCCACCGTCATTGTCGTTTACGCTGCCGATCTTGGCGTTACCAAGACCGTGAATCAGCCCACTCCTTATGTCGCGGCGAATTTCATCTACACGATCGTTGTTACGAACAACGGACCGAACAACGCTACAACCGTTGCCATCGCCGATCAGTTGACCAATGGATTGACTTATGTAAGCAGCACGACAACCACAGGCATTTACAACAATGTCAGCGGCCTCTGGTCCAATTTCAATCTCAGCGCAAACAGCGGCGCCACGCTCACGATCACCGCTTATGCGGCCACGAATCTGGTTGGGAAGACAGTCACAAATATTGCGTCCGTGTCGCACAGCGACCAGCTCGATAGAAACACCTCGAATAACTCGTCAACCCAGACGATTACTTTGCTGTCGTCGCCGCTGATCATCACAAAGATATCCAATTATTCATCGGCCAGCAATTCTGTGCCGCCCGGCAGCAACATCACCTACACGATTGTCGTTAGCAACAGCAGCGCGATAGCGCAAACGAATGTCACTGTCACGGATTTGATTCCGACAAGCACGGTTTATGTTGTCGGCAGCGCCCAAGTCACCGGGCCTATGCAGATAACCGACACGTTCCTGGATCAATTCAACAACAGGGTTTATAGCGAGAACGATGGCACGACCAACTGGACTGGTTCGTGGGTTGACAGCGAGGATGGCGACCCGGCTAATGGGGCGCTGCAACTTCAGAGGGATAACGTTCAACCCGCATCGTACACGTTTAATTTCAGCGGCGATGGAGCGACAAATCTGTCTCTGCTCCGGCAGGCGAATCTTTCGGGGTATACAAACGCCGCATTGAGCTTCATATATAGAAGGCAGAATCTCGCCGCTGCCAGTTGGGTTGCAGTCCAGATTTCTTCGACCGGCACCAATGGTCCATGGACCGAACTCACGCGATTCCTCGGTCCGGCGACCGACTCCGCATATTCATCAACGAATTTTGCCATCACTGCCTATATAGCCACGAATACGAGTATTCGATTTCTGACGACCAACTCAGCTATGACAGCTACAGACTTTGTGTGGTTTGATAATATCCAGATTCAGGCATTGAAATGGGGCATTGGCACCACAACAGGTGGAATTCCGCCAAGCGTGGCGAGCGGGTATACGCTGAGGTCGAACGAAACGCTCACGATAACTTTGCAGACAACTGTTCCCAATCCGCCGTCGCTCTTCTCTTTGACCAACACCGCCTCCGTCACCAGTGTTCTAATGACACAACCAGCCTCTGCCTCCGCAGTGGATCAGGTTATGTACGCCGACCTTGGTATCACGAAGAACGTGAGCGATATAAATCCTGGTACGAACGAGGTGATCTGGTACACGATAAACGTGACGAACAGCGGGCCTAATGCTGCGTCAGGGGTGGTGATTACGGAGACATGGCCGACGAACGTGGTCTTCAGCAATGCGGTGCCGAGCCAGGGGAGCTACAATTCTACCAATCCGACCAATCAGCTGTGGACTATTGGGACATTGAAAGCCGGGAGCAATGCGACGCTGGTGATAACCGGAGTGGTGGCGGCAGCGTCGTTCGGAGCGCACATCACGAACACGGCGTACGTGTCTGGGGTGAATCAATACGATCCTAATTCTGGTAACAACACAAGCAGTGTTGGGATAGTGACGCTGGTGGTGCTGAAGCATTTTACTGCGAGGGAGAGCGGTGGACAGGTGGTGCTGGAATGGGAGACGGCATCGGAGAACGGGACGGCTGGATACTATGTCTATCGTAAGGCTGATGGCGAGAGTGGATTTACGCAGCTCAACAAGGCACTCCTGCCGGCGGTAGTGGGCTCACC
>CAZASC010000097.1:0-3770 GCA_964487695.1 uncultured Victivallales bacterium
AGAAAGTTGTTGAAATCAATATCGTCCAAGCGGCAATCAAAAACGTCAGGAGTTCGAGCCGTCTCAGAAAGCCTTTTTTTGCAAAACGTATATCAGACACCATATATGTGATTGCATGATTAGAAACCACATGATACAGGAGGCGGCCTAACGTCTTTTTTCATCCCGGAAAGAACGATTAGAGGAGCGTTGATGTGTATCTGAAATCGCTGGAAATCGTCGGGTTTAAGAGTTTTGCAGAGAAGACAAAACTGGACTTCGAGCCGGGCATGACGGCAATCGTCGGCCCGAACGGCTGCGGAAAGAGCAATGTCTCCGACGCCATAAGGTGGGTTCTAGGCGAGACTAGCCCGAAAGCGCTGCGCGGCAGCAAAATGGAAGATTGCATTTTCAACGGCACAGACGCGCACAAGCCGCTCGGAATGGCGGAGGTCAGCTTGACGCTTGCCGATTGCGAGGTTGCGCTGGGCACCGACTATCATGAGGTAACCGTGACACGCCGCGTTTTCAGGTCCGGCGAGGGTCAATACTTCATGAACAAGACCCCATGCCGTTTGAAGGACATCCAGCGCCTCTTCATGGATACCGGCATCGGCACGAGTTCGTATTCTTTCATGGAACAGGGACGAATTGACCGCATTCTGAGTTCACACCCGCAGGACAGGCGTGAGGTTTTCGAGGAAGCCAGCGGCATAACGAAATTCAAAGCCGACAAGGATGAGGCCATCCGCAAGCTGGAACACACGGAAACCAACTTGCTCAGGCTCGCGGATGTGATACGCGAAGTGAAGCGCCAGATCGGCTCCCTTCAGAGGCAGGCCGGCAAAGCAAGGAGCTACAAAGTATTCAAGGAGGAGCTGCGCAAGCTGGATATCTTCACCGCAAAACAGCGGCTCGAGGTTCTTGACGGCAACATGGTCAAGATCGAGGCTGACATTGCGGAGATCGCGGCGAAGTTCGCGGCTTCGCACGCAGAAGTGGAGGAGCTGGAAAGTGGAAGTTCGGCGCTTCGCGAAAGCCTTATGCAAATCGAGCGAGAGATCGGCTCCGTGTCGGAAGCGAGCGCGCAAACGAGGAACAATCTCGAACATGCGCACGATTTGATCCATGTCAACAGCCAGCGCATCGAAGAATACCGCGAGTGGTCGGAGCGCGACTCGAAGGAAATCAACAGGACAAGGGAGCAGATAGCGGACAAGGAGCGGACTCTCAAAGACTTGACGTGGCAGACTGAAATCGCAAAGACCGATCAGGCTGCCGCCGAGAAAGACCTCAAACTCTCCAATGATGGTTTCACAAGGCAACAGCAGCAGATAGAAGCCTCCCGCACCCAGCTCCAGCGCTCACGCGAGGAGTCGTTTCAACTGGAGACCACGGCTTCGAAGTTGCAGAACCAGTTGACCGAGATCGAGACAAAAGAACGTTACACCGTCATCCAGCGGGAACGCCTATCAGCCGAAAAGGCGCAACTTTCGCGCGAGGTCGCGTCGTACGAGAAACGCGCAACGGAAATGACGCTGACGCTCGACGCAATGAAGCTCGAAGTTACACGCTGCGAGAATACGCTGAAGGATCTGGACAATCAAAAACAGAACAGAACCAGAAGTATCGCGGAACTACAGCAGAAATCCGCTCATCTTCAATCGCAAGCCGCCGGAAAACGCGCACAGATCGAAATGATTGTTGAAGAGGAAGCATCAAAAGAAGGGCTTCCCGGTGGGACCAAAGCGCTACTCGATGAGTCAAATCCGCTGGGCATTGACAGGAACAAACTTCTCGGCAATCTCGCGGCTCATCTCGATGTCGAACACGGATACGAAGCAGCCGTCGAGGCAGCGTTAAGAAACTGGCTGGACGCCATACTGGTCACCGATTCGGCGACAGCGCTCGACATCCTGCGCTGCCTTGAAGCGCAGAGACCCGGGCCAGCTCGTATCGTCGCCGTTGACGTATCGAGAACCATCCCAAAAGGCAGCGGCCCGCTGTTGCTGAACCACGTCAGTTGCTCGGAGCAGATCGCGCCCTTGATGCAGGCTCTTATCGGCAACGTGCTAGTCATGGATGCCATTGACGCCGTACCCCGCCCCATTCCATCGGACGCAACGTATGTGACAAAGCAAGGCGCTCTCGCGCACGGCGACGGTTGCATGGAGTTCTGGATGAGCGATGCCGGCAGCGCCAATCCGCTCAGCCGAAAGCATATTGTTGCCGAGGGAAAACGCAATCTTGCCGGGCTGGAGCAAGAACTGGCCGCAAATTCCGCCAACATGAGGGCCCTCCACGCTGAAGTGGACACCATCGAAAAGACGACAGCCTCAGCAAAGACCGAAATGGATAAGAACGTGCGTGCAATGGCCCAGAAAGAAGGCGAAACGCAGATGGTCTCAAGCGAAGCCGGCGAAGCTCGCGAGCGACTCGAAACCGTCACTTTCGAATTGGACAACCTCAATTCTCAGGAAAACTCCGGAGACACTGAAAAGGAGACGATCGCCCGTCACATAGAAGAGATACGGAATCAACGCGAAAGACTCTCCGCAGACACGAACAAGATGACCAGCGAGCTTCATCTTCTGGAAGGCAGACACTCTGAACTAAACACAGAAGTGACGACTCATCGAATCCGTTTCGCCGAACTCAGCCAGCGAGTCGAACATCTTAAGACGCAGAGCGGCAGCGTAAAAGCTGGCATTGACGATCTTGACGCTCTAACAGAAAACCGCTCGAAGGGCATTCTCTCATACGAGAGCGGGATCAAGAAACTGATGGACGAGACAGCAACCGCTCAAAGTCAACTGGCGTCGCTCGAAGAGGCTGTGGCTCTAAATTCCGCGAAAATCGAAAGTCTCAGGAGCAACCGCGAAAGACAGGCAAAAGAACTCGCAGCCATGGAGAGCCAGCTTGCGCACAAGAGAGGTTCGCTCGACGTAATTCGCGAAACCAGGTCCGATCTGGACGTGCATCATGCGGAAATCAAAATGCGGCGGCAGAATATGATGGATCGCGTCTTGTCGGAATACAGCCTGACGTTGGACCTCTTTACAGCAGAACCAAACCCGGAATGGGAAGGCGACGCTCCGTCTCTCGAAGCGAACGAAACCAGAATTGCAGAGCTAAGAACGAAGATTGATGCCATGGGCCCTGTGAATCCAAGCGCCGATGAAGAATTCAAGGAGTTGGAAGAGCGATACACCTTCCTGACCGTGCAGGAGACTGACCTTGTCAACGCAAAACAGCAGCTCATGGAGATGATCAAGAAGATCAACAAGACGACAACCGAGATGTTCAAGACCACTTTTGACCGGATAAATGAGAATTTCCAGCTCATGTTCGCCAAGCTTTTCAACGGCGGTTCAGCCAAGCTGGTTCTGGTCAACGAGGAAGATATGCTTGAGTGCGGCATCGAGATCATCGCCAGGCCACCCGGCAAACGGTTGCAAAACGTATCGCTGCTTTCGGGCGGAGAAAGAACGCTGACGGCTGTGGCTCTGCTGTTCGCTATTTACATGATCAAGCCCAGCCCATTCTGTCTTCTCGACGAACTCGATGCAGCCCTCGACGAAGCCAACATAGGCAGATTCGTGACCGCGCTCCAGGAATTCATTACGCAATCGCAATTTGTTGTCATTACACACAACCGCAACACAATAGCGGCGGCCAACGTCCTGTACGGCGTCACAATGCCGGAAAAAGGAATCTCGAAAACCGTGTCAATGAAGTTCAAGAGCCGGGAAGAGAAAGCTGCAGTGGTTGAGAAAGCTGCAGTGGTTGAG
>CAZASC010000097.1:3870-13003 GCA_964487695.1 uncultured Victivallales bacterium
GAGAAAGCTGCAGTGGTTGAGAAAGCTGCAGTGGTTGAGCAGGTTGCCAGCAAATAAGGATATTTTCTGCATGCGAAAAAAGACTGGTACAAGGACTTCATCCGCTATCGTTGACCGACTTCTCGCATGTGCCGTAGCTGCCGCGAAAACAGCTGGTAATCACGCCATGCGCAATGTCTCGCGGCGACATGAAATTGCAAAACGCTTCAAACACGACGTCAAGCTGCAACTGGATCTTGAATGCCAGGCCAAGGCTGAGGAAGTTGTGCGAAACAACTTTCCCTCCCACGCCATTATTGGGGAAGAAGACGTTGCGGACGCAAAGAAGCTCAACACCGGATCTGATTTCACATGGATTATCGATCCGATAGATGGTACAGTGAATTTTTCGCATGGGTTGCCATTCTGGTGTTGCTCTGTAGCTGTGCAGCACAACGACGAGACGGTGGCCGGGGCAATCTATGCTCCCATATTGAATGAACTTTATACGGCATCCGCCGGTGCGCCAGCAAGATGCAATGGCAAACGGCTCCAAGTTTCAACGATTGCAAAAGCCGCTGACTCGATAGTCTGTACGGGGCTCGACAAAAACATCACGCGCGGCAGGTCCAATTATGCGAAATTCGAAAAACTGTGGGAACATATTCAGAGGGGCAGGATTATTGGCTGCGCTGCGCTCGACATCTGCCGGGTGGCATCAGGACAAGCGGAAGCTTACTTCGAGTCCGCGGTTTACATCTGGGACGTTGCGGCTGCCGGGCTGATCGTCAAACAGGCCGGGGGAAAAGTGGAGATTCTTGAACAGAAATCAGGCCATCGTCTCAGTTTCATCGCGACCAACGGCCTCGTCCATGTCGAAATGAAGCGGCTGATCGCAAATGCATCCCTTGCCACCACAAAACTCGCCATGTAAAATTGTTCCCGTTTAAGAATAATTCCTACAAACTTGCTTGCAGTGATCAGTCGTTTATCATAGTCTATTGTTGTTTCAGCAAGCAGGTGGGTGATGTTCATTCCGTCATACATAAGTTTGCATCGTAATGGCGTGCTTAGGGAACGAATTGCCCAGGCTGCGACGCTTCTGAATCCCTGTCGCTCATGTCCGCGTAAATGTGGAGCCAACCGCCTCGAGGATCAACAGGGATACTGCCGCACCGGAAGAAAAGCGCGTGTAGCCAGTTTGCAGGCTCATTTCGAGAAAGAAGCTCCGCTGGTCGGTAGCCACGGTTCCGGCGCCATCTTCTTCAGTTCATGCAACCTTCTTTGCTCGTTTTGCCAGAACTACGATATCAGCCATCTGAACGAGGGCGCCGACGTTGAATCCGCGCAACTTGCCGCCATGATGCTCAATCTTCAGAGTCAGGGCTGTCACAATATAAATTTTATCACGCCGTCCCATGTTGTTCCCCAGATATTGGAGGCGCTTGCTATCGCCATCGAGCAAGGTTTGAAAATTCCCCTTGTTTACAACTCCGGCGGTTATGACAGCATGGAAGTTCTTCTCCTGCTCGAAGGCATATTCGATATCTATGTGCCGGATTTCAAATTTTGGGACAAAAAATGGGCGCAGAAATACTCCACTGCTCCGGACTACAGGGAACACGCAATCGCGGCGATAAAGGAGATGTACCGCCAGGTAGGCGATCTGCAACTTGACGAAAATGGCATTGCCATGCGCGGTTTGCTTATCAGGCATCTTGTTCTGCCCAATAACGTTGCAGGCACGCAGGAAGTCCTGAATTTTATAGCCAACGAAATCTCTGTCGCCACGTACGTGAATCTTATGTCGCAGTATCGTCCATGCGGAATTATTGCCTTTGGAGACGATGCTATCGGACGACCTTTGCACAGCAGTGAACTCACCAATGCACTCACTGCCGCTTATTCTGCGGGATTGACCCGCCTTGACCGGTAGATTGCTTACGGAACAGGGAAACCGAAGGCGAGGTCCTCAACTTTTTTGCGCATCTTGGTCTGCACGGATTCGTCGTTGATGTTTCTCAGCACGTTCATGATCATGACGGCCAGGGCTTTCATCTCTGCCTCCTTCATGCCGCGCGTTGTAACAGCCGCTGTTCCAATCCTAATGCCAGACGTAAGGAATGCGCTTTTCTTGTCAAATGGGATTGCGTTCTTATTCACGATTATTCCGGCTTTATCCAAGGCAGTTGCCGCATCTTTTCCGGTGATATCGAGCGAACCGAGATCAACCAGCATAAGGTGGTTATCCGTACCTCCCGAAACCAGTCTCAACCCTTCCTTCTGCAAAGCCTCCGCCAGCGCCTTGGCATTTTTCAGGATTTGCCCGGCATATTCGACAAATTCGGGGGCAAGTGCCTCCTTGAAACAGACCGCCTTTGCCGCAACGACATGCATCAACGGCCCGCCCTGCAACCCCGGAAAAACCTGCTTATCGATATCCGCTGCGAATTTCTCACGGCAAAGAATCATGCCGCTTCTCGGCCCACGCAGGGTTTTGTGTGTCGTGCTCGTGACGATTTCGGCATACTGCGTCGGATTCGGATGCACCCCGCCTGCCACAAGGCCGGCTATGTGAGCCATATCAACCATGAGCATGGCTCCGACGCCATCCGCAATCTCACGGAAACGCGCAAAATCGAATACCCTCGGATACGCACTTGCCCCGACGACTATCAGTTTGGGCTTGTGCTCTTTTGCGAGTTTAGCGACCTCGTCATAGTCAATCAGCTCATTTTCGGGGGAAACACCGTATCCGATCATATTGAAGAGACGACCAGAGAAATTCATCTTGTGACCGTGCGTAAGGTGGCCACCGTGCGCCAGGCTCATCGCAAGGATCGTATCGTGCGGCTGAAGTACGGCGAAGTATGCGGCCATGTTGGCGGAACTTCCGCAATGCGGCTGAACATTGACGTGCTCTGCGCCAAATAATTTCCCGGCCCGCTCTATTGCGAGCCGCTCGACGATATCCACATTATCGCATCCATTGTACCAGCGTTTGCCTGGATAGCCTTCGGCATATTTGTTGGTCATTATCGACCCCTGCGCCTGCCGCACGGCGATACTGGCATAGTTCTCAGAAGCTATCAGATTTATCGTCTTGTCTGTGTGTTCAACCTCCGCGCAAATGGCATCGAAGACCTCGGTATCCTCTTCCAGCAGCCCAAGCAAGCCGCATGCTTCGTTCTCGCATTCGTGAATCTTTCGATTGCGTCTGGCATATCGCTCAACGGGCTTGAAGCTGTTCTCCAGCCATTCGTTGAGTATGGCGGTGGCATCTTTGACGGAAAGGAAACCGCCGCCAAGGACAAGGATATTCGCGTCATTATGGACGCGCGCCATCACTGCCATGTCTGGCGTCGAGCATAGCGCCGCACGCACGCCCGGAAACTTGTTGGCGGCGATGGACATGCCTATGCCGCTGGTGCATACAAGTATTCCGCAATCAGCCCTCTTCAGCGACACTCGACTCGCAACTTCCCTTGCGTAGTCGGTGTAATCAACGGACGACTTATCGAAGCAACCGAGGTCCTCTACGTCATGATAACGTCCGACAAGCGCGTTCTTAATCGCCTCCTTGATATCGAACCCGCCGTGATCCGAGCCAAGCACAATCTTCATTCGTTCTTTCGCAGCCTCCGGGTTCGCTTATACAAACAATTCTCGATCATTGTCACCAGAAAAGTCTTACATTGACGCACATCAATCCTTTTCGCCGAAGGTCTTCATATATTTTATCAAACCCGGCAATGCGGCATTGATTTCATCGCGAATTTCGCGATAAACATCAACCGACGAGCCTATTGGGTCGTTGACGTCATTTCCCTCTGCTTCAGGATCGAACGATTTCATGAGGTAGACATTTCCTGCCGCGTCAGGAAAAAGCGATCTGATCTGCTCGTAGTGAAACGCCGTCATTACGACAATCATGGAAGCGGTCTCTATCTGCTCTTTGATCAGGGGTCTGCTCCGGTGCCGACGCAGGTCTATGCCCAGTTCTTTCAAAACGTCAATAGCTGCCGCGCTCGCGGACATCCCTGATGGAGCGGAGACGCCAGCCGAGCTTATAGCCCAGCCTGAATCTGCGCCAAGCCGGTACCGGAGCAGATACTCCGCCATGGGGCTTCTACAGACATTTCCCGAACAAACGAACATTATAGAACGATCCGGCATTCTTTCTCCAACGTTTCGCGTTTTATTGCGCCTTCCCTAAGTATCCTCAGCCTTTCATTCTCCACTCGCGCCACCGTGCTGGGTGTTCCACCAGGCGACGGTCCCGCATCAAGCGCCACAGCGACAAATGCTCCAATAGCTCTGACCGCATCGCCTGCCGTAAGTGCGGGCGGCTGTCCGCTAAGGTTCGCGCTCGTAACTCTCAACACATTTCCGACTTCGCGCAATAGCATCAAAGCAGGCTCGAAGTCGGGGATTCGAAATCCCTCGGTTCTTTCGCCGACGGTCAATACCAAAGTCAACGGCCCTGGCCAGAACATGCTGGCGAGTCTTATGTCGAGTTCGGTCAAAATTGCCCCATACTTCTCGATATCGGCTAGACTTGCCGCCAGCAAAGCAACGGGTTTGGTTTTATCCCGGCCTTTTGCCTCAAACAGGCGTTCTTCGGCGCCGCATGCGCGCGGATCGGCGGCAACTCCGTAAACCGTATCCGTAGGAACAATTACCAGCGATCCGCGCTTTAGAGCATCAGTCGCCTGTCTTACGCTTTCTGCTCTATTCTCCGGCTGAACTGACAGTATTCGTGTCTGTCGCATTGGATCGCAACCCTTTCAGTCCAAGTAAAATATCGGTGGCGCGAAGAATCATGCCATCTGCGGCAACTCTCTGCATCAGATTCCTGTCGAGCTTCGCCTTGTCCGAAAGTGGTTTCCATATGGCCCTGATCGAATCTGATTCTTCCATTGCATTCGCAGTGTTGGTGCTGCCGGGATTTATGCCGCATGCTGTGACGATAATGTCCGGCTGGACGCCGGCTCCGTTGTATTCGATGCCATTGGCAGGTACAGCCCACCTTGTAGCAAGAGATACTCTTTCGCCTGCGGACAGCGGCAATATCTCCCTGATAGCATTATCACCTTTCGTATTCGTTCCAAGCAGCATCACGCCTTTTGTCCCTTTCAAAACCGCCGCAAGAATTTCGCAGGCATCCCGCGTTTCATCATTTATCAGAAGAATCAACGGCATCGGCTCTGCCAGATACCGCTCCCGAATAGCCTCATGCTTCTCGATCTCTTTGCCTTTGCCGTTTCTTATGCTGTATAGCGTGCAGTTGATGGGCGCAAAAACGCTTGCGATTCCATCAACAGTGGAAAGATTCTTCCCGCCTGCGCCGCGCATATCCATTATCACCCCGCATTTGCCGGCACTGGACCATTCGCGCAAGCGGTTTATGACTTGAGTTTCGCCGCCTTCGTAGAGTCCGGCCAGTTTCAGGTAGCAGATTCCCTCCTGCCATTCCTCATTTGTCGTTATTGTCACACCGTCGGCAACCTCAGCTGCTTCGTTGGTTCCCATGACCCTTGCGCGCGGATCAACCGCCTTCAGTATGGAATCAACAACTGCGCGTTGAACGGCGTTGGTATCAAAATTGATTCCCTGTTCCTTCAAAACACGCCAGACATCCTTCTCAGTAGCGGCATCGGCGCAAATAACGCCTGCTATAAGAAAGAATGCAGCTAAACTTTTCATTCTCTTCATGGTCTGTCGATGGCGTTAGATATTCTTGAGCTCGGCTTGAACTTTTGCGTTGCCGGATGCAACCTTCTTCTTGAGGATCATCTTGTGTTCCGCCAGTTTCCTCGCAAGTTTTGCGTTTGACAACGCAAGAATCTGGACTGCCAGTATCGCGGCATTGACCGGTCCTGCGCTACCTAGCGTGACCGTTGCGACAGGAATGCCTGCTGGCATCTGCAACGTGGCCAGCAACGAGTCCATTCCATTCACCGCGCCGCCCGGCATGGGTATGCCTATCACAGGAAGAGTCGTGTGCGCAGCCAAAACTCCGCCGAGATGCGCCGCGCCGCCAGCAGCGGCTATGATGACCTTGATTCCCCGCCGCGCCGCGCCGATAGCATATTTGGAAGCGGGCTCAGGCGTGCGGTGTGCCGAGATTACGCTCGCCTCATGACTGACTCCGAAGGCTTTCAGCGTCTTCGCTGCATCTTTGATAGCAGGCCAGTCCGAATCGCTTCCCATCACTATTCCAACTTCAGGCTTGTTCTTCATAATATTCTCAGGGAGTTCCACTATTTCCTCTTTAGCGCCTTTGCCGCAATGTCCGTCCGGTACTGGGCCTGGTCGAATTTCAATTTCGTAATCGCAAGGTACGCCTGTTTCACCGCCTTCTGCAAGTCATCGCCGACTGCGGTAACGCCCAACACCCGACCGCCAGATGTGATCACAGCGCCATTGTCCGACTTCGTTCCGGCATGGAATACGACAACGTCGCTCATTGTGGCTGCATCTTCAAGTCCTTCGACAACCTTTCCTTTTGAATAGTCGCCAGGATAGCCGCCTGAAACCATCACGACACAAACACAAGGATCGGGGCGCCATTTTATCATGTCTTCTCTCAAGGTTCCATCAACGCACGCCATCAGTGCAGGCGCCAGATCGCAGGCCATTCTTGGAATGACCGCCTCCGTTTCCGGATCGCCAAACCGACAGTTGAATTCAAGAACTTTGGGCCCCGCAGCCGTGAGCATCAAACCGGCATATAGCGCACCCTTGTAAACAATCCCGCGCTTTCGCAATTCGGCCAGCGTTCGATCAAAGACCTGCTCGCGGATAACCGGCCAGAGATCCTCGGCCACCACAGGCGCTGGCGAGTACGCTCCCATGCCGCCGGTGTTTGGGCCCTGATCGTCGTTGAAAACGCGTTTATGATCCTGCGATGAAGCCAGCATCACCACAGTCTTGCCGTCAACCAGAGCCATGATTGAAGCTTCTTCGCCTTCGAGATATTCCTCAATGATCAGCCTGTTTCCAGCGTCGCCAAAAATCTTCTTCACCATGACGTCGTTCACAGCCGCCTTTGCCTCGGCAAGCGTGGCACAGACATACACACCCTTGCCTGCCGCCAGCCCTTCGGCCTTCACAACGGTCGGCGCGCCGGTTCTATCGAGATAGTTGAATGCGTCGGCAGCATTTGTAAAACTTCCAGCCTTTGCTGTCGGCACACCGCCCGCAACAAGCACGTCTTTTGAAAACACTTTGCTGCCTTCCATTTGCGCAGCAGCTTTGGATGGACCAAACGCCTTGAGTCCTTCTTTCGTGAACAAATCCACGATTCCAGCGCAGAGCGGCGCTTCGGGCCCGACAACGGTGAGATCTGGCCGGTTTTTCTTTGCCCAGTCCAGCAAGGCTTTCACGTTTTCAGCTTCTATGGGCACATTGGTTGCAATGCCGGCTGTGCCGGCATTGCCTGGCGCACAGAACAAATCCGGCTTGGAACTGTCTTTCGACAATTTCCAAGTCAACGCATGTTCACGCCCTCCTCCGCCAATAATTAATATCTTCATAATGGCGGCAGCATAGCCTATGGCACATCCCAGTCAATCCCGCATTGAGATGGACGGCGGGGCGGAACGTAAGCGAAGTCCGTCGGGCAGCCAAGCCTGGAATGTCTTGATGGAATATCTCGTAAAGTGATCAACTGCCTCCGTAGTGAGGCGATCCACGGCGTATTCTGCTTGATCCGTAAGACTCTCGTAGACAAACCGATACAGCACCTGTCAAAGCATCTTATTTCCAATGACAGGAACTTTGCGGCAAACCAATTATCGTTGCATTCGCGGCGCTATTCTCTTTCGTTAGCCTCGCGCAGTTTTGCGGCGAGGTCGCAGCCGAGGATGCATTGTAGCTTCATGAAAAGAGCTGGCTTTGATTCTTTCATTTCGCGAAGCTTTTCCTGCGGCCACGCGATTACGCGCAGATTTCCGTCACCGCGAATGTCCGCGGACGATGGCTGGCCGGTCAGAAAACTCATCTCCGCAAAAAATCTCCCGCGCTCAAGCGTTGTCAGCGTACGCCCGTCGCGCTCCACGCGCGCGACACCGCCGACGATGAGAAACATTTCCTTCGGTGTTTCGTCAGTGCGGACGACGATGTCGCCGCCCCACCCTTTCACGATGCCGCTGTTCCAAAACGAAAGGAATTCCTGTGGCGAAAACGCGGTAAACACTTTTTCGTAGATATCTTTGATGTCCGCCGGAATGGAAATCGAGCGACGTTCGCGGACGATGCGCACGACCCACACCGCGTTTATGCACATGTAGAGGCCGTTCCAAAGGAATGGCGGAATCACGCCGCGATGGAAATTGTAAGCCACGACGCACGCCTGGCCTAGCACAAGCGCCACACGCAGTTTCAGCACGTCGCGAAGAATGAATCCGAGCAGCATTAATGCGAAGCCGAAATTCACCAGAAAATCATATGGCGTCATGTTCATGAAAACAGAAACTCCACCTATCTTATTGGTTTTATGTCCGCTCGTCTCCTTCTTGCAAGGAGTTTGACTCTGTCTTGGCGGTCACAGTAGTACGAACCCGGCCTAAATGGAAGCTGAGAATGTGAGTTTTCGGCGTGTACGCTTATGATATTTGGCGACCGAGGCGAGTCATTTTGGAGGCGTAGAAGTATTCGTCGCCGCAGTTTCGTTAACTCCTATTTCCGTGTCTGCACCCAATGCCTTTGGACAATCGAAGATTTCCTGTGGTTTATAATGAATCCTGATTTCGGGCTGAATCGGTTCGGGCCGAAATAGGTTCCATGGCATAAATGCTGGATTTTGGCATGACCAGCGACTATATTGCGTTTACGGTTGCAGGAGCGTCGCTGTTGCTGTTGTCATTCGGGGAGAGAAAGACATGAAAGTATTGATTCTACATGCATCTGCCGGCGCTGGGCACAAGCGCGCGGCGGAAGCACTGGCCAATGCATTCGCGCTTGAGGACCCGAGCGCCGAGGTTGTTGTTCGCGATATTCTGGACTTCACCGCACCCATGTTCCGGAAGAGCTACGGGAAAGGCTACCTCGACGTCGTTCGCAAGGCGCCGGAACTTTGGGGCTACATGTTCTCGCAATCAGACAAGAAGGCGCTGCTGCCTTCCCGCAAAGCAATCCGTGCCATCTTTAA
>CAZASC010000098.1:0-10525 GCA_964487695.1 uncultured Victivallales bacterium
GGTTTTGCTGCATTTAACATCGTGGCATATAATCAGGCTTATACGATGACGCATTTCACGGAGGGTGGGGCAAAGACCGCGAAGCCGGAGGCGCAGAAAGGACTTGGAAAATTCAAAGTCCTGCTGACAGGCGTCAACCTCCCGAAGCCGGTCAACAAGTTGAAACCGTCCGACTTCGGATTGCAATATGAGACGCGCCGCATTGCGGTTAACAAAGATGTTGAGTTGGAGGCGTGGTATCTGCCCTGCGACGATTCAAAAGGACTCGTTCTTCTTTTTCACGGCTATGGCGGATGCAAAGATGGTTTATTGAAGGAAGCCAAAGTGTTCCACGACCTTGGCTATTCGACATTTCTGACGGATTTCCGTGGCAGCGGTGGTTCGAATCAGCGGGTGACAACAGTCGGATTTTTGGAATCAGAAGATCTCGTGAAAACCGTCGAATATATCGCCGCATTGCGAAAACCGAATCGGCCGCTGATTCTCTACGGCGACTCGATGGGCGCTGCTGCCATTCTCCGCGCTATCGCAATTGGCGGTGTGAAGTCGGACGGCATCATAATCGAAGGTGTTTTCGATCGCCTGCTTTCGGCAGTGAGAAATCGTTTTCGCTCTATGAACGTGCCAGCTTTTCCAGCCGCTGAAGCGCTCGTGTTTTGGGGCGGAATACAACTTCATTTTCCTGCCTTCAGTCTCAACCCGGCTGACTACGCATCCAAGGTCATATGTCCGGCGCTGATGCTGCATGGCGCCGACGACCCGCGCGCAACTCCGGAACAGGCGAGAGCTGTATATGACCGGCTGGCGGGAAAAAAGTCATTCGAGGATTTTCCGGGCGTGAAGCACGAATCCTGTCTTGCTGCTGACCCGGCCCGCTGGAAGTCGCTCGTTCAGGCATTCCTGCTTGAATTGAGATAGCGCCTTGACTTCATTACCGGCAGTGGCAGACTATGTTCAGTCGGCTGGGGCGAGTGGTGCCGAGAACATCCGCACCGCTGTGAATTTCCCGGCAACTGAGAGTAGCCGTTATCACAAATAGTTGGCAAAGAACGAACAAAGGGGGATGAGCACATGAAACGAGCATATTTGTTCCGAGGCGTTGCAGTGGCGGTCTTCTTAATGTCCATGCGAGTCTTCGCAGAGTCAACTCTCACGATTTACAACCAGAACTTCGCCGTGGTGCGGGACCAGCTTGCACTGGATTTGAAGCGGGGCACCAACGAGATCAGCCTTACGGACATCACGGTGCATATGGAGCCCGATTCGGTGATTCTGCGCGACCCGGAAGGAAAACGCGCTTTGCAGATTCTGGAGCAGAACTACGATGCAGATCCCATTTCGCAAGGACTGCTTCTCTCGATATACGAAGGCAAGGAAATATCGTTTCTCGATGGCTCGAACGTGATAAAGGGAAAGATCATACGTAGCGGTTATGTTCCTCACCAATTCGGAATGCAGCGATACGGCCAGCAATACAGCATGGCACAGGTTTCTTATGCCTCTCCGGAATACGGCAGCGGGCAGCCCATCATCGAAGTGAACGGGCAGCTTCGCTTCAGCCTGCCCGGTCAGCCTCTCTTCCCAACGCTAACTGATGATACGATTCTCAAACCGACGCTACGCTGGCTTCTGGAAACCGATAAGGCTGGTAAACTTGATGCAGAGCTAGCCTATGTGACAGGCGGCATGAGTTGGGAAGCAGACTACAACATGGTCTCCGCCGAGAAAGATGATGCGCTGGATGTAGTCGGATGGGTAACCATGGACAACCAAAGTGGAAAGACCTTCCATGATGCCAGGATAAAGCTCATGGCCGGGAATGTGAACAAGATTCAGGGTGAGAATTACAAAGATAGAAGCAGAACAGAATACGCTGCGAGAGCTTCTGGCGGGGCAATGCAGCCGCCAGTCTCGGAGAAAGCGTTCGATGAATACCATCTCTATGCCCTGAATCGTGCAACCACATTGCGCGACAGGGAGACGAAGCAAGTTGAATTCGTGCGCGCCGGCAACGTCAAGTCCGAGCGTGTCTACGTCTATGATGGCGCAATGATCGACTACAATCGCTACCGGGGCTGGTCACCGGAGAACATCCGGCAGGATCGCGACTACGGGACGCAGTGCAATCCGCAGGTGTGGGTGATGCGCGAATTCCAGAATTCAGAGACTAATCACCTCGGCATTCCGCTTCCCGCAGGCCGTGTCAGGTTCTATCGGCGGGACGACGACGGTCGTTTGGAATTCACCGGCGAAAATACAATTGCCCATACGCCGAAGGATGAAACGTTGCGCGTGTACACTGGCGATTCGTTTGATATCAAGGGCGAACGAAGCAGGACGGATTATAAGATGGATCATTCCCAGAGCTGGTGCGACGAGTCCTTCGAGATCAAACTGCGGAACCACAAAGACAAGGAGGCCGTGGAAGTTCGCGTTGTGGAACACCTGTACCGATGGGTGAACTGGGAGATTGTGGAGAAGTCGAGCCCGTTCACCAAAACAGACAGCCAGACGGCGGAATTTCGTGTGAAACTGGAGCCCGGCAAGGAAGAAGTCTTGACGTACAAAGTCCACTACACATGGTGACCCGCAGCCGGGCGTCATTCTTCCGACGATGAATCTGTTGAAGCGTCTGCTGGCACACTGGCTGTGGTGGGAATCGCCACTCCATTTGTTGATTGGAGAGATGGGCTCAGCGTGTTCTTAATCTGTTTGAGAAGTTCTTGAGCCCTGACATTTCCTTGTTGCGCCGATTTCCTGTACCATTCGTCAGCCGCCTTGGAATCCTTTGGGACGCCAATGCCGCGTTCGCAGCAAACTCCGATGTTGCATTGAGCAAAGGAATCGCCCTGTTCGGCGGCCTTTCGATACCACATTGCCGCATTTGTATAATCCTGCGTAACGCCGTTGCCATGCTCGTAACAAAGTCCCAGGCTGAATTGCGCTTTGACGTTGCCTCGCTCGGCGGCTTTGCGGTAGCACAATGCCGCGTTCGTGTAGTCCTGTGCGCCGCCGAGGCCGTTTTCGTAACGAAGTCCGAGCTCGAATTGGGCCTTTGCATCCAGAGTGCCTGCGCTTTCCTTTCCAGCGAGTTTCTTTTTGCATAATTCTTGCAATCTATTGCCGCCTTCGATTCCGGCTGCCAGTTCAGCGCATTGACGATAGGCCTCCGTCGCCTGATCCGGCTGTCCTAATTTCTCGCAGCATCCACCCTTTGCGTACCAGAGATAGGGGAGATGCGAATCTGCGGTACTGGAAAGCTTGAGCCCTTCCTCG
The DNA here is from genome assembly GCA_964487695.1 of uncultured Victivallales bacterium. Lineage (GTDB taxonomy): Bacteria > Verrucomicrobiota > Kiritimatiellia > UBA8416 > CAZASC01 > CAZASC01. Next base: position 3,277 of record CAZASC010000098.1, read on the forward strand.
ATTACGCCGAGCGCTCCACTATAATCTTCCGCGCCCATCAGCTTCTGTGCTGCGAGAAGATACGGCTGCGACGTCTGTTCATCTTTCTTCTTTATCGCCGCCAGATATGCTTCGATATACTTGCGCCGCTCCGGTACGCCCATGTCGGGCTCGGCTTTGCGCGAAAAATCGTAAAGCTCCATGTAGGCATTGGGATCGTCCTGTGCCAGCGCCTTAATCAGAGGCAGCGCCCGGCTATCGCCGACATTCCGGTAGATTTTGAATAACTCGCCACGCCAGTCGCTTCGCTTCTCCAGCTCAGCCCCATGGTCCTTTTCCAAAACGGCGGCCAAGCGCAGCACATCCTGGGTGCAACCCATGGAGGAAGCCAGTCGTAAGGCATCCATTATGTCGTCGGCATTCGTAGGCGTCTCCGTTGACAGCTTAGCCCTAAGTCTGTCCTCTATTCCAAGGTTCTTGTAAATCTTGCAGCGAAGTTCAATGGGCCAGGAAGAAGTCCCATCCTTCTGATCTTCGATTTTGTCTATGAACTGCGACACGATCGCACTCTTGAGTTCCGGCGTCAGGGAAGAACCGTAAAGGCTCGTAGTCGAAAGTTGCCGCAATTTAACGATGATGGCTTGCCTCAATCGCTTTGCAGCTTTTTCATCTTCTGCATCTGCCTTGGAAACTGCGATCCATGCGGCGAGGTAGGCTGGAATCACATCACGGGCGCTATTCTCCATGACGGATTTATCTCTTGTCTTCTTGAAATCGTTGTATGTTCCCCAGTAATAGGTTTCGCTGATTAGATACAGGAGCGTAGCTTGCGATAAAGTATTCGTGGTCTTGCCGAGATCGGATTTAAAGTGACTGAGCAATTGCTCACTTGGAACAGCTCCAGGCTCGATAAGACAACCGCATATTCTACCGTAGTTAGTTGTCGGATCTGCCAGGAGTTTGTCCGCGTCTTTTGCGTATTCTGCGAGTTTCTCCGGCGAGATGCGCCCGGTTGCGGAAGTTATCTGCACAGTCGCCACGCATAAGAATGCCAGGATTGTTGCCATCCGTCTTGTCTGAAAACAAGCGATCATAAATATCCTTCCTCCTTGCTTTTCCATTTGCCTGACTTGCCGCCTGTCTTTTCGAGAAGCCGTATCGGTCCAATCTCGATTCCCTTGCCAGCGGATTTGCACATATCGTAGATGGTGAGGGCCGCTACAGATACCGCCGTCATCGCTTCCATTTCCACGCCAGTCTTTCCACAGCAGCCGACCCTGCTCTCGATGCGGACTCGTCTGCCCGCGAGTTTGATATCGAGATCGATGGAATCAACAGGCAATGGATGGCACATCGGAATGAGCTCGGCTGTGCGCTTCGCTGCCATAATCCCTGCTATTCTGGCGGTCTCGATCACATTGCCTTTTGCAATCCCGCCGGACTTGCGCAGTTTGGCCGCTATCGTGCCGCCAACATCCACCCACGCCTCAGCGCGGGCGGTGCGCATGGTCATTGCTTTGCCGCCGACGTCGACCATCCTGGCGCCACCGTCGCTGGAGATGTGCGAAAGTATGTTCGTCTTCTTTCTCATTTCGTCATCCTCCTACACATGCCATTGCGCGAGTGGTTCGGAAAGAATCCCGCTCGCCTTTGTTCGCCAGCATTTCAGATACAAGTTCGAGAAGTATCTTGTCGACGCCTGATTTCGTCTGTTGCAGCAGATGTCTGATGTTGGTTCCGTCGCCGTGAGCAAGGCAAGGGATCAATTCGCCGGTGCTGGTCAAACGCAATCGGGTGCATCCTCCGCAAAATGGTTCGGACTCTGGCGATATAAAGCCGACTATTCCGCGTCTGCCTTCGTGATCCTCGATCATAAAGTCCTTGTGACTGTCCTGTGATCGCTTGGATACGGGCGTAAGAGTGAACCACTGAGGAGTTGTCCGCTGGCTATCCGCATGATTAACGCCGCGTGAGATCACGCTGCCTACAGAAAGGGCTTGTTTTGTGGTTTCGGTGACCACATCGGGCTGATTCTCGAAAGGGGGCAGCCGTTCAGTGAGAATCTTCCTGATTTCCGCAGCCGCCACAAATTCGGCGTCAAAGAATTCAGTAGCGCAGCCTATCGGCATCAGTTCGAGAAATCGTATCTGGCAATTGTGCTCAATCGCGAAACTCATCAACGCTGGCGTTTCCGCTGCATTGTAATTACGGAGAACGACGGTATTGAGCTTCACCGACAACCCTGCCCGCAGTGCGCTTTCAATCCCGCGCAAAGTCTGGTCGAGATCACCTCCGCAAGTGATAGCAGCATACGTTTTGTGATTCAAACTATCGAGGCTGACATTGACACGGTGTAGACCGGCGCGTTTGAGTTCGCAAGCCATTCCGTCGAGCGCCTGGCCGTTTGTCGTGAGCGCGAGATCGGGAATGCGTTCCTGCGCGAGCATGCCAATGAGCTTCACGATGTCGCGTCTGACAAGCGGCTCGCCGCCTGTGATATGGACTTTCGTCAGCTCAAATCCGGATTTGAGCACATGGACAAACCTCGTTATTTCTTCAAACGAGAGAATGTCGGCATGGGCTGACAAGGCAACGCCGCTTGCGGGCATGCAGTAGAAACAGCGGAGTTGGCAGCGGTCGGTGACCGACACTCTTAGCGCTATGCGGCGCTTGCAACTCATGGAATGCGTCTCCACGGCCTGAATTGGATAAACGAACCAGCCGACAGATGCGTTGCGTCGGCTGAAACCACTATTGTGCCATCGGCTTTGCCGGCGGAAACGAGGTCGGCGCTGCTCTGTGATTCCACGATGTCCACTTGCGGTCCGGTCTTTTTCCAAACGATTTTCCCCTGAACGTAGCGAATCCGGCCTCCCTTGGAATTCATATCCGACGTCAGTGGAAGCATGAATGACGGCCGACAGTCCTTTATGGCAAGACCGCTCATCCGTCGTATGCATGGAAGTGCAAATTCGTGGAAGGCTGTCAATGCGCTCAAAGGATTACCCGGCAGGCCGAAGATGTGTTTGTTCCCGGAAGCTGTGGCATAGAGCGTCGGCTTGCCGGGCTTCATCGCAACGCCGTGAAAACGCACTGCGGCTCCGGCACTTTCGATGGCGGCGCGAACGAAATCGTATTTTCCTACAGACATGCCGCCGGCAAGGATGAGCACATCGCAGCGTTTCAACGCTCGGCGGATTTCGGAGGTCAGCGATCTGAGATCGTCGGGAAGGGTTAGATAAGTGATTATTCCGCATCCCCATTCCTGGAGCGCAGCGCAAAGCGCCGGACCGTTCGAGTTGCGAATTTCATGCGAACGAACTCTTGAACCTGGTTCCCGCAATTCCTGTCCGACACAAATGACGGTTACGGCCGGTTTGTCCGTGACTCTGACTCTGGCCTTTCCGACGGACGCACAAACACCAGCCTGGGCCGAATTGATCATTGTTCCTTTCGTCAACAACAAGTCTTTTCTTCGCGCATCCTCGCCGTGCCGGAGGATATTAGAGCCGGCCTTGACGGATGTCATAACCGTTACTATGCCGCCGCTCTCCTGCGTGTCCTCGATCATTACAACGGTATCGGCGCCGGGCGGCACGTTTGCGCCGGTGAGGATTCGGACGCATGTGTCGCGGGCCACGCGCGGCTGTGCCGAGCTTCCTGCCGCCACCTCACCGACAAGACGGAGAGTGGCTGGGCAGTGTGCAATGTCGGAAGCTCGAACAGCGTAGCCATCCATCGCGGAGCGGTCAGCAGGCGGCATATCGCGGTCGGCGCAAACGGTTTCGGCAAGACACAAACCATGCGCCTTGTTCAAGGATAGATAAATGGCGGGCAACGATTTTGTATGCCTGCGGACAATGCCCCAGGCTGAATCTGGCGTTATCATGTTTTTCCTTTCCTGGGCAATTTACGCAACCAGTCTGCGCTGATGCCGTCATGGGAGGCCACGGCGTTTCCATCGTAACCCTGTCGCCCGGACGCCATGGCATTCGCCGCAGGCCCGTCCGAGTCGGAGAACAGAAGAAGGATACAGCATAAGACACATAATGGCAAGGGACGTGCTATCTTCCTATGCCCACGTTGAGGGTGCCGCTTTTGCCTTTGACACTTCGGTGAATGTCTGTGATAATTACGGGATATTTCATGTCGGTTGACTGTCTATTCTTTGATCGCGTTCAGAAGCCTGTCGAATTGGGGGTGAAATGCAGATAAATTCTATAGATATGCGTCGTGGATTTTTGCGTTTTGTTTCAGGTGTCTCCATCGCCTCGCACGGGAAAAGCAAATTTGTCCATCTTGGCTTCAAGAATTCCTGTGCATTCCGTTTCGTAGCATCGTTTCTTTTATCGCTCGCCCTTTCTGGAATCGCCGGTGCTGGCGTTACGGAGACCGATAGTTCGCAGTCCAGCGTCTACACTGTGCCTGGCACTTCGTCAAATCTGCTTTGCGGTGCGACGACAAACTGGAATCAACTCCCGCACACCGGCGATGGCGGGGTTTCCCCTAATTACTCGACACTGACCGACGGTAGCTTCGGCGCGGTTCACGCGAACGCGGCTTGCGTCAACAATAATACGACTCTTTCCTATACGCTGGACACCAGTGTCAACACCGTTGGCTACAATCTCGCTTCCATGGACATCTATAGCGGGTGGGATGACAATGGGCGCGTGAATCAGAGCTATTCGGTTTACTATTCCACGGTCGCCGACACGAACACCTTCATATTGTTGCAGGCCGTAAGCTACTCGCCTCCAAGCACCAGCCCGGATTATGCAAGGGTTCACCTGGCGGTTACAGGCGTGTCAGGTGTGAAGATAATCAAGTTCGTATTCGGAACTCAGGAGAGTAATTACGTTGGGTACCAGGAGCTTTTTGCGGGTGGCACTCCAACATCTGCCATTTCGGCACCAACGATATCCAATGATGGCGGTGCGTCGAACGTCACCACGTCAACCGCAACCTTGAACGGCTATCTGAGTTCGACAGGCGGATTGGTGACGACTGCGTACGTCTTCTGGGGCACGAATGACGCTGGAACCGCAATGGCCAATTGGATGTTCACGAACAACCTTGGAACTAATTCAGTCGGAGCCCTCTCGACCAACGTTGCTGGGTTGAATGCGAACACTCCGTACTACTACAGTTTCTTCGCCACCAACTCGGCAGGCGGCACATGGGCCTCGCCCAGTTCCGGTTTTGTCACGCTTTTCGACGCGAGCAAGTTTGCCTGCAAAATGAAGATTCAATTCTCCAGCTACAACAGGGGGGAGACTCTTACGAATTTTCCGGCACTGGTCACCTTCAGCAATGGAATGAGCGCAGGCACATTCGCATACAGCCAGTTCGTTGGGACAAACGGATTTGAATTGAGATTCGCCAATTCGAACGAGACGCCGGAATTGAATTATGAGACCGAGTTGTGGAATACCGGTGGAACATCGTATGTATGGGTCCAAGTTCCAAGCATATCGAGCAGCAACGATTACATCTGGGCATACTGGGGAAATGCGGGTGCCGCATCCGCGCCTGCGCCTTATACCATCAACGGCGCAACATGGCCAACGAACGCCTTCGCTGGCGTCTGGCACATGGCTCGCTCCAATACGCTGGACTCGACGGCCAATGGAAACAATGGAACCGCGAGCGGTTCCATAACGAATGCGACAGGCATCACAGGCGGCGCGCTGGGAGTTGCGAACGGTTATGTGACCATTCCCGATACCACAAGTCTTGGACTAACGACAACCGGCGTAACGCTGTCGGGGTGGGTGCGTTTCAATGGTTCGGTTCCGAGTTCTGAGCAGGCTATCACCCGCAAGGCCAATGCGTGGGCTCTCGAAATCAATAGCAGTTCTCAGATGCTGAACCTGCTCAAAACGAGTGGTACTGACGGATGGAACGGCGGTAATACGGCAAGCTTCAATCCGAGCTTAAGCGCAGGCGCGTGGTACTACCTGGTCTGCACGTACGACGGGTCGGCGAACACGCTGGTGAGTTTTCAGAACGGAATACAGATCGGGAGTCACACGGTCAGTGGAACAATAAATGACAGCGGCAACGCGATAGGGCTGGGCGCAACTGGCGGCGGCAGCGGAGATACCGTAGGAAATAACTCTTTTGCAAACGCGCTTCTCGACGAAATCAGGATCGAGCGCGTATTTCGCTCCACCAACTGGATATGGGCCACCTACATGACCGTGGCGTCGAACTCCAGTTTCAACGCCTCTGGAACGGTATTCAAGCCGGCGGTGGCGGCAGCACAGGTTGCGGCGCACAGTGCGCTGGCGAGTGCATATGCTGGATACTTGGAAGTCGATTATTCGTCGGCGAACTGGACGGCTTTGACAGGATACAAGACAGCTGGGGACTTGGCGATAGACGCAGCGACTGACGTGCCTGGAGTAACGGCGGCCGAGACGGCGGCGCTCAATGGGATGGCGGGCGTAGCGGAAGCGACAGTGCCAGCGGTTGACAACGCCAGCGGTGCGACGAACGTGACGACAACGACAGCGTGGCTGAACGGGGATCTGACGTCGGACGGCGGAGTGCCTGCGATGGAATGGGTATTGTGGGGAACGAACGCTGGTGGATCGGATCTTGTATCGTGGGCGAACACGAACAATCTTGGCACGAACGCTGTTGGAGCGTTGACGACGAACATGACAGGGCTGGTTGCCGGCACTGTTTACTACTACACGTTCTATGCTACGAACAGCATTGGGCAGGTGTGGGCGACACCGGCGACAAACTTCACGACAGTGACGCTTGCGGATGCGCTGGCGGCAGCACAGGTTGCGGCGCACAGTGCGCTGGCGAGTGCATATGCTGGATACTTGGAAGTCGATTATTCGTCGGCGAACTGGACGGCTTTGACAGGATACAAGACAGCTGGGGACTTGGCGATAGATGCAGCGACTGACGTGCCTGGAGTAACAGCGGCCGAGACGGCGGCGATCAATGGCATGGCGGGAGTAGCGGCAGCGACAGTGCCAGCTGTTGACAACGCCAGCGGCGCGACGAACGTGACGACAACGACAGCGTGGCTGAATGGTGATTTGACGTCGGACGGTGGAGTGCCGACGATGGCATGGGTATTGTGGGGAACGAACGCTGGTGGATCGGACCTTGTGACATGGTCGAATACAAACAATCTTGGTACGAACGCTGTTGGAGCGTTGACGACGAACATGACAGGGTTGGTTGCCGGTACTGTTTACTACTACACGTTCTACGCTACGAACAGCATTGGGCAGGTGTGGGCGAC
>CAZASC010000098.1:10625-12923 GCA_964487695.1 uncultured Victivallales bacterium
CTGTTTACTACTACACGTTCTACGCTACGAACAGCATTGGGCAGGTGTGGGCGACGCCTGCGACAAACTTCACTACAGTGACGTCCACCTCGCCAACAGTCGATAACGATGGTGGGGCAATGAATGTGACTGTAACGACCGCTTGGCTCAATGCGAATCTTAGTGCAACAGGAGGCGTGCCGACAACGGTCCGGCTGTACTGGGACACAACTGATAGAGGCACATCCACATCGCTGTGGACGTATGTGCATGATTTTGGAGTTGAAGATGTAGGGGGATATTCGAATCAGGCGACTGGCCTGACTCCCGCGACACTGTACTACTATCGCGCTTATGCAACAAACTCGGTTGGTGAGATGTGGGCAGATGCCACTAATTTCACCACTTTGGCCAAGATTACTCCGACGATAACGGTGCTGCCGACAGCATCGGCGATTGCGTATGGGCAGGCATTGAGCAGCTCGGTTTTGAGCGGCGGCACGGGCTCAGTGGCCGGCGCGTTCGTATTCACAACGCCAGCGACGGTTCCCGTTGCCGGGACGAATAACGAATCAGTGACATTTACGCCGGGCGACTTCACGAACTACAATACGGTAGTCACGAATGTGAGCGTGACGGTTGGGAAGGTTACACCGACGATAACGGTGCTGCCGACGGCGTCAGCGCTTACATATGGCCAGGCATTGAGCAGCTCGGTGTTGAGCGGCGGTGCTGGCTCAGTGGCCGGTGCATTTGCATTCACTACGCCCGCGACGGTTCCCGTTGCCGGGACGAATAACGAATCAGTGACATTTACGCCGGGCGACTTCACGAACTACAATACGGTAGTCACGAATGTGAGCGTGACGGTTGGGAAGGTTACACCGACGATAACGGTGCTGCCGACGGCGTCAGCGCTTACATATGGCCAGGCATTGAGCAGCTCGGTGTTGAGCGGCGGTGCTGGCTCAGTGGCCGGTGCATTTGCATTCACTACGCCCGCGACGGTTCCCGTTGCCGGGACGAATAACGAATCAGTGACATTTACGCCGGGCGACTTCACGAACTACAATACGGTAGTCACGAATGTGAGCGTGACGGTTGGGAAGGTTACACCGACGATAACGGTGCTGCCGACGGCGTCAGCGCTTACATATGGCCAGGCATTGAGCAGCTCGGTGTTGAGCGGCGGTGCTGGCTCAGTGGCCGGTGCATTTGCATTCACTACGCCCGCGACGGTTCCCGTTGCCGGGACGAATAACGAATCAGTAACATTCACGCCGACAGACACGATTAATTACAATACGGCAGTAACGAACGTCAATGTGACAGTGGGTAAGGAGAATCAGACGATCACAGGCTTTACGAATCCTGGAACGCAGGCAACGACGAACACCGTCCAGTTGTTTGCCGTGGCCAGTTCGGGGCTGCCAGTAACTAATTTTACGGTTGTTGCCGGGCCTGGTGTGATCGCGGGGCTGACGAATTTGACCTTCACAGGCACCGGGATGGTGAGCGTAGCCGCGAATCAGGCCGGGGACACGAACTGGAATGCCGCCGCGCCAGTGACGAATACATTCCGGGTTGGTCTCTCCTTCAATCTGGCAATCGTGTCGCCCTATGGTGTGGCCACGCCTGCGACGGGTGTTTACACGCGCGTGCAGGGAACTGTTTTGACGAACACCGTGTCCACGCCCGATTCGCGAGTTGGCACGCAGTATGTTGGTCGCGGTTGGACGATGACTGGGAATGCTCCGGCTTCGGGCACGGCGAACAGTGTCGTGATGACGCAGACTAACAATGCCGTGCTCACGTGGCTATGGAAAACCAATTATTGGCTGGCTACGGAAACTGTTGGAAGCGGCACGGTAAATGTCACCAACAACTGGTACGCAAACGGCTCGAATGTCACTATCAAGGCGGCTCCGGTGTCACACTATCACTTCGTAGCCTGGAGTGGAGATACGAACGGGGCGACGATCAGCGGCACGAACATCACGGTCAAGATGACTCAGGCGCGAACGATCATCGCGACATTCTCGATCGACCAAGTGACGCTCAAGGTGAATTCGCAGTGGGGGATTCCAGTTCCAGCGGCGGGGACACATACGAACGATTACGCTCTAGTCATTACCAACACTGTGCTCACGAATCAGACTGTGGGAGGGACGCAGGTCACGTGTCGAGGATGGGCGATGACAGGTAATTCGCCAGTTTCGGGCGCGACAAACAGCTTCGTAATGACGCAAACAAATAACGCTACACTCAACTGGTTGTGGAACACGAACTTCCTGTTGACCGCGCATGCCAGCGGCAGCG
>CAZASC010000099.1:0-12804 GCA_964487695.1 uncultured Victivallales bacterium
CGATCCGACAAACCAGCTCTTGCGACACTGGTGGGCCGTGAAGACAACACCGGTTGGAGCCAAGCCGCTATTCAATCATCAAGGTTCGACGAATACGACCGTCAGCAATCTAGTGATTCCCGGCTCCTACACTTTCACTTTGCGTGCTTTCGACGATCTACATATGACAAATAAGGACGTTACGGTGACCGTAAATCCTGCTTCAGGCGCGCCTGTAATCAAGAGCGCGGGTGTTGCCTCTGTCATCGCCGGCACGCCTTTCTCATATGTCATCGCCGCCAGCAATAATCCGACGAGCTTCAACTCCCTTGATCTGCCGCAAGGCCTGTCTGTCGACACGAGTTCCGGCATGATTAGCGGCACGCCAACCGTTGTGGGAACCTATAACATTCAAATCAGCGCATCCAACGCAAGCGGGACTGGAAACGGAAATCTGGCATTGAGCGTCCAGTTGCCGCTGCCGGTAATCACGAGCCCGGCCATTGCCGACGGCCTTGTGAATACACCGTTCTCGTTCACCATCACAGCCGCAAATCTTGCGACGAGTTTCGGTGCACCGAATCTGCCGGCCGGACTTGTGCTGAATCCAGTTTCCGGCAGCATCACAGGCACGCCAACGAGCGTTGGCACTTATGGCGTCACAGTCAGCGCCACGAATTCGACGGGCTCGGCAACTGGCACATTAACAATAGTCATTTACAACGGCACAATCCCCCTGCCAGTTATCACCAGCGCGTTGACAGCCACAGGCACGGTCGGCACGAGCTTTGGTTATACGATTGCGGCAACGAATCACCCTACAGGCTTCTTTGCGATCGGCCTGCCGGCGGGGCTTTCGTTCGACCCATCAAGCGGCCGGATTTATGGCGCTTCGGTTGTCGCGGGAACTTTCAACGTGACAATAAGGGCGTCGAATCGGGGTGGAAACGCAAATGCAACTCTTGCTCTAACGATCAACCCCGCCCCTCGCCCGCAGTTTCAGGCATTCTCAATGCGCACCGGCTTTAATCTGACGTTCCCGACACTTACAAATCTTTCTTACCTGGTCGAATGGACAGACAATCTGATGAGCAATAACTGGACAGACTTGACCAACGACATGGCCGGCAACTCGACAATCCAGACGGTGAACGACCCGGCAACGAATGTCCCGACACGGTTCTATCGAATCAGACAGATGCCGTAGAGTGAGAGGAATAGCTGTTCATACTCGTCGTTGGTTCCCATCCGTAATCTGAAAATGGTTCCATGCTGCTTTCTTCTGGGAACGCCGAACCCCAGCTCGGCTCTTCTTGGTTCCTATCATGGTGCCGAGATGGAGCTCGGCGTTCCCAGGAAATGTGGCACCTTGGCACATCCAAAAATGCGGACGATGACTTCCGAGCTCCAAGGCGTATTTTCTGCTTGCGCTCTGTAATCGAATATGATTACTTGTGATCACTTTCAATCACGATCAGTCACACATGATCACAAACGACAAAAAGGATCTTGCAGCCACAAGACTGGAACGCATTGAGCAGATTCTCGGGCAACAGCGGGTCATCCGCGTGGAAGATTTGTGCCGGGAACTGGGCGTATCCGCTGCCACCACCCGTAGAGACCTTGTCGAGCTCGACAAGCTTGGACATCTCCGAAAGATCCACGGCGGCGCGATGTGTATCGAAAGCCGCCTCGACGAACCAGGGTTTAAGGACAAGGCCGCATTGGCCGCGAAGGAGAAGCAAAGCATCGCGGCAGCGGCATTCAAGCTCGTTCAGCAGAACGATTCCGTGTTCCTCGACGGCGGCAGCACGGTACTCGCGCTTGCAAGACTTCTCACTGAAGGCAAGGGTGTAACGGTCGTGACAAATTCCATGCAGGTTGCCTCTGCCCTTTCGGCAAGCGGTCCGAACATGATCCTTATCGGCGGCGAATTCCGCCGGCTGAGCCAGACATTTGTCGGTTCTCTCACCAAACCGCTGGTGGATCTCATCCATATTGACACAGCTTTCATGGGCACCATCGGCGTCTCGGATAGATCCGGGATGACAACCACCGACCCGCGAGAAGCTCAGACAAAAGAGATGATCATCTCCCACGCCCGACAGGTGGTACTGCTCGCCGATAGCAGTAAGATTGGAAAAGTATCGTTTGTCAGATTCACTTCACTTGATCGCGTGAATGTTCTTATCACCGATTCAGGGGCTGACCGTGACGAATTAAAGAAGTTCAAGAAGAGAGGAATAAAGGTCATCGTGGTTTAGGACACGAGGCTGGAAGCACTATTTTTTGACAGAATGAACAGAATTATTCTGAACATTCTGTTAAATCTGTTTAAATTCTCTTGGTTAAGGAATAAAGGTATGTTTTCTTTTCCAAGACAGATGAGTTAAATAAAGCAATGCAACATCAAAGGAATAAGCAATGCCGAACTATCTGAGTAATATGAGGCCGGATTTTACCCCGCAGACAATTGACTGCGGCAAGATCAAAGCGTACGCCTACGACAAGAACCTCAAAAAGGAACTCGCCGCCGCGACCATCACGAAGCAGGAAGCGATCGACATCCTTGAAGACATGCTGACGATTCGCGAGTTTGAGGAAATGATCGTCAAATTGCGTTCCGGGGCATATCCGTCATGCGCCGGTTACGACTATCGCGGGCCAACACATGTTTCAATAGGCCAGGAGGCAACCTCGGTTGGTGTCTGCTTCGGCATCGCCGCCGACGATTACATAACCTCCACGCATCGCGGCCATGGCGACAGTATTGCAAAGGGCTGCGCGGCTATCAGGGCCATGACAGCGGAGAAGCTCCAGGGACGTGTACCGCAATGCAAGAGCGAGAATCGCAAAGAACTTGTCGAAGTCGCACTGGAAGACCACATCTACAGAACCATCGCCGAACTTTTCGGCAAGGAAGATGGTTACTGCAAGGGTCGCGGAGGCGGGATGCACATCGCCGATTTCACCGTCGGCCATCTTGGTGCCAACGCGATTGTAGGCGGCGGAGTGCCTATAGCGACCGGTGCGGCGGCTGCGGAGTGGTATCTTCGCAACGGCAAGGTTGTAGGTTGCTTTGCAGGTGACGGCGCTTACTCCAATGGCGTGGTGCTCGAGTCGCTCAACTGGGCGGCAATGCAGCAGTATACGAATAAACTGGCGAAGAACAAGGCATTCGGCCTGCCGGTGATCTATCTCGTCGTGAACAACCACTACGGGATGACAGGCAGGGCAGACAACGAAGTCACCGGAGTCGAATTCATGGCGCGACGCGCAGCTGGATTCTCCGAGAACAACATGCACGCAGAAGTGATCAACGGCATGAGCGTGCTCGCCGTGCGCAACGCCGTCAATCGCGCTGCGGAATTGTGCCGCAAGGGAAAAGGCCCATGCCTGCTGGAACTTGACACTTACCGCTACTATGGACACTCCCTGAGCGATCCGCGCAACGAGTACAGAACCAAGGACGAGGAGGCCGCATGGAAAGAAGTGGACGCTATAGACTCATATTCGGCCCAGTTGCTGGAATGCAAGGTACTCACGAAGAAGTCTCTCGACGAACTCACAAAGAAAGTCCAGGAGCGCAACGCAAGGGCAGCAGCCAAGTCTGTCAAGGCAGCTGATCCGGATCCGGCTGATGTCATCAAGTATATGTACACGGACACTGTCGCCGATACCGTGCCAGAGGAATTCAGCCACGTTGAAATAGTCAAGGAACTGCCTGAAATCAAGAGGGTTGACGGGCAGTTGAGCTACAAAGACGCCTTGAAGGAAGCGATGGTCGAGGAAATGATGCGCGATAAACGCGTCATCTTCTACGGAGAAGACGTTGCCGACTACGGCGGAGCATTCAAGGTCAGTAAGGGACTTCTTGAGGCTTTTGGCCGGGACCGGGTATTCAACACTCCGATTTCCGAAGCGGCAATTTGCGGCACCGCAGTTGGTGCCGCCATGGTCGGCCTCAGACCAATCGTTGAACTGATGTACATGGACTTTGCGCTCATGGCATCGGACCAGATCAGCAATCAGGCAGCCAAGTGGCATTACATGTCAGGCGCCAAAGCGGAGATCCCTCTGGTCATTCGCGCATCCGTGGGCGGCGGCAAGGGATACGGCGGGCAGCACTCGCAGACGCTGGAGACCATGTTCGCGCACATCCCCGGTCTCTATGTTGCGTATCCTTGCACGCCTTACGATGCCAAGGGAATGCTGAAGTCGGCAATCAGGGACAACAACCCCATCATGTTTGTCGAGTCGCAACTTCTCTACCCGGTGAAAGGACCGGTTCCGGAAGGAGAGTATCTCATTCCGCTCGGCGTCGCCGACGTGAAGCGCTCTGGAACAGACCTGACCATCGTCGCGTGGGGCCCGGCAGTTCATGACGCACTGAAAGCCGCGGACATGCTCATGGCGGAAACGAAGACCAGCGTCGAAGTCGTCGATCTCCGTTCACTGGTTCCGCTGGACATGGAAACCGTCCTTCAATCCGTCAGAAAGACAGGCCGTTGTGTGGTTGCAAGTCAATGCATCAGCATCGGCAGCTTCACAGGCGAAATCGCGTCAACGATAATGGAAAAGGCTTTTGACTATCTTGACGCACCGGTAATGCGCGTCGGGGCCAAAAACGGGATCGCGCCTCAAGCATATGTGCTTGAGATGGCTTTCATGCCCAACGCAAAAGACATTGTGGCCGCAGCAAAACAGATTCTCTAGGAGGCAAGATGCCAGACGCAGTGATAATGCCAAAACTTGGCCAGGCCACGGAAGAATCGACTATAGTGAAGTGGCATAAGAAGGAAGGGGACGCCGTAAAAAAGGGCGACGTCCTCTTTGAAATGGAAACCGACAAGGCTGTTCTCGAAGCTGAAAGCTTCTTTGACGGCACTTTATTGAAGGTGCTGGTCAAGGAGGCGGAAACCGTGCCTGTAAATGTCGTCGTCGCTTATATCGGCAAACCGGGCGACGCCATTCCAGCCTCGCCGCCTCAAGTCGCGCAAGCGGCTCTGACAGCGACTGCTCAGCCGGTACCCGAGACAGTGCCGCGCGAGCAAAGGCAGGAAGTCAAGGCGCCCATCGCATCCCAGCCGATGCCGGCACCACGAGCATCCTCCCCTGCTACCTCAATAACACCGGACCAGGCAACGGCGAGACTCTTCATTTCGCCGCGCGCCAAGGCGCTTGCGCTCTCGCGAACGATTGACCATTCGGAAATCAGAGGAACTGGGCCGAATGGCAGAATTGTTGTGCGCGACGTGAATGCTTATCTGGAGTCAGTCGGCTACGACAGCCTTCGCATTTCGCCGACGGCAAAGAAACTCGCGTCAAAGGAAAAGCTCAATATCATCAAGATCAGGGGCACTGGCGACGCTGGCCGTATTATGATCCATGACATTGAGCGGGCTATCAAGGAAAAGCCTGTCAAAATGAGCAAGATGCGTCAGGTCATAGCACGACGATTGACGGAAAGTTTCACGACTACACCGCATTTTTACATCTCTGTCGCAGCAGATATGACGGCGCTTTTCGCATTCAGAAAAGAGCTGAAAGAACGGGGCGAAGCGTACAGTGTTACCGATTTCATTTTCGAATCAGTCATCCTGGCTCTCAAGGAATTCCCTGTCGTCAACAGCGTCACAGACGGGATAAGTGTCCAGTGGCGCGGAGCTGTCAACCTTGGAATGGCCGTTGCGCTCGACGAAGGACTGGTTGTGCCGGTGATCCGGAATGCCGAAGACTTGAGCATGAAGGAACTTCATGACATCGCCCAGACTCTCGCAGTCAAAGCGAGAGAAGGCAAGCTCCTGCCCGACGAGATGACCGGCGGCTCATTTACGGTCTCCAACATGGGAATGCTGGACGTGGACAACTTTGGGGCAATCATAAACCCCGGAGAGGCTGCGATACTTGCTGTGGCCAGCACCAGAGAGAGAGCCATGGTTATAGGCGGACAAGTAAAGGTGCGGTCAATGATGACCATGACCTTGTCGGCTGATCACAGGATAATTGACGGTTCAACAGCAGCCTGTTTTGTTAACGCAATCAAGAGCAAGTTAGAGGACATCTCCCTATGGAAAAGTATGATGTAGTAGTTATCGGCGGCGGTCCAGGCGGTTATCCTGCAGCGATCAAGGCGGCTCAGCTTGGCGCATCGGTGGCACTTATCGAAAAGGAAAGCCTTGGAGGAACGTGCTTGAACTGGGGTTGCATACCGACGAAAACGCTCATCGCATCTTCATCGCTTTATGAGTCCGCAAGGTCCGGCGCGGAGATGGGCCTCAGGGCTGCCGGTATATCCTTCGACTATGCTGCAATGGCTGCGCGAAAAGATGAAATTGTCGGTAAACTGCGAAACGGGATAGGCGCTCTTCTCAAGGCGAACAGTGTAAAAGTGTTTAACGGCACGGCGAGCTTTGCCAGCCGCAACAGGATCGCCATCGCTTCAACGGAAGGCACGATCGAAATTCAAGCCCGTAACACAATCATTGCATCCGGCTCCACTTCAACTGTGCCCGGCTTCATACCTGCCAGCCCGCGTGTGTTCGAAAGCAGGGGATTTCTGGGACGCACGACAATGCCCGAGAGTCTGATAGTGCTCGGCGGCGGCGTGATAGGATGTGAGTTCGCATGCATGGCGGCTCAACTTGGCATAAAAGTCACAATCATCGAAATGCTTGAAGATATTCTGATGATTCTCGACGCGGATGTACGCGCGGAATTGCGCGCTCATATGGAAGGCAAGCTCGGCGTCCGGATTCTGACAGGAAAACCGCTTGATCGAATCAGCGCCGACAATTCGTCAGTCAGCGGCACTTTTGCCGACAAGAAAGTACAAGCCGCGGCTCTCCTTGTTTCAATAGGCAGAAAACCTGTAACAAAGGAACTGGGGTTGGACAAAGTGCCTCTTGAAACGAACAAGGGCGGTTACATTCCTGTTGACGATTATTGCAGGACAAAGGTGGCAACCGTTTTTGCCATTGGAGATGTCAGCGGCGGACCACAGCTTGCGCATGCGGCAACGTCACAAGGCATAACGGCTGCTTCAAATGCGGTTTCCGGCAAGCTGAGGAAAATGGAGACACTGGTTCCAGCCTGCATATTCACCGCGCCGGAAGTCGGTAGCATCGGCATGACCGAACAACAGGCAAAAAAGAAAGGCATTTCCATTATTGTCGGCAAGTTTTCGTTTACCAATCTGGGCAAAGCGCTCGCATCGGGGCATGCTTACGGCTTTGTGAAATGGGTGATCGAATCCGGCACAGACAGGCTCATTGGCGCGCAGGCAATAGGAGCGCACGCCACAGAACTTATTTCCGAGGCGGCAGTTGCGATCCGAGGCGAGCTGACTGTCGCCGAGATCGGCAACACAATTCACTGCCACCCCACCCTGTCGGAATCGTGGATGGAAGCCGCGCATGCGGCGCATGGCGAGTGCGTTCATGCGGCGCCAAAGAAGCGGGCGGCAAAGACACAGTGATGCAAGTTTTGCTTTTACAATGCCACCTTGCAGCAGTGGCTTACTGAGAAACAGAAGACAAATGGGGATTACATTTGCGGAACAGAAGATTGACGAATAACGAACCGCAGAATATCGAAGTGAATCTCCCAACTCTTAATTTGATTGCTCACGACGGGCAACATGCGAGCCCTTATATAACGGAAGATGTGCGGGGGACGGCGTGTCGCCGTTCGTTTCCCGGCGCACGCTTTCATGCCGTGCACGAGACACGTCCGCTCAGAAACTCGTGAGCATCTTTCAACTGTGTTCGAATGGGGATTTTTTGCGGACATTTCTTTTCGCATTCGCCGCAGTCAACGCAGGAATCTGCCTGTGTGCCGTCTTCCGGCATCTTTTTGCGCCATTCGGCGTATTCACGCCTGGATTGCTCGCCGAATCCATACACCCGCGCATTGTTGTACATTGCGAAAATTCTAGGAATATTCACGTCTTTCGGGCACGGCTTGCAGTAGCCACAGCCCGGACAATAGAGATCGGCCATTTTCTTCAGACGATCCATCTGCTCTTGGATGATTTTCATGTCCTTCATGTCAAGCGTCTTGTCGTCATTCCAAGTTCCGAGGTTCTCATCGACCTGCGCCATCGTTGACATTCCCGAGAGAGCCATTGTGACGTTGGGATTTGCCAACACAAACCGAAGTGCCAACTCAGGTATCCTGTTGATGCCCGGAACGACATTCGACAGAGCCTCGTTTGGAAGGCCAAGCCTGCCACCGCCCACAGGCCCCATCACAACAACGCCGATATTATTCTCATGTGCGTAGGCAATTCCATCCTCCAGTCCACGGTCAAGAAGATTGTATTGAAGCGTTATGGAGTCATAGAAACCCGAGTCCACCACTTTTCTCAAAGCGTCATTGCCATCGTGAAACGAAGTGCAAATATGTTTGATCAGCCCCCGATCCCTCGCCTTCCTCAGCCAATTGAGGACACGGAGGCGAACGGACTCGTCGAGAGACTTCCCGTTCACACCGTGAGTGTTGTAGATGTCAATGTAATCAACCTGCAAGCGCGCAAGGCTGTTCTCAAGGTGCGTCCACCACTTCGTCTCGTCGCTGTATTCGTGGTTCTTGGTCGAGACAACGATCTTGTCCCGCCATCCTTTCAGCGCTTCACCGACAACGCGCTGGCTGTCCTCCCAACAGTAGCCAACGGCAGTATCAATATAGTTCACACCGCCCTCGAAGGCCCTGTGAATCATCGGCAATGCCAGCTCACGATTGACCCGCTGCCCATCCATCGGAAGGCGCATGGCTCCGAAGCCTAAACGTGACACTTTCAGGCCGCTCTTTCCAAGAATGCTGTATTTCATTTATTGAGCCTTCCCGTATTCGCCATCACGATCATTCAATGACTAGAGCATTTTACGAAATACCGTAGCCGCGACAAAGATACAAAAAACTTCAATAAAGCCTTAATTCTTACTTTTGTGGCTACACTATTCTTTATATTGCTCTATGCTATCACATCCCTTCGAACGCTGGCAATGCCCACAATCCAATTTCTGCACATTCGGATGATTTATCAATGTGTTTAGGGATTGAAAGTTCAATGCTTAACGGATAAATTACGCTGCATAATATTTATATGTCTGAACAACAGTGGAGGAACGGCAATGGCATTGATTCAATGGAATGACAGCTTGAGCGTTGGCATCGTTGAGATAGACAGACAGCATCAGAGACTCGTCGCAATGATCAATGAGCTTCATGATGCGATGCGCCAGGGAAAGGGCAAGGATATCCTGGGCAAGATCATCAACGGGCTCGTGACCTATGCGGGGACCCATTTTAAAACGGAAGAAAAATATTTCGATCAATTCCAGTATCCCGAAGCAACCACCCACAAGAAAGAGCATTCCGATTTCACTCAGAAGGTTGCCGAATTCAAAGGCAAATTCGATACAGGCCAAGCAGTGTTGTCATTGGAGATAATAACGTTTCTAAGCAATTGGCTCCAGCACCACATCAATGTCATTGACAAGAAATACGGTCCTTTTTTCAATCAGAAGGGCCTCAGATAGAACTTTTGCTTTGAGGCCAGTGTAAGTCGGGACAGGAAGCAGCGGCAGGGATGAAATATTTCAGCACCCCGCAGCCGCGGCGTCATGTTTATTGATTGAAAGTTGCATGCTTAATCATCTAAAGTCCACCACATGGAAACACCGCAAGCTCTGGGATTGATAGCTGGCAAAGGCGTATATCCACTGCTACTCGCCGATTCCGCAAAAAAACAGGGAGTTGGACGAGTCTTTGCAGTGGCATTCAAGCGCGAGACCGAAGCATCCATAGACAAACACGCCGACGAAGTCGCATGGATCCATCTCGGTCAACTTGGCGCAATGCTCGAAGCGCTCAAAGCGAGCGGTGTCAAACAAGTCGTGATGGCAGGGCAAATTACGCCGACTCACCTGTTTAATATTCGCGTGGACACACCAATGCTGAACCTCCTCAAGCGTCTGGACATGAGAAACGCGGAGACGATTTTCGGGGCGGTGGCCAACGAGCTGAAAGACATTGGAATCGAACTGATGCCGGCTTCCATGTTCATGGAAGCCCACATGCCCGATCCTGGCCTGCTGTCGAAACGCGCTCCCACCGAAATCGAACAGAAGGACATTGATCTTGGCATCAAGGTCGCGCTGACCAGCAGCGGTATGGATGTGGGCCAGACAGTTGTCGTCAAACATGGCACCGTGCTTGCCGTTGAGGCTTTTGAGGGGACCGACGAAACCATCGAGCGGGCACATCGTCTTGGCGGCACGGACATCGTGATCGTGAAACTTGCCAAGCGCGGGCATGACATGCGTTTCGATATTCCCGTCATCGGCATGCACACGATGAAATTGCTGAAGAAGATGAAAGTCGCAGTTCTAGCCATCGAAGCCCGGCGATCCATCCTCCTCGAGCGGGAAAAGATCGTTGACGAGGCAAATAATCTTAATTTATGCCTCACTGCAGTTCAGTTGTAGGTCTGTACGTCACAAATCAGAGGTCAGAGATCGAATGATTATGGAGACATTCCCGGTGGAGCGCGGGCGCTGCACGCGCCTTTCATCTTAATCGACGGGCCCAACAGGCCCTCCCTGCTTTCACTTGCGATGCTTGGCCATCTTTAAGGAAGGAACGACATGAGTGCTGAGAATAGAAAGAAAGTTCACGTCGGCGTATTCGGAGTGGGAAGCTTGGGGCGACACCACGCTCGCATCTACTCCCAGATGGAGAATGCGGAACTGGTAGGAGTCTATGACGTCGACGAAAAACGCGCCGCGGAAATTGCATCGGAATTTCACACCAGGGCTTTTGAGAGTGTCGAGGCGCTTGCATCCGGCATTGAGGCCGCCAGCGTCGCCGTTCCCACCGACAAGCATTGCGAACTATCCCAACTTCTCATGGAGCGCGGCCTCCACCTGCTGGTCGAGAAACCGATAGCTACCAGCACGAAAGAGGCGCAGACGATGGTGTCACTTGCGGACCAGAAGAAACTGATTCTTCAGGTTGGCCACATTGAGCGCTTTAATCCGGTTATGCAGTTTCTAGAGGACAACCTGGCCAAGCCTCGTTTCATAGAAGCGGTTCGATTGGCTCCTTATCCACCGCCACGCGATGCTTCCCCGCCGCGAGGCACTGAAGTCAGCGTTGTGCTCGATCTTATGATTCACGATCTGGACATCATCCTGCACCTGGTTCGTTCGCCTGTCAGAGAAATTCATGCAGTCGGCGTTCCAGTACTCAGCCCCTCCGAGGACATCGCCAACGTCCGCATCATTTTCGAAAATGGATGCGTTGCAAACGTGACGGCCAGCCGCATCAGCCAGGAAAAAATGCGTAAGATCCGGGTTTTCCAGGAAGACACGTACGTTTCCCTGGATTACATGAATCAAGCCGGTCAATTGTGTCGCAAGGAAGGTGGGGCCATTACAGTCTCACAGGTGCCGATAGAAAAAGGCGAGCCGCTGGCCGCGGAACTGACGTCGTTCGTTGACTGTGTCCTGACCCAGCGAGACCCAGTCGTGACAGGCAGGCACGCTTCCGAAGCGCTCAAGCTGGCCGTCGCCATCTGCCGTCATATCCGCGAAACGCCTTCATGAGCGAGAAGAGAATAATGATTATAGCCGGGGAGATTTCCGGCGACATGCACGGCGCAAAACTTGTCACGGCCATCAGGAAGATAGACACAGGAATCGAGTTCTTCGGCATTGGCGGCGACAAGATGCGAGCAGCCGGAGTCGATATTCACCATGATGTCAAGGACATGGCGGTAATGGGTTTTGTCGAAGTTCTCCGCCGCATATTTTTCTTCAGGCGAGTGTTCCTCGAAATGGTTGCCCTGGCCACGGCTCGCAAACCAGATGCAGTTATTCTGGTTGATTACCCTGGATTTAACCTGCGCTTTGCTGCTGAAGCGCACAAGCTTGGCATACGGGTTATCTATTACATCTGCCCCCAAGTCTGGGCGTGGAAACGTTCCCGTATTCCAAGGATGGCAGAAACCATTGACCGGTTGATAACCATTTTCCCATTCGAAGGGAAATATTTCGAAGGCACCGGTCTTAGGGTGGATTTCGCCGGACACCCGCTCGTTGATGAGGCAAAGAAAACATGGAGCGAACCCGATCTCAACCTTGTGCCGGATCATCACGGATTTGTCGCGCTTCTGCCCGGAAGCAGACTCCAGGTTATCAATCGCGTGCTTCCAGTCATGTGGTCGGCGGCGGCGCTTATCGAGAAGCGCCATCCCGAAATGGAATTCATCGTGGCAGCTCCGACGCAGGCTGTAAAGGAGACGCTTGAGAACAAGATCAGGATGCTGGCTGACGGACCAACCCGCTGGTCGGTCGTTGCAGGGAAAACGCGCCATGTATTGCGCGAGGCAAGGGCGGCCATGGTGGCATCAGGCACCGCAACCATAGACGCTTCACTTATGCTCTGCCCTATGGTGATAGTCTACAAGATGGCGTGGCTGTCGCACCTTCTGGGCAGAATGTTTGTAAAGCTCGACAACATTGGCATGGTGAACATTCTTGCTGGCCGGGAACTTTGCCCGGAATTCATACAGGGTAATGCGACGCCAATTGCGCTCGCTGAAGGGATTGAGCCACTGCTGCACGATGGGCCGCAGCGTTCTGAGATCCTTGCAGGACTGAAGCGTGTCAGCGCCGAGCTCGGCACTGGCGGGGCGGATGAAAATGCGGCAAGAGTTGTCATTGAGACGCTCGGCAACGGTCGGAACTAGCCCTGAGCAAGCCCCGTTTTACGCATGCGCGTCAACCTAATGGCCGGGCTTCTTTCTGAATGTGCGGAGAG
>CAZASC010000100.1:0-12768 GCA_964487695.1 uncultured Victivallales bacterium
TGACGATGTCAACAGAAATGCCGAAGCTGCACATTCCCCGGTCATCCGGCGGTGTGACCTGGATCAACGCTGCATCGAGCGGAAGCCGTCCCGACGAAAACAGCCTTGGAATATCGGAAAGAAAGATTGGAGTGTAGTCGCCCAGTCCTTCCTGAATAATATCACGGACATTCTCGGCGATGAAGAAACTATTGACCCGGAAGCATTGTGAAAGCTTCTTGTCCGCATATGGGGCATCACCCATGGTAAGAAGATGCACAATCTCGATGTCAGTGAGCTCGCCGCATCTTGCGACGAGGGCCTGAATAAGCTCCTGTGGTTGGGCGCAACCTGTGCCAACGAAAACCCTGTGCCCCGGACGGATGCGCGAGACGGCATCTTCGGGGGTTGCTATCATATCGGCATATTTGTCCTGCCACTTCTCGTCATATGAGTGTTTTGCGTTTGAAATCATTTTCGGACTTTCCTGTCAATAACCGTGATTCGAGCGTCTGCGGCAAATGAATCCATTCCGACCTCCCCGACCATGAATGGGTTGATGTCCATTTCCATTATCTCGGGAAAATCCGTTGCCAGCTGGCTGATTCGCTGGAGACTGGTAGCGATGGCGTCCAAGTCAACGCTTGCCTGTCCCCTGACGCCCTTGAGGAGCGCAAACGAACGCGTGCTGGAGAGCATTTGCATGGCCTCTTCCGCTGTGATCGGGGCTATGTGGAAAGTAACGTCCTTCATGACTTCCACGAAAATACCGCCGAGACCGAACATCAGCATCGGGCCAAATTGAGGGTCGCGGGTCATGCCGAGGATCACTTCACGTCCGCGTTTGCACATTCTTTCGATGTAGACGCCTTCGATTTTGGCTTCAGGGATGCGTTGTCGTATTCTGAGCATCATCAAGTCAAAGGCATCCCGCACCATTTCCGGCGTCGCGAGATTGAGTTTGACGCCGCCGACATCTGACTTATGGATGATGTCGCGCGAAACGATCTTCATTGCAACAGGATATCCGAGTTCTTCGGCGGTGTTCACGGCCTCCTCGATTGTGCCTGCAATCTGGCCGGGAGGAACATTAAAGCCGTATGCGCGCAGAATTGCCTTAGCCGATGCTTCGCCGATCTGATACTGCTTCATTCTTACATGTCTGTGAATGATTCTTTCGACACGTCGGCGGTTGATTGGAAATCTGGTAACAATGCGCGGAGGACGTCTAAGCCACGTGGCGTAATCGTGCATCGCTTTCAACGCGGCAACCGCGCGCTCCGGCGATGTATAATCGGGAAGATTCGAGGCCACAAGCTCGTCGCGGCCCGGCATCACATCAGCACCGCCCATAAAACACGCGAGGATGGGTTTTATGTGATTGGCACATCCTGCTATGGCGCGCGCAGTCTCGGCTGGTTTGGTCATCGCCTGCGGAGTAAGAATCACAATTATCGCATCAACGGATTTGTCTTCCTGTGCCGCCTCGACAGCCATCACGTATCTTTCCGGATCGGCGTCGCCAAGCACGTCAATTGGGTTGCCGATACTCGCCGCTTTCGGAAGCTTTTCCTTAAGCGCCGTGGCGATTCCCCCTGTAAGAGTGCCGATTTTCATTCCTGACTGCTCGACAGCGTCAGCCGCCATGATTCCTGGGCCGCCGGCGTTTGTGATGATTGCGACCCGGTTACCGGCGGGAAGCGGCTGCATGGCGAAAGCGGTGGCATAATCGAAAAGCGCCTCGAACGTTTCGGCCCTGATCACGCCCGATCGTTTGAAAGCGGCACCGTAGGCGATGTCGGCGCCTGCAAGACTGCCGGTATGTGAGGACGCAGCTTTGACGCCGGCTTGAGTAACTCCTGCTTTGAAAATTACCACCGGTTTTTTCGATGCCGCAACATCGGCTGTTCTTATGAACTCGTCACCGGAAACTATGCTTTCAAGATATCCCACAATGACCGTGGTATCGGGGTCTTCGGCCAGAGCGGTAAGGAAGTCGGTTTCACACAAGTCAGCCTTGTTGCCCATACTGATCAGTTTGGCAAGCCCGAGATGGCGGCCATCCGCCCAGTCGAGGATTGCCGTGCACAGTGCGCCAGACTGGGATATGACGGAAATCCCGCCCGGTTTCGGCATGTGTTTCGCGAAAGATGCGTTCATGTTGTGATGCGTATTGATCAAGCCAAGGCAGTTTGGCCCGAGGAGCCGCACACCACGCGCTGCGCAAATCGTTGCTATTTCTCTTTCCTGTTCCGCGCCGGCTTCGCCAACTTCTTTGAATCCGGCTGTAATGATGACGATGGCTTTTGCGCCAGCTTCGATGGAACTTTCCACAGCCGCCTTGACCAGCGGGTTTGGTACGGCGATCACACTCAGGTCAATTGGTTCGCCATAGGCCTTGAGATCTGCATAACAAGGAAGACCGAGGACTTCTTTGGCGGTCGGGTTTATCAACGCTATTTTTCCGCCGAATTTGCCGGCGAGAAGATTTGCCACGAGTTCGTGGCCAACCTTGCCTGGCGACTTCGAAGCGCCAATTATGGCAATTGTTTTAGGAGTCAGTAGTGCTTCAAGCATTATATTTCCCACCTTGCAATTTGAAATGCGTGACATGATGTGACAAATAATTAACGAAATCAATTATATTCCACGCAAATATTCCACGCGAACGACATTTTTTACAAAACTATGCAAAACATTGGTGAAAGATGGAAAATAGCCTGCTTCCTGCTTGTGAATGGCGATGAATCAGCAAAAGAGGCCTTTGCGCAGAAGGTCAATCATGGATGACTGGCCTTGATAAAAAGGAAACCCGCCGGTCAGTCTGACCTGATGGAGCAACTAATGTCGTAACAGCCGGATCAACCCAAGAATCGTATCGAAATGATTATACACCAACAAACCTATCGTTATCAGCAGAGCGTTCTCAAGAATCGATCTAGCCCTACTGCGACGAACCACAGCCTCTCTTTGTCGGGTCGCCCAACCCTCACGTTGACTCATAATATTACTCAGTACTGACATGATCCATTCCTCCTTGGCGCTCTAGTTTTGTTTTCATCACACATCTCATGCGGAGATAGAAAGCACAAAGAGTGCCAGTTCTTCTTGTCTTGTGAAAAACCAAGAGAACTCACAAATTGATTCTCATTAATGATAATAATTGTGCTCTGTTTCGGAGTTCCGGTGGCCAACTGTAAAGGCGCGCACCTTGCCATGTCGCAAAATTGATTTCGCACGGCTTTACATTGCCCGTGAGAAATCCCGGTTAGCTACTTTTGGCCGTTCAGGGCAGGGTCATGTATTGTCGGAAGAGAAGAAGGCGATGTGTCTAAGCAGATCAGCCTCATTGAACGGCTTGATAAGGTAGCCGGATGCGCCCAGGGAAAACATCTTGTTAATTATATCTCTATTGACGTGTGCGGTCATCAGGAGCGCTTTGGTTTTACGCGGCAAGTTCACATTTTTCATGAACCATATGCCGTCATTCTCGGGCATTTTGTAGTCTACGAAGACGTAATCGTACTGCTCTCTCTCGATTATCTCCACGGCTTCCCTGGCATTATCTGCGCAATCGACATCATGGTGGTTCGCAACGAGCATTTCCTTGAGCGTCGCAAGAAGAACTGTGTCATCATCGAGTACGAGTATTTTCATAAAAGTATTCCAAGACTAAACCAGCGATCCTGCCAAAGGATAGCAAAGTGTAGCGATCGGGAAAAGGTATTTCGGACACTTTTTCGAATTGCTTGCTGGAGTTCATTCCATGGGATATTTGAGTTCCCACTGTGCGCGAATGCGATCCATTATGCGCATGACAACAAGGCTTTTGTCGAGCGGCATGATGGAACTTTCCGGAAGTCCCTTTCGCAGGCAGTCCATTACTTCCACGGCTTCAAAACTGTAGCCGTTGCCGAGCCGCTCGAACTTCAATTCCTTTTCCTCCTTGCCATCGTGCGAGAGAAAGATGCTGTCTGGTTGCCAGAATGGATGCGGCACCCTTATCCATCCGTCAGTGCCGAAGATGAATGCCTGATGCGGAGTGGTTGTGCGAAGCGCACATGTAAGAAGTGCCATTGCTCCACTGTCATAGCCAAGAATCATGGCTGCCTGCTCGTCAACATGGGTTTCTCCCATATTCGCCAGCGAATGGATGGACGATGGTTCCATTCCAATGATGGTCTGTGCGAAGGCAATCGTGTAGACCCCGATATCGAGAAGCGCGCCACCGCCTAGCCGCGGATTGTACAGGCGCCCCTCGGGATTCACGCCCGAGCGGAAACAGAAATCGGCTTTGACCATCCGCACCTCACCGATCTTGCCTTTTCGTATCAGGCGCTGCGCCTCCAGCATGGCCGGAAAAAAATTGGTCCACATTGCCTCCATCAGGAACAGCTTCTTTCCCCTGGCGCAGTTTATCATCTCTTCAGCTTCCACAGTGTTCATCGCAAATGGTTTTTCGCACAACACCGCTTTGCCATGGTTCAGGCATAGCAGCGTGTTTTCCCTGTGCATGGGATGCGGTGTGGCGATGTAGATTACCTGGATATCCGGATCGGCGGCCATGGCGGCATAACTCCCATAGCGACGAGGCACGCCACGTTCTTTGCCGAACTTGTCGGCTGATTTCTGGGAACGTGATCCGATGGCCAGCAATTCGGCGTCATTGAGAACCTTCAATCCGTCGGCGAACTTTCCGGCAATACTGCCTGTGCCAAGAATTCCCCATCGTATTTTTTCGGTCGCTGTTTTTCCTCGAATCGAAAACATGAAACACAGTATAGTGCGGGTTGTTGTACGGGCAAGATGTATTGTTGGGCTTTGGCGCTTGGGCGCGGATGAGTGAATGATCACTGAACATCGAACACTGAAACCATGAAATCGGAACAGCATTATCACCTGGTAGGCGTTGCCGGAGTTGGAATGAGTGCGCTGGCACAGGCTATTCTCGGGCAGGGCTGCTCTGTCTCCGGTTCAGATCGTTATTTGGACAAAGGCGAAAGTCTGCCAGTACTTCGGAAACTTGAGAAGATTGGTGTTAGACTCTTTCCGCAGGATGGCAGCGCAATCACTGCTGGAACCAGCGGTTTGGTTATCAGCACTGCGATCGAGTCCGACAATCCTGAGATTGCCGCCGCAAACCGCATGAAGGTGCCCGTGATCCATCGCGCGGAAATGTTGGCAACGCTGGCTGCCGGCAAACGATGCGTCGCAGTGACCGGCACTTCCGGCAAGAGCACTGTGACCGGCATGATAGGTTGGATACTCGAACAATTGGGGGCCGATCCAACAGTAGTAAACGGCGCTGCGGTGCTGAACTGGTGCAATGATAACGCGATCGGCAACACTAGATGCGGCAGATCCGATCTTTGGATCATCGAAGCCGACGAAAGCGACCGCTCATTGATGCAATACCATCCCGACTGGGCGATCATCACCAATGTTTCCAGGGACCATTTTGAGTTTCAAGAGACCGTAGAACTTTTCGCAAAATTCCGCGGCCAGGTTCGGAGGGAAATTCTGGACGGTGCTGCAATTATCAAAGACTTCAAGCCGACGCTTTCGCCGGAGAAAGCAGATTTCATATATAAGGATGTCGGCTTTCGTGTCAATCTGCCAGGCCGGCATAATGCCGAAAATGCGTTGTGCGCCGTTGCCATATGCGAACGTCTGGGGTTTGGGTTCGGGCTG
The DNA here is from genome assembly GCA_964487695.1 of uncultured Victivallales bacterium. Classification (GTDB taxonomy): domain Bacteria; phylum Verrucomicrobiota; class Kiritimatiellia; order UBA8416; family CAZASC01; genus CAZASC01. The sequence goes on from CAZASC010000100.1 coordinate 5,671, forward strand.
AAGGAAATCGCCAGGTCGCTGGCATTGTTCAAAGGTATTCAGCGGCGATTGGAAATTGTCGGCACGGCAAAAGGCGTTACAGTCATTGACGACTATGCGCACAATCCTGCAAAGATTCGGGCAGCGTTCGAGACTTTGAAGCCCTATCACAAGCGGATGATCGCAATCTGGCGCCCCCACGGATTCAGGCCGCTGACATCCATGATGGACGAACTGGCAAACATGTTTGCCGAAGTCTGCACGTCGTCGGATAGAGTGTACATTCTGCCGGTTTACGATGCAGGCGGAACAGCAGACAGAACCATCAATTCCGATGCGCTCGTTGACAAGCTTCAGGCAAGAAATGTGCCCGCGCGATTTGTCGGCGACCAGGCGAGACTGGTCGCGATCGTTTCCGGCGATGCCCGGCCCGGCGACGTTGTCGTCACAATGGGCGCAAGGGATCCCGATCTGCCTGTATTGGCAAGATCCATCCTGAGTGAGATCGGCAGGCAACTCTAAGATTGCCTGTGAAACGCGCTAATTGAGGCTATGGACAAGCACTCCAGAGAGCAATATTCGTTTGCGCAAAAGTGAGAGGACGTGCCGGCGATGAAACTGACGTGGCTCATAATATCCACACTGATGTTGCCCTTGAATCTGATCTGTGCCGACGCAGATTATCAGGCACTCAAGTCCGGTTACGAAAACGTGCGCGGAGCAATGCTGAAAGAATATTCGGACAAAGCTGCCGGGCTCGCCGACCAATACACGAAGTCATTGCAGGACTTGCAGAAAACTCTAACTGAAAAAGGCGACACTAACGCCGCGTCTACGGTGGCCTCGGAAATCGAACGGTTCACGAAGGAACGGAAAGTATACCAGGATGTCTCCGAAGTAACTCTTCTGGTTTTGCGCAACGCCGGGCAGGCAAATGAGCAGGGAGAGGCAAGGCGTAAATTGTTGCAAGCTGAACCGCCGAAGGAAATTGTCCGGTCGGAATCTGATGGCGGCAACAAGGCTGATGCAATATCTCCGAAAAAGACGAATTCCACAACGGATCTCCAGGAATGCGCCGCGGGTGCGATGGTTACCGTGTCGTCAACACACGCTGGCGAACCAGGTGAAAGCGATGCCCCGGCGCTTGTGGATGGCAACCTTTCCACGCGCTGGTCCAGTGATTATTTCGAACCGCAGAACGTCGTGATTCAACTCAAGAATCAGGCAACCCTCAGCAAACTTCGCCTGCACTGGGAGAAGGCGGCTGCCACAAAATACTGCGTTTATCTCTCGCAAGATGGCAAGAACTGGAACAGTATATACCTTTATATGAGCATGCGTGGCGGAGAACCTTTGGCGCGTATTGATGAAGTGGACATGAAGAATACTTCCGCTGGATGGATCAAGCTGGATTTGCAGAGCCGCGTCAACAAGCAGTGGGGATTTTCCCTGTACGAGATTGAGGCGCTCGGCAATGAAGTTGGTGGGGATGGAACAAGGGAAGAATGAGGGGAGTTTCGCGCAAAACGTTTTTGATTACGGACACGACGAAGCGTGACCTTCATGAAAATCTGGGGAACGGATTGTATTAGAATTGGAGGAATGCGCTACGTCGCATCCGCAAATACTCACAAACATAGGAGGGTGAATTGATGATAGATAATGAGAATTCTGGTACGACACGGCCTCCACGCGTGGCGAGATCTCAATGGCCGCCGGAACAATGGGCCGGTGTGATGATGACGCCGATACTCGTGGTGTTTGTGCTTGTCTTCATTCCGCTGTTCATCTGGTTCGGTTGTCGAATCGAGCCGAAGGCCGGCGAGATCGCTGTACTTATTAAGAAGACAGGCGAGGACCTTCCATCAGGCCAGATTCTGGCGCTCAAGCCGGAACAAAAGGGTATTCAACTCGATGTTCTGGCCGAGGGCCGGACATTCAGGAATCCGTATGCCTGGGCGTGGAGTTATTGGCCGATCACCGACATTCCCGCCGGCAAGCTTGGAGTTAAGACGAGACTTTACGGCGACGATCTTCCTTCTGGCGAGATCATTGCGCATGAAAATACGAAAGGCATTGTCGCGGAAGTCCTGACGCCGGGTCGCTACAGAATCAACCCCTATGCCTTCAATGTCAAAATGAGCGACGCCGTAAACATCCATCCAGGTTGCGTCGGAGTAAAAGTGTCGCTTGTCGGAAGGGACATTCTCAACGATAAAAACATTCCGGCTGAACAGCGCAACACCTTCCTCGTGGCGGACGGTATGAAGGGTGCGCAGGAGGATGTGCTCAATCCGGGCACGTACTATCTAAATCCGTTCATGTATGACGTCGTCGAGGTCAATCTTCAGAGCCAGCGGTTCGCCGTCAGCGGCGATGGCGCAATTAACTTCCTCACCATGGATGGGTTCACGGTTGTCGTTGAAGGCACGATCGAGTTTGCCATTCAGCGCGAGAAGGCCGCATTTCTCACCCATCGCGTGGGCGACATGAACGACATCGTGCAGAAACTGATCGTCCCCCGGATGCGCGGATTCTGCCGCATAGAAGGCAGCAAACATCCAGCGATCAATTTCATCGTGGGACAGACAAGACAGCAATTTCAGACCGATCTGGAAAAGCACCTCAGGAGTAACTGCGACGAGTGGGGCGTTTCCATCAAGTCTGTGCTGATTCGCAATATCATTCCGCCGGACCAGATCGCCAGCATCATCCGCGATCGCCAGGTGGCTGTTCAGGAGAGCCTGAAATATGATCAGGAGATAAAGCAGGCAATTTCCAAGGCTGAGCTGGTGAAGCAGGAGACGCTTGCCCAGCAGAACAAGGAAAAGGTCGAGGCTGACACAGTTCGCATCAGGGCTGTGATCAACGCGGACCAGGAACAGGACGTGAGAATTATTGCCGCGAACAAGGATATGGATGTCGCAAAGGTCGAAAATGAGGCGGCAGTTGCCCAGGCCAAGGCGATATTGTTCAAGGCGCAGGCGGATGCGGATGTGATACGCATGCAAAACATCGCCCAGGCGGGGGTAATAAAGAACCAGGTGAAGGCATTCTCCACAGGACAGAATTTTGCCAGATACACATTCTACACCAAGATCGGGCCGGACATTGAATCAATCCTGACTTCCGATCAGGAGCAAGGATTGGGCACGCTGTTTCTGCCATTTCTTCCACAAGGAAAGGAACTGAAATAATGAACGCAATTAAAGGTCTTGTTGTAACAGCGCTGGTCGCCGGACTCATGTGGTTTGTGTGGGAATGGGGCTTCTGTCGGTTTTACGTTAGCCCCGATGAAATGGCTATCATCATAACGAAGACGGGTGCTCCGTTGCCGCCGTCACAAATATTGGCGAACAAGGATCAGCAGGGAGTTCAGGCCGAAGTCCTTGGCGAAGGACGGCATTTCAGGAATCCGGTTCTTGTGACCTGGGAGATCAAGCCCATCGTCGAAATTCCTGCAGGACAGTTCGGGATCGTGACGTCCAAGGTCGGCAAGAATCCGCCTGACGGCGAGTTCATGGCCAATGACGACGAGAAGGGCGTCTGGCGTCGTGTGCTCGGACCGGGAAAATACAGGATCAATCCGCACGGATACGAGATCACGATCGTTGACGCGCTAAGCATCCCGATCGGCTATGCTGGCGTCGTCACATCGCTTTCTGGAAAGCAGGCGCCAAAAGGTCAATTTGCAGGATCTGGCGAAAGAGGCGTAATGAAGGACATTCTGCAGCCGGGGCTCTACTATGCAAACCGGAATCAATTCCTGGTTAATGTCCTTGAAATCGGAGTCAATCAGGTCTCGTTGCTTGGCAAGGAGGGCGGTGCTGTCATAACCAAAAGCCTTATCGAATCCGCAAATAACCTTGCGATTGGAGCACTTCAGGAGAATGCCATTCAACAGCAGAAGGAAACGCGAGATAACTACTACAGATTAAATCTTCGGTCGTCAGTCGGACAGGCTGAATCGTCCCTCGCAGGGGGTGCATCCAAGAAGGAAAACATGGACGCTAAGTCCCGTCAGAACGCCGATGTGGCGGGAAAGGTGGGGAAAACATCCGCTAGATCTAGGCTGAACACTGATGGTTCGGTGGCGCAGATTCTAAACCAGTACGTGCAGTTTCCGTCGCGCGATGGATTCGATATAAGCCTGGACATGACTGTCGAGTTCGAGCTTCTGCCTGACAGCATTGCATGGCTCTATATGACTTATGGCGATCTGCCGGCCGTGGTTGACAACATCATCATGCCGCAGATCCAATCCATAACGAGGAACAAGGGATCCGAGTATCAGGCCAAGGATTTCATCATGGGCGAGGGCAGGGAGAAATTCCAGGAGGAAGTTACCGATGCTCTCGCGAATACACTAAAGGAAAAGAATATTGTTATTCACAATGCGCTGATTCGCCATGTGAACGTTCCCGATCAGATACTGGACCCGATTCAAAAGGCTGGCCTTGCCGGAGAGCAGGATTTGACAAATCAGGAGCGGCAAAACACCGCCAAGAAGCAGGCGGAACTCAACACAGAGCTGTCGCTGATCGAACAAAAGCGTGAACAGGTTGCGCAGGAGACGGCCAAGATAAAGGCCGAGATCGGAGCCGATCAGCAGAAACAGGTTGCTGAGATTCAGGTTGACGCTACGCTGAAGGTGGCCCAGATAGAACAGGAGACCGCCTCATTGCGCGCCGACAAAACGAGAAAGCTGGGCCAGGCCGGGGCCGACTCTGTCAAACTGGTCGAGGGTGAGAAAGCCAACGGTTATCAAATGAAGGTCGAAGCTTTCGGTGACCCGGTTGCATTCAGCATGTGGGAATTCGCCAACAGCCTGAAAAACGACATGCGGATCAATATCTTCCACTCCGGCCAGGGCACACTATGGACTGACCTTGATAAAGCCAGGCTCGGTGACCTCGGCGGCGCGAAAGTGATCGAAAAACAGTAACCGCGAGCTTTGGAATTGCACCCTTTCATGGTGCTTGGAAATTTTGTAGCATCATGCCGCCGGGATGTTCGTGCAGGAAAATAATGGATTGTGATTGAATGGAATCGGTGGCACTATACCTGAATCCGACTAAGGAGAAGGTATGTTGACTGTACATCCAGAGATTGTAATTGACCGTAAGCATAGGCCAAAGGCGGTATTATTGCCATACTCCGAATGGAATAGGGTCATGGCTGACGTGGAGGAACTGGAAGATATTCGCGCCTATGATCGCGCAAAGGCACGCCGCGGCGAAGCGATTCCGTTTGAACAGGCAGTAAAGGAATTGAAGAAGAGCAAATAGGTATGACCTACTCGATCTCGATTCTGCGCTCTGCCCAGAAATCCCTCGACTCTCTTCACACATCCATTCAAGATCGCCTTGTTAATGCGATACGCCGCCTCGCATCGAACCCTCGGCATCCGGGTGTCAAGAAGCTGACTGGCCGCAACGCATGGCGAGTTAGAGTCGGAGATTATCGCATAATTTACGAGATCGGTGATGTCGCTCTCACGATTCTGATTGTAGATATTGGGCACCGAAAAGAGATTTACCGATAGGCGAACCAGCAATTATGTCTCCTCCGTGAACTCCGTGGTGAGAAAAGGAAATCTGGCCAACAACGTGTGCCACAGGTGGTCTCGCAAGCTCGCCATCATGCAAACGAGCGTTGGCAGAGAAAAAGAAGACAATGAAATGAACGACCCTGAAAGGGGCACATTCCACAGCCCAGGGCAACGCCCTGAGGAAAAAGGAAACGCAGAGGAAATGGAGGCCGGTGAGAGCGAAGGAAGGACGAAGGTCGATCTTCGCGTCACTTGGCCTCAATGGTTTGTCTTGGTGGCGCACACGGTCCCGAGGTTGCACCTCGGGCTTCCTGCATCGCCAGTAGGCTACGCAGGACACGTTGGAATTGCACCCTTTCAGGGTTCTTGGAGCAATGAATAGCGGAGAATCTGCCGGATGCGCTCAATAATCGAACCAAATCCATCTCCTGAAACCGCTGTTAAGCTACATTCAGCGTCCAAAAGTGTCATGTTCGGCATCGCCCTTACGTGTATCATGGTTGGGCTGACAACGGGCGTTCTCGAACTGGCTTACCGTTTCCAGTTGCTCGACACATATCGCTCCGAGCTGTGCGCATATAATCCGCATGACGTCATCAATGGGGCGTGGCAAGGCCAGACACTTCTGGCGATAGGCGATTCCTTTACTGCCGGCACTGCCTCATATCCTGACGTATTACGTTCTCTTCTTCCGGGTTGGCGCATCGTCAACTGTGGAATCCCCGGCACCGGCGTCGTACAGGCGGACATTGTTGCGCCGAATCGTCTGCGGAAATTCAAGCCCACCGTTTGCGTGTACCAGATCTTTGTGGGAAACGATCTCTTCGATATCCGTTATCCGGCGGGCGGCTCGCACGTTGCGGTTGCCCGGCGCGTTTACTGGTATCTGGCCTCCTATTTGCGCTCGCTTTCATTCCTCAACTACCGGCTCGGCCAGTGGAAGTCGGGCACGCCTGCAAAATATACGCCATTCGTCTGCGGCCCGGCAAAGCCGGAGATATTCTCCATCGATCGTTATGATGAGCGTGAACGGATTTATCTTTCCGCAGAACCTTTGCTCCTGGAAAACCAGGTGTTGGTGACTCCGGCGCGGGCTCGAGATTACGATCGCGAAATCGAAGGCCTGTTAAAGTTGCGGGAATTGTGCCGCAAATCCAATACCATGCTTGTACTGCTGGTTATTCCTCATGCCGCGCAGGTTGCGCCAGTGTACATGGATCGAATGATGCAGATAGGAGCGACGTTTACGGATCCGGAACGTATGGCAGCAAAGGACTATCCATTTCTCGCCGGCATCAGGCGCGCATTCTCGAACGATCCTGGCGTGGTGATAGTGGATCCGCTTCCTGCGCTGAAAGCCGCCGAAGGCCAGGGCATTTCCGTTTATTTTACGAACGACGGCCATCTCAACCGCGCAGGTCAGCAGCGCGTGGCGCAGGTGTTGGTGGATGCCATTACGGCCAAGACCAATTGAGTGCCTTTCGTCTGGACAAACGAGGACATGCGTCGTAGGTTGTCTTTGTTTGTCTCCCTCAAGAATGATTCTCCCACACGGATTTATAGGAGTT
>CAZASC010000101.1:0-12709 GCA_964487695.1 uncultured Victivallales bacterium
ATGGAGCGGGCGACGGGAATCGAACCCGTGTTACCAGCTTGGAAGGCTGGAGCTTTACCACTAAGCAACACCCGCATTGCAGAAAACCCAATGAAATCAAGGGTTAGGCCGCTGTTTTGCGACTTGAAACTGTTCCTACCATCTCCTGTTTTGCTCGTTTATGCAAGTCTGTTTTGCTCGTTTGTGCATGGGACAAGTTCTTTGCTCGAAGTGATTCCAGGTCCTGCATGAGTCCAGGATACTCTCGGATCGGCAATAATCGTACCGCTCTGATCGCTATGCCACGGAGCAAAGTCAGAGAAGTTGAACCGCTGCTCCGTAACGAAGTAACTGACGGTCATGCGTAAGGAGACGCATGGATTCTACGACTGATTGCGCCACCAATATCCGGTCGAAAGGGTCCGCGTGGTGCGGAGGCAGTTCCTCCGTAGCCGCAGCGTGAGCGGCTGTCACCGGCAGTTCGATATATCCAGCTTCAAGGAACAGTTTCGACGCCTCAAGCCCGGAAACAGGCATGTCCTCGCGTGCGAGTGAATGCTTTATCGCAATCTCCCATATCGTCGCAGCGCTGAACCAAACATCGTTTGCTGCGTCCAGAATCAGCCCGCGCGCGACAGCTGTCAGCCGTGGACTGCCCGTCAATGCCCACAATGCAATGTGCGTATCCAGAAGCAGATTCATGACCGTTTCCGCACGCCTGTCAACAACGAGGCAATCTTGCCGTTCGCGCGATCAATGTTCTCGGGGATGTCGAAGCGGCCTTTCGCCAGTCCGATTCGCTTTGAGACATCCGCCCTGCGAAACGCGGTCAAACTGACAACCGCTTTTCCCCGCCGGGAAATTATGACCTGATCCTGACTTCCATCCACGAGGGATTCTACAATCCGCGACAAGTGTGTCTTGGCATCAAAAAGACTGATCGTTTGCATAATCTACCTCCTAGTTTGACTAGACTAGTTAGTTGGATTTGCGTTGGCAAGTCGTTTCTATTTTGGACAATGGTATCGCCACAGAAGGTCAGACGTGACAACCTGCATCTCAACGTGAAGCTTTATTAACTTCGTCACCGTCCGTTGGTTAACAGGCCTGTCGTGTGACAACGGTTTCTGATTGCAAGGACACTTCTTAACAGGCATGTTTATTCCTGTCTCCAAACTTATTCGATGCGATTGCTGATATGAACCTGATTGTTCGCCAAACACACTCTTTGAAGGGGCGGATCGAAGCTCCTGCGTCAAAATCCTATACCCATCGCGCTGTCATCGTTGCCGGCATGAACGGAAATGCCACTGTCATAAATCCTTCCCGCTGCGACGATACAAGCAAAGCTGTGGAATTCATGCGCAAACTCGGCGCGACAATTCAAGACACTGGCGATCGTCTCGATATCAGCGGCATAGACGGAAAACCGCGCCTGAAGAACGACACTCCGCTGAATGTCGGCGAATCCGGAACCTTGCTGCGATTCGCATTGCCTATTGTCGCTCTCGGGAACGGAAGACTCCATGTCGAGGGAAATGCAACGCTGAAGACCAGACCAAATCGCGAAATCGTGGATGTTCTCCGGAATTGGGGCGTTGATATTGCCGGTCAAACGTCCGAGCATACGTTGCCAATCCAGGTCAATGCGACCGGTGAACTTAAAGGCGGAGAGGCCAATATTCAAGGCTCACGAAGTTCGCAGGCTGTCTCGTCGCTTCTAATCGTTGCGCCATTCGCAAAGGAAGACACAACGATAATTGTGGACGGCTATCTTGTCTCGCGTCCATACGTGGAGATCACGATGGATGTCCTGAAATGGGCCGGTGTGAAGGTCGAGGTATCCACGAAAGGCGGACGCGAATGTTTTATCGTCCGCAAAGGACAACGCCTTTGTCCGAAAGAGCCGTTTACGATCCACGGCGACTACTCGGGTGCAGCTTTCCCTCTCGCGGCTGCTGTTTTGTCGAACTCGGACGTCACGATCGGAGATCTTCCGGAAGATTGCCAGGGCGACAGGGAGATAGTCCGCATACTCGAGCGCATGGGCGCCCGGATAAAACGCACGCAAAACAGCTTGAGAGTCACTGGGCCATATGAGTTGCAAGGCATAGAAATTGACTGCGCGAATACGCCGGATCTTGCGCCACTGCTGACGGTCCTTGGCTGCTTTGCCACCGGCGAAACGCGAATACGCAATGTTGCCCATCTCCGCCACAAGGAGAGTAACCGGCTCGAACAACCGGCCGGCGAATTGAAGAAATTGGGCGCCTATATTTCATTTACTGAAAACGAAATTATTGTGCGGCATTCTGAATTGAAATCGGGAAAAGTCGCCAGTCATGGAGATCACCGGGTGGCCATGTCGCTGGCAGTCGCAGCGCTCAGGATTGAAGGCGGACTTCTCATAGAAGACAGCGAATGCATATCGAAGTCCTATCCGGATTTTGTCACGGACATGAAGACGCTGGGAGCTGGATTATCGTGACACAGATGATGTTGAGAATTGGGCAGGACAATGATGCGCTCGATGAGCGGCCAAGCCGGCGTGTGGAGAACAGAAGCAGCAGATTCACCTTTTATCTAGGTAGCATCACCATAGGTCATTTCGTGGCGGTCGGGCTTCTGATTCTTATTCCAGCTTTATGGCACGGTTTCTTTCATAAGAAATCGGCAGACACTTTTCCTGTCGAATTTGTTGTTGATGTGTCGCAATTTTCGGCGGCTCCTGTCTCTGCCGGAGGACACACCAGTCAAAACAATTCCGACGTAAATATAAAGATTCCCAGTCTGAATAAAATCCGTCACAAAATTGAGGAAAAGCAGCGAAAGGAAAGGGAAATAGAGGAGAAGCTCGAAAAAGAAAGGCTGGACAAAGAGCAGAAGGCGCAGGAAAAAGCCGAGGCCGAGGCTGCAAAAACTAACAAGATAAACGTCAGCACGACTCAAGTGACGCGGCCATCCAACGTTCCTTACAATCCAACTCATAACGGCCCGCAGCTTACGCCGGAGCAACTCCGCGAATACCTGATGCAAGGCGCCAAGGCCGGAGATCACACCTCAATTCCTGAAGGGGACGATCGTTACTTTGCAATGATAAAGAATCAGCTCTATAATGCCTGGAATGAGCCCAGTCATGACGAGGTCGGGAATGCAGTCGCCGTGGTCACGGTTAGATTTTTGTCTGACGGCAAAATCGTAGGTGCGGCTTTGACAACGAAGACAGGAATTGCGAGTATGGACAATTCTGTGATGGAAGCCGTGAATTCGCTTTCGCGGATTGAGGGGTTATCTCCCGATTTTCTGAAGTATCATAACGAAGTGACGGTTGAATTCAAGGTCAGGCAAGAATAGTTTTCCGGAGTGGAATAAAACAATGAAGATACTGGTGAGTCTTTTGCAAAAATCCAACGTCATACGGTCGCAAAGGATTGCGACCCTCCAAAACTCAGACAAACCAAACGTTTTTGCCAGGGTGGAGGGCGGCAATCCTTTGCCGCCGCGATTTTCGCGAAAGGCTCTGGCAATTGCGGTGCTTTTGTGTGGTTTGTCGGCGGGTTGGCTTGTCGGTGCGGACGTTACCGTGGAAAAGACCGGCACTGGAAAGCTAGGCATCGATCTTTCGGGTTTGAATGCGGCTGGCGGCAATGCGGCTCTCTTTCGAAAAGTGCTGGAAGGCGATTTGAATAATTCCGGCTGGTTCACGATCGCCGAAAAGGGGCGTGCTGGAATCCTCGTTGCGGGCGAGTGCGCCGATTCCGGCGGCGACATCTCGATAACTTACGAGGTGAAAAATCAGGCCGGCACAAAGAAATATCTCGGCAAAACGGACCATGAAGCGGGTGCCAACGCGCGCAAGCTGGCGCACAAAGTGGCCGACGACATAGTCTTCGCGGTCAAAGGCGTTAAGGGAATTGCTTCCACAAGGATCGCCATGGTCGGCAAGATCGGCGGAAGGAAAGACGTTTTCCTTTGCGACGCGGACGGTGGAAACGTCACCCAGATTACACGGGACCGGACCATCATTTGTCTGGCGTTGACATGGTCACCCAACGGAGATTCGCTTCTCTATACGTCGGATGCCAGCCGCTATTCAGACGTTTATATGATAAACCTCAATGATTTCAAACGCCGGCGCATCATGAAATATCCGGGGTTGAACATTGGCGCTGACGTGTCTCCCGATGGAAACAGAATCGCTGTTGTATTATCGAAGGACGGCAATCCTGGACTTTATGTCACGGACATCAATGGCGAGAATCCGATGAGGCTGACGAGAATGCCGCGGGCGGCGGAGGCGAATCCGTCGTGGGCGCCTGACGGAAATCAGATTGTGTTCGTTTCCAACAAATCCGGCCTGCCGCAACTTTACACAACAACGGCAAGCGCAGGCGGGTACACACGGATCACGTTCCGCGGCAGCGAGAATGTCGCCCCGGATTGGGGAGCTAACGGCAAGATTGCGTACGTCAGCAAGCGCGACGGCAAATACCACATTTGCGTTTACGATCCGGCAAAGAATGAGGACAAGCAGCTCACCAGCGAAGCGGCGGACGATGAAGATCCATCCTGGGCGCCGGACGGGATTCACATCGTCTTCAGTAGAACGGTTGCGTATCATTCCGATTTGTATGTACTTGACACTATGGGCGGGGCTCCGCTACGGTTGACGACGATTCAAGGAGAATGGACTTCTCCGGCATGGTCGCCTAGATAGATAATGAGAAAGGGGTTTAAGATGTTCAGTAAGAGTAAGGCATGCAGCAAGAGTTGGTTCAACGTATTGTTTGTGTTTTCCCTGTGTGTTCTGGTGAGTGTCGGGTGCAAATCCAAAAAACCCAAGGTGGACGATGGCTCGTCGGTAACACCGACCGAAGTTGGCGGGACCGGACAAATTCCGGAAGGACAAAGGGATGAAAACGGCACGGCCATAACCGATACGAAGCTCGATAATGTTCTTTTCTCCTACGACAGTTTCCAGGTGGCTGATACCGAAATTGCAAAAGTTCAGAAGGTCGCCGAGTTCATGAAAGCAAAGCCCGACGTCAAGCTTACGACCGAAGGCAACTGCGACGAACGCGGCAGCGCCGAATACAACATGTCGCTTGGCGAGCATCGCGCTCTTGCGGTTCGCGCCGCGCTGGTTGGCATTGGAATTGACGCCTCGCGAATTCAGACGAAGAGCTACGGCAGAGAGAAGCCGGTTGATGACCGTCACTGCGAAGAAGCCTGGCACAAAAACCGCAGAGTTGACTTTGCCCTGTATCTCGACAAGCCGCAGGCGCAGTAACCATAATATTTGTTGATTTTTCGCGATGGAGCCAGCTTCAAGCTGGCTCTATTGCTTTATAGACGGTGGTTGAGTGTTGGTTAACTTTATGCCGTATTCACTTCAACAAGTAATCGTATCGCCAATGGCTTTCCTGGGCAGTGCTATAAGCCTCGCCGATCTTCTTGTTATCTTTCTTGTCGCCCTGGTTCTTTTCGGACCAAAACGTCTTCCCGAGATTGCCCGGACGCTCGGACGACTCATCAACGAACTGCAGCGGACGGCCCGCGATTTCGAGAACCAGATCACACATCTGGATGACAACATCACAATGAACACGAATAAGACAAGCGGGGAAAACAGAAGCGGATTGCCGGCTTCTTCACCATCCTCTCTTCCGGCAACGATAGAAAAAAAGCAACTTGCCTCCCACGTGGATGGAAAGACACCGGGCAATTCAACGGAAAAACCAACCCATGACGGACTTGCAGGATAACTCCGACGCGGGCAAAAAATCTTTCATTGAGCACCTGGAAGATCTGAGGCGCGCCATCCTGTGGAGCCTCGTTTCGCTGGCCACAGGCGTTGCCGTTGCAATCCCGCTTGCGCCCCGCATAATGCAACTCCTGAAAGAACCGCTGCGGCAAGCCGGCATTTCAGATCCGGATGCCTTCCTGAAAGTACTTAGCGTATCGGGAGGATTCTCGATCGCAATGAAGATCATGTTGTGGAGCGGGTTGCTCATCAGTGTCCCCGGCATAATCGTAGCGATAGGCTGGTTCATATTCCCCGGACTGACCAAGCGGGAACATAAGGCGGTTCTCTTCGCTAGCGGTTTCGCGTTCTTTCTTTTCGCCGGCGGAGTTTTGATCGGTTACTACCCCACCCTGCCTCTTGCACTGAAATGGTTTTTCCAGTTCAACAAATGGATGGGTGTCACTTGCGATTTTGTGGATCTGGGCGATTACATCACATTCGCCCTGCAGCTTCTGATTTGTTTCGGGCTGGCCTTCGAACTGCCGCTGCTCATTCTTGTGCTAGGTTATATTGGCATTATCAAATCAGACAAACTTCGTTACTACCGCAGGCATGCGATTGTGGGTTTGATGTGCGTGGCCACAGTCATAACGCCGAGTCCGGATCCGATTTCCATGCTCGTAATTGCCGTGCCGATGATCATCCTGTATGAAGTCTGCATCTGGCTGATCTGGGCAAAGGAAAAGAGCCGGCTGACGGAAGATAAATGACGACTACGCGTACAGCGCGCCGAGTTCCTGGCAGGCGCGGAAATCGTCGCCGCCGAAACGATCCCATATTGTAGGCCGGAATATCTGGTCCTTTGCCACGTTGTGCATGTCAACAGGGATCCTCAACATGGCGTTGAGTGTGATCATGTCCGCGCCGATCAGGCCGAATGAATTCGCGTCATGGTTCGGTCCTATCCGCGACATATATTCGAACGAAGTCATGTCGCGCGGAGTCCAATATGTTTCCGGCCATGTTTTATCTGTGACCTTACTGATATGGTCTGCCACGTCTCGCGGCAGTTCGACGGTTTCCCCCTCGACAATCGAGCACGTCACCATCTCGCCGACGACGTTGTAGCGATAAGCAGTCATCGGAATGCCGCCAGGCGTCCTGAAGTGACTCGACAATCCGTCGCCGGGGAAATATGTGAGGTTTGCGCCCATATAGGTTGTGCTTTTCATTGCTTCCGCCATAAGCTGTTTGCGGATTTTCCGGTCGGATTGAATCTTTCTTGCGAGCTGTTGCGGCGTGGCGGTCTTCGGCAGACCGGCGATTTTGTAGACATCAACAGCGTAATCGAGTGCGCCGGCTCCGGAGTTCCTCTTGTCAATGATTCCGCGTGGGCAAATCCGGCTGACGTCCTTGCTGATGGCTTTCCTGATGCTTTCTGGCGTCCAGTTGGTGCGTATGTCCGCGAACAACTGCGGTAGTCCGGTGAGCAGTGACGCTATCAGCATGCCGATGCCGTTCTTGCTGTCGTTTTCCGTGGCCACGATCGCCGGCGCCCTGTGGCCATTCCAGTCGAACGAGCTGTTGAGGATTGATTCGGTAACATCGAAGTTCGGATAAAGATCGGTCCACTGGCGCTGGCCCTGGGTGCCCGCCGCAATCGCGTTGCAGCCCTGAGCAAACTCGACGTCTGCTTTGAATCCTTGCTTCTTGCCGATATTCTGATCGGCAAGCCGGGGATTGCCGATCATCAGATCACGCACAATCATTGTCATTTTCAGGCATTCCCTGATGAGCGCGTCTTTTGGCATGGGCCGTTTGCCTGCGCCGAAATCGAATTTGAAATTCTGCTTCATGAACTTGAACGCTCGATCGAGTTCTTCGTGATCGTAGAAGCCGCGATCAATTCTGCCGCGGAGCGCAACCATGTCCACTGAAACGCTGCCCATTCCGAAATATTGCAGAAACGTGTTGCGGCGCACATCAGAACCGATGATGCCCATGGAAACGCCGCCGACCCCGAGATAATTCTTCCCGCGCATCTCGCCAAGCGCAGTGGCGCAACGGGCAAAGCGAAGAAGCCGCTCCGCGATAAACGGCGACAGCGGTCCGCTTTCGTCTTCGAGATCGGGACTGTAGATTGCAAAAATGGGACGCCTCTTTTCGTCCATCGCAGCCGTGAATGCCTTAAGCCACACCGCGCCGGGACGATCCGTTTGATTGAGTCCATAAGCGGCCTGTTGCCATTCTGAGCTGCCAATGCCTGCACAGGCACTCATCAGTTCATCGCTATAACACCATGATCTGCTGACCCAGATGTTGGCGGAAACGCCTTCGCGCGTGTAATATTCCTGGGCGATCGCACCGGTCCTTGCGCCGTAAACGATTTCCGGCGCGACAACAACGCGGATTGGCGTCCCGTCCGGCAACCGGACATTACTGGTTATCAGGTCATAAACTTTCTCGACGATCTTCCATGTCTTTTCGACATTGTCCTCATATGCGCCAGTTCTGCCGTCCACTGTGGGTGTGATTGCGATTGTTGGAATATGGCCGACAAGCGACCGTGGATAAGTTGCAAACTTACGGGTTGATGCTGTGAGAGTTTTGAAATTTGGGGCTTTAGCCATGCTTCATCTCCGAATTGACTATACTTCCAGCCTCTTCTCGCATGGGACGAGGTAGCGCCAGCCTTGCGGGGTGACGACGACTGTGTCTTCGATGCGGATCCCGCCGATGTCTGGATAATAAAGACCCGGTTCGACGGTGATAACGTTGCCTGATTTCAGGCGTCCTTCGGCGAGACCAACCGATGGAGCCTCGTGAATTGCAAGGCCCACGCCGTGACCGGTACTGTGAATGAATCCGAACGGCCTGCCGTTTTCGGCGCCTGTGCGGAACTTTCTCCGTTTGAACTCCGCCACCGCGCGCTGATGCACGGTAGCGCTTTTCACTCCCGCTCTTATTGAGCCAAGCGCAGCTGTCTGGGCGGCCCGCACGGCGGAATACATTCTGCGCAGATTCGAGCCGGCCCGTCCTCGCACAACAGTGCGACTCAGATCACCCCAATAACCGTGCTTCAGGTGTTGCGGGAAAATATCCATTACGATCGCCTCGTGCGCGCGCAGCGGACCTTCCCCCATCTCGTGCGGATCGGCGCCCTGAACACCGCCGGCAACGATTATATCACGGCAAAAGCAATCGTGTTCGATAAGAACTTTTTCGATCACGCGGCGAATGCGCTCGGAAGTCTGGGGCTTGCCATCGGCGCGAAGAAATCCGTCGCGATCTATCTCGGAATCCGCAATCGCTGCGATCGCCGTACGCATTGCGATGACCGCGGCCTGCTGCGACTGTCTTATTTTGGCGATCTCGTCCGCGGTTTTGACGGCCCGCTCCGGGAATAATTCCTCTTTTGCCGCGGTGATTTTAATGCGCATATTTTCGAGCCTGTGCGCTATGCCGTAAGGAAATTGCGGAAGCACAGTCACGCCTTTTGTGACGTCTGCTTTTTGAAGCAGCTTGAACGCCCATTCGCTCAATCGTGCGCGATGTTGTTTCCCAAGTCCGAGCGTCTTGGGGGAAAAGACTTCCACTTCCCACTTTTCGTCGGGATAATGATCGCGAAAAGCCGACGATTCCGTTTCGCGTCTCGCCCGGCCAAGCTCGAGTTCAGGTACGACAAGATACTGTTTCCAACCGGCTTGCAGGAACACAACCTGGTCAACTGCACGGAATCCGCTGACGTATTCCACGTCGGGGCAGTCCGCCGACTTGCCAACTAGCAACACTGCGTCTGTCAATTTCTTCATGATGTTATTTATTTGTGCCGCGATTGACTTTGCCTATTCGTTTCGTTTATAGCTGTTTCTTCTTTGTTTTTCAAGTTTTCCCGCTCTGGACGCAGTTTAGACCGGCACTCCTATGGGCTGTTAATAACTTGTTAGTATGTTTTCGTCTTTTTTTCTTGTTTTAACTCGCTGGATATTGATGAATTGACCCCGCTTTGGGGAGATCGAAGATTTTAGCGTCGTCTCCATGTCTGACTTTATGTTGGCGCATGTTTGAGGCAGAATTTGGAGGAAGAAATAGATGGATAAAATGAATCCCGCCGACCTTTGGGGGCAAACCTGCAAGCACCTGCAGGAGCTTCTCCATCCCGATGTCTATTCACGCTGGATTGCGGTTATTGAACCTGTCGCGCTCGACGAGACGACTCTGACGCTTGCGGTTGATAACGATTTTTATCAGTCATGGCTGGAGGAGAATTATCTGCCGCTCATCAAGAATGCGATCCTCACCGTCAACAAAGGACCGCTTGACATCGCTTTCACGATCAACCCGCGAACGTCATATCCGACAAAACCTGAGCCGAGGAAGAAGAAGGCGCCTGTTGAGCATGCTGCCAGAAATACGCGCATGGAGCTCGCGTTGAATCCGAAATTCCTTTTTGATTCGTTCGTTGTCGGCCCGTCCAACAGCTTTGCCCACGCCGCGTCGCTGGCTGTCGCCCAGGCTCCCGCGCGCGCTTACAATCCGTTTTTCATCTATGGCGATGTCGGACTCGGCAAGACACATCTGATGCAGGCGATCGGTCATCATGTTCTTGCCAACTCCAAAGCAAGTGTATGCTACCTTTCGTCCGAACAGATGCTCAATGAGTACATTGATGCTTTACAGAACCGCACCATCGTCCAATTCCGGAAGAAATACAGGAATACGGATTTGCTGCTCATTGACGATATCCACTTCCTCGCCGGCAAGGAACGGCTGCAGGAGGAATTTTTTCACACTTTCAACACGCTTTTTGACGCACACAAACAAATAGTGATGACAAGCGACAGGCCGGCCAGCGAACTCATGGGGCTGGATCGCCGCCTTGTTTCGCGTTTTGAATGGGGCCTGGTCACGGAACTTGAACCGCCGGATCTTGAAACGCGCATTGCGATACTGCGCCACAAACAGGCCAGCGCGCAAGTTGCCCTGCCAGATGAGCTGCTTCTTTTCATAGCGCAGAACGTGCGCTCGAACATACGACGGCTTGAAGGCGCGCTTATCCGGGCCATTTCATATTCATCCCTCACCGGACAGGAACTTACCCTGGAATCCCTGTCCAATCTTCTCCGTGACGCCATAGACAAGGAGAAAGAGGTTGAAGTCACCTTTGATTCGATACAACGGACCGTTGCCGAGCATTACGACATACGCCTTGCCGATATGAGCAGCAAGCATCGTCCGCGCTCCATCGCAATGCCGCGCCAGGTTGCAATGTACCTATGCAGGCGCATGACGCGATCTTCCCTTCCAGAGATTGCCAACGCTTTCGGCAAAACCCATGCCACAGTTCTTCACGCATACAAGACGATAGACGGCAGACTCGGAACCGAACCATCCCTCAAGCAATCCATAGCGGACATATCGAAGAAACTAGGAAAACCGATATGCTGAAAGTTATGCACAATTTGGTTGTTGAAATGTGCCGGTTGTCTGTTCATCATTCCGGCGCTGATGACAAGTGTCGTGTTATGCGGTGTTATTTACAATTGAACTGACAGGCGATTGGGGCACGTTAAAGCGTATGGCGCAGCAATTATTGAAGTTATTGCAGTTATTGATGCTTATAATATGTACTGTTAGTTTTTGTTTTATATAAGAAAGAAACACTATACACTTACATAACAAAGAATGACTCGGAGAAGCAAATGAAACTGTCAGTGACAAAATCCGCGCTTCTTGGCGGCTTGCAAATGGTACATAATGTGGTAGCTCCAAGAACCACGCTGCCAATTCTTTCGAACGCCCTCATGGTCGCCGAAAAAAACAAACTTTGGCTGACAACGACCGATCTCGATTTGACGGTTCATTGTTGTATTGAAGCAGACGTTCAGAAAACAGGATCCAGCACACTGCCCGTGCGGCGTTTATCCGGTATCGTGAAAGAGCTTTCAGATGCAGCGATCGAATTGGATATTGATGAAAAAAATGTCGCGACGATTTCATGCGGGTCCTCATTTTTCAAGTTGAATGGAATGTCAGATCAGGAATTTCCGCCAGTCAGCAAAGCGGATGGACAATATTCGTATCGCGTGGATCAGGCGGTCTTCAAACAGATGCTTAAGAAATGTTCATATGCTGCATCAAGGGACGAGAGCAGGTATGTTCTAAACGGAGTGCTTTTAAGCTTCAAGAACGGGAAACTTACAATAGTTGCGACCGATGGGCGGAGACTGGCTCTCGTGGAAAATGAGGTTGAATTTCCAAGTGAGGCGGAATGCGACGTGATCCTGCCGGCGAAAGCTGTCGCTGAACTCGAACAAATTCTGGGCGATGAAGGCGAATTAAAAATCTCAGCCAAAGACAAACAGGCTATATTCGAATTCAAGGATGTCATGGTAGCATCCAAACTGATTGACGGCACGTATCCAAATTACAAGCAGGTCATACCGCCACAGTGCGAAGAACGGATCACGCTTGAAAGGGAAAGCCTCCTTAACGCGCTCAGACGAGTGTCCTTACTGGCCACGGAAAAAGCGAATGCCACAAGACTGACGTTCACAAAAAACAAACTTGTAATTTCGATGAACGCGCCGGATGTCGGTGAAGCCCGCGAGTCCATGCCGGTCAAGTACAGCGGCAAAGAATTGTCAGTCGCATTTAACGCAGAATACATGATTGATTCGTTAAAGACATTGACCAATGACGAAATCTTCCTTGAACTCACCGATGACCTCAGTCCCGGCGTGATCAAATGCGATATTCCGTTCCTTTATGTCCTAATGCCTATAAAGGTCAGTTAATTCTGCCGGATTGTGTAATGGTAGCACAGCAGACTCTGGATCTGTTTGTCTAGGTTCGACTCCTAGTCCGGCAACCAATCAAAAACATTGGTCGAAACCGAGTTTGAACCTTTATCCATCGGGTTCAAATCGATGTCGCAAAGCCCAAAATGTCACCTCAGGACACCTCGGGTCATCTCAGGTCATA
>CAZASC010000102.1:0-12614 GCA_964487695.1 uncultured Victivallales bacterium
CTCCGTTCCCGTTCCTTCTGCTGCGCCTCCAGTTGATCGCACAACGCCATCAACTCATCCACCTTGGCTACGATGCGCTTTTGTTCGGCGAGAGGAGGGAGGGGCATCGGGCGGGTTGCAAAATACTCTGTTGGCAGACGTTTCTGTCCGGCTGTGCCGGTCATGTATCTTTCGCCAACGGTCTTAAAGTGCGGAGTGCGCAGAAATATGTAGATGAATCCGGGTTCGACGCCATGAGCGATTGGTCGAACAACGTGAAGTTCCGTTGTCCCCGCCCCGATACCGTTTGTCAGATTAGCCATCACGGCTGTTTTTCCATTTTCGAAGCAAGGTGTGATTTTTGCGAGAACAATGTCACCGTTGGCAAAGTGAGTGAAGCCTTTCTTAATCGTTCCCCAAAGGCGATCCGCAGGAACGACACTCGCACGATACATCGCCGATATCGCACTCATGGATGCAAACGAGGCCACGGTATCATCGTCGGCTTCGTTTCTCGGGTTTATCTCGCCGATATCTACCAGTCGAACCCAAACCCAATTGCTCGGGATGGAAGGCAGTTCATCGTTGAATGCATCGCGTAAGTTCTCCAGTTTTGGGGAACGTTTGTATGCTCCTGTTTCAATCAGATGTTGTTGCTTCTTCTCTATTTCAGACAGTAAATAGCGGCCATCACCTTCATCAGCCATTTGTTCACACAGGGTGCCGGTCACGGCCAGATGCAGCACAAGTTCCCGCATCTTTTTCACCGCATTCGGCGCGTCGGCGAACTGGGTGAATTTCTCGAAGAACCTTTCAAGTTTCATTCAGCGGCATCCTTCAGAGTCTCGGAGAGTTCGGCCGGGGCAGGTAATTGGGCAACGGACCGTTGCCCTAATTTTGACGCAGGCTGCGGCAAAATTACATTCCCCGTATCAATCTTCATCGGCGGGACTCCTCTTGTCGGGCCCATTCCATGAGTTTCTTCTGGAGCAGTTCTTTGGATGGCAGATAAAGCTGGTACTCTTTGGCGTGGATGTTGGCATCTGTGGGGAGGGTCAGTTTCACGACGGCATCCTTCTTTTCTTTGCACAGGAGCAGGCCGATGGTGGCATTTTCTTCCGGCAGTTTCACGTGGCGGTCGTAGTAGTTTACATACATCTGCATCTGACCGAGATCCTGATGCGTGAGTTTGTCCAGTTTCAAGTCAATCACGACATAACAGCGCAGGAGCCGATTATAGAAGACGAGGTCGAGGAAGTAGTGATCTTCGTCGAAGGTGAAGCGCTTCTGGCGCGCCTCGAAGAGGAAGCCTTTGCCGAGTTCGAGCAGGAATTTCTCGATATGATTGATAAGCGCAGTTTCGAGGTCGGATTCGCTGTACCCCGCCTTTTCGTCGAGCCCCAGGAATTCGAGAACAAGCGGCTCTTTGAGCACGTCTTCCGGTTTCGTGATAATCTGGCCTTTTTCGGCTAGCTTCTTCACACCCGCCTTGTCGCGACTGAGCGCAAGCCGTTCATAGAGACAAGAGGCTTTCTGACGTTTGAGTTCCGGCACGGACCAGCCTTCGTTGGTGGCTTCAATCTCATAGAAACTGCGTTCATCCGGATTCTTGATGCCAAGAAGACAGACATAGTGCGTCCAACTGAGTGTGAAGGGTTTGAGGAATTGCCCAGCAGGCTGCTGGGCAATCTCAACAGGCACCAATTTTTCAGACAGAGTCTGAAATATCTCGGACGAGACCAATTTAACAGCAGGCTGCTGGTGAATTCCGTTGCTCGCCAATTTTTCAGTAGGCTGCTGAAAAATCTGAACTCGCTCCTTCCATGTGAGGAAGAAACGCCGCATATGAGATAGATTCACCGGGGAAAAGCCCTTGCCGAATTCTTCAGTCAGCCGGATAGAAAGTGTTTTGAGTAATTCTTGACCATACTCCGCCCGCTTCTCGCCCTTCTGTTCGTGCTCCACGATACGGCGGCCGATCTCAAAATTGGTTCGCACCTGGAACGTGTTCACCACGGTTGCGGTGGCGTGCCGGGCGGACTGGATGAGTTGCCGCACCTCGGCAATGAGCGGTGCTAGGCCGTTCGGTTTTGCTGTTGTAGATTTCCTGATGATAGTCTTCTTTTTCATCTTGTCAGCGCCTCCTGAAGTTGTTTCTTCAGCTCAGTCAGTGTCTCCGCGATCTGGGTCAGGAGCTTTTCGTATTTTGCCAGCAGTTTGTCTGGATCGTGCGTTTCTTCCTCTGGGGCGTTGGGATTCTTGATGTCGAGGTTGTAGATTGGCCAGTAATGACGGTCGCCGATTGACTGCTGCTCCTTGGCCTGTTGACGAAGTTCTTCAATGTGTCCGGTCAGCGCAGTAACTTGTGCTTCCACTTTGTCGCGGGCAGTCTTCGCCTTTTCTCCTTTCATGGATTCGCGAAGGTCTTTGATCTTGTTCGCCAACGCAGCGGCTTCGTTGTTGAGCGCTTCTGCTTTGTCAGCGTGTGGCTTAGCCTTGGCTTCGGCGTTCCCTTTGAGCGTCTTGAAATCCACTTTCCATGCCACTTCGCTTTCTACGCGAGCGGCATAGCCATCGGATTCTTTGCCCCACCAGTCGGCGATGGGTTGGAGTTCTTCGATGCGGAGTGGTTTTGTCTTGGAGTAACTCGTCACACCGGCGGGATAGCGGTGCTCGTAGAACCATATAGTATCAGTGGGCTTGCCTTTGGTGAAGAAAAGCAGGTTTGTCTTGATGCCGGTATAAGGACTGAAGACGCCATTGGGCAGTCGAACGATGGTGTGAAGTTGGCATTCCCGCAAGAGCAATTCCTTAACCTTGGCTTTTACGCCTTCACCGAATAGCGTGCCATCCGGGAGAACGACTGCGCCGCGTCCGCCTTTGTCCTTCAGCAGTTTCTTTACGATGAGCACGAGGAACATATCGGCGGTTTCGCGTGTGCGGATATCCGAAGGGTAATCGTTGCCGACGCCGTCCTCTTCCATGCCGCCGAACGGTGGATTTGTGATGACGCAGTTCACTCGTTCGGTGAGTTTCCAATCGTTCCAACCATGGCCGAGTGTGTTCCTGTGCTCGATCATACTCGGCACCTCGATGCCGTGGAGCAGCATGTTGGTGGTACAGAGGAGATGCGGGAGTTGCTTCTTTTCGATGCCGCGAATGCACCCGGCTATGGCCTTCCTGTCATCCGCGCCCGATTTTTTGCTGATCTGCTTCTCCAAATGCGTGATCGTCGCTGTCAGAAAGCCGCCAGTGCCGCAGGCAGGATCGAGCACAGTTTCGCGCTTCTTCAGGCTCGGGTTGACCATTCTAACCATGAACTCGGTGACGGCACGCGGCGTATAGAACTCACCGGCATTACCCGCTGCCCGGAGGTCGCTGAGAATCTGTTCGTAGATTGCACCCATCTGCCCGCGGTTCTTGATGTCGTGAAAATCAATGGCTTCATCCAGTTTTTCGATTACCTCCAGCATGAGTGTGCCGGATTTCATATAGTTGTTAGCGTCCACAAATACATCGCGAATGACCTTGGCCTTCTCGTCGCCTTCGATGTCCAGATTCTGAAGGCCAGGAAAGACTGTGTCGTTAACGTGTTTGATCAGTTCGCTGGCCTGAATCTGGGGTTTCTTTTTACCTTTGTCGTCTTCTATGTCCTTGGCCCAGTTGCGCCAGCGACAATCATCGGGTATCGGTGACTCGTATTTCTCACGCCGGTCGGCAGCATCGTCTTCCCAGGTTTCTTCGCATTGGTCGAAGATCTTAAGGAATAGCATCCAGGTAAGTTGGCCGATGCGCTGGGCATCGCCATCAACGCCATCGTCTTTTCGCATGATGTCCTGGATGGATTTGATAGTTCCACTGAGATTCATTTGTCTTCCTTCCTCGTGAATGCACTACGCAGTCAGTCGTTCGTAGAGCGCGTGCTCCAATTCGGTGAGAGCTTGGGAGTACTTTTCATTACCACCGAAAATACCCCGGCGAATATGGGTCTTGGTTCCAAGCACATTAAATGGTGGCAACTCAAGAATCTTTGAGTCTTCGATATCGGCGATGCCGTGATCGGCGTATTTCTCCAAAAGAGCATCCGAGACAGCTCGGGCCTGTTCACCATACTTGGCGAAGTAGTTCCGCTTCTTCACGTTGCCGGCACGTTCCTTTCGTGTGAGCGGCTTTTGGTCAAAAGCGATGTGGGCCACCAGGTCGAAGGCGTCTAATTCCTCTCCGTTGGGTACGGCTTGGCTCAGGATGGGCAGAGGGATGCCCTGCTGTTTGAGCTCGTTAATTATGGCCTGTTTACGTTCGGCGTCGTTCCAATGCCGCAGGAATACATCCAGACTGGTGAACTGGCGCTGCAGGGCTTTCTTGATCTCGTCCCTGAGGAAGACGCGGTAATCTTCGGTGATGAGTTTGCCGTTTTCGTCGAGGTACTGGGAGCGTTCGAAGGCGGAGGTCACACTGACATCATCAATGACGTATCGTGTGCGGCCACCGTTTGCACCGCCATTTTCGTCGCCGCCGCCTTTGCCAGTATCTGTCTTGCCCCAGTCTGGTGGCTCTTCTTGCGTGTTACCTGGCCACGTTTCCACTGTCCCATCAGGTGGGACAATAGGCTCGTCGGACTTCGGCTCGTAGATTTGTACCGGTTCGCCGTCAAATTTCTTGTCGTGAAACAGACGCGTGGCCCCTTTGAAGTCCATGATGGTGAAGTAGAGTTTGTTGTAATCCTCGCGAATGCGGGTGCCGCGTCCGATGATCTGCTTGAACTGAGTCATTGATTCGATGGTCTGATCTATGACGATGAGTTTACAAGTCTTGGCATCAACGCCCGTCGCAAGGAGTTTCGAGGTTGTAGCAATCACGGGATACGGCTCGTCATTATCGATGAAATAGGAGATCTGGTTCTTGCCATCCGTGTCATCACTAGTGATGCGAACGACGTAGCGGCGATTGTTTGCGGCTTCGGGGATAAGCTTGACCAATTCTTGCCGCATTCGCTCGGCATGCGCCTGGTCGTCGCAGAAGACGATGGTCTTGGCCATGGGGTCAGTCGCCTGAAGGTATTCCCAAACACGACGGGCGACGAACTCGGTGCGCCTGGTGAGGATGAGATTCCTGTCATAGTCCTTGGTATTATATTGCCGTTGATCGACAACCTGGCCGAGTTTGTCTATCTTCCCTTTTTCAGGTGTATAGCCAAGTGCATCCACATCAGTCACAACACGAATCACTTTGTATGGTGCGAGAAACCCGTCAGCGATACCTTGCTTCAGCGAGTAAGTATAGAGGGGAGCCCCAAAATATTTCCTATTCGAGACATCCTTGGTCTCTGTGGGTGTAGCGGTGAGACCGATATGGGTAGCGGCAGTGAAATAGTCGAGTATTTCGTGCCATGCGGAGTCCTCGTCAGCGCTGCCGCGATGACACTCGTCGATGACTATAAGGTCAAAGAAGTCGGCGGGGAATTGCTTATAGATTTGTCTCCACTCTTCCACGCCGGTCACGGCCTGATAAAGGCAAAGATAGATCTCATAATTCTTCTTGATGGTTCGGTTGGTTATCTTGTGCATCACCTCGCCGAAAGGGGCGAAGTCCTGTTGAATGGTCTGATCGGCGAGGTTATTGCGGTCCGTAAGAAAAAGAATGCGCTTCTTGGCTTTCGCCTTCCATAGCCGCCAAATGATCTGGAACGCAGTGTATGTCTTGCCCGTACCAGTGGCCATAACGAGCAGAATGCGTTGCTGACCGTTGGCGATGGCCGCAATGGTGCGGTTTATCGCGACCTTCTGATAATAGTAGGGTTCTTTCTCAGAGGAATCGACGTGGTAAGGTTGCGCAATTAGGTTCAGTTCCTCTGGCTGGCTGAGATGTTTCCACTGTTTGTAGATGTTCCACAACTCATCGTAGGTCGGAAAATGATCAAGGGCGAGTTCACGCTCAGTTGGTTGAGTGATTCCTGTGCGGTCGTGAAGGAGAAAGCCGTCACCATTCGAGCTGATGGCAAACGGTGCATCGAGCATTTCGGCATAGTCGAGAGCCTGCGGCATGCCATTGCCAATCTCGAAAATGTTCCGCTTTGCCTCCAAAACTGCGAGAGGGAGATTTGGGAGGCCATAGAATACGTAATCGGCGCGTTTGGGGCCTCCCTGGGCTGCTGGATTCTTGATCCGGGTTGCAAGTTGTCCCCGAACAATAACGCGCCCATTCGTGAGTTTCACTTCTTCGCGGAAAAGGTGCTGTGCCCATCCTGCCGCTTGGATTGCTGGCGATATGAATTTGGTGCAGATATCGCGCTCACTTAGATCTTTCTTATTCATAAACAGGCGTTATCTCCACCTCCCACAATACAGGGAGTTGCGAAGATCTCTGGGCTCTCTGGCACTTTCCCCGTTCATGGTAACTCCTTAACATTCGGGAATGCGGCGTTTCAACTGATGGGTTCATGTATAGCATCTGGCCTGGTCGGAGTCAAAGAGAAGGGAGGCAGATTGCAGAATACCTTTTCGCGTTTTTCACACTATTACGCCCGCTTGACCATGTAATTGCTGAGCAGCGCCATCCCGTACAAGCCCATCGCTATCCAGTAGAGAAACTGGAATCCAAAATACATCGAATTGTATTCCAGTAATCCTCCGCACATCGCGCCCAGCAAATTCATGGCCAGGGCGCCGGCAATCTCCCCTGTGTCGGAAAGCAGCGAAGAGAACGCTATGCCTGAAAAAAACATCGGAATGGTAAGAATCACCACCGCAAGAAATTGTCCAAGAGGCGTTGCCGGCATTCCGCCGGTCCTGGCGACTGCGAGACCCGCAGCAAGACTCAGGAGCAAAAGAATCAGTGGCAGCGAGGCGCGGTGGAAACCGCAAACCATGACGGCACAGTTGGCGAGATACGCCATTATCAGGACGGCAAGTATTACAATACCTATGACCTGCCACGTATTGCCAAACATCAGACCCAATTCCGTGATGGCTTTTGTTTCGACAAGCATGAATCCGGCCCCCATAAAGAAGTAGGCGACATGATTGAGGCGTGGCTTCTCGCCAACAAAGTTCCAGAACAGGGCGATAGAGATGAACAACATCAGCGCCATCATCCATACATAGGAAATTGGATAGATATGCCGCGGCATGTAAAAAAATGGCCAGTCATCCGTGGAAACGTCGGCATGAAGATTGGCATTGGCAAAGTCTCGCGTGACATCGTCTGCCTCAGTTTCGTTCAGGGCGCCAGGTTCCAGTCGAAGGATGCCAGTCTTGGATTGGACAAAGGCCACCGAACCGTCGTATCTGGCTCGGATACAGAGCGGAGGATGTCCGTCAAACGCCTGTGTCATCATGAGATATATCTTGCGCCCTATTTCGGGCGAGATCACGCAGAAGGAGAGACTCACGATGCCATCGTCGGTCAGCTTGTTCCTGGCGTCGCGGATTCCTTCCACCGTGTAGACAAAGGAATCTAATCTGATATTCGAGGCGTGACTCAGGAGAGTATGAGAATCGAGCAGGCCGTAGACAATCATGTCATACCGATTCGTCGTGCCGCGAAGGAACGTGCGCGCGTCATTAACGATGCAGGTGACGCGCTCGTCGCTGTAGGGATGCTCCGGATGATAACATGCTCCTATCGCCATGATTGCAGGATCAATTTCGATTGCGTCAACATGCGCCATGCCGCAACGCAGCGCCGCAGCCACGTCATTGCCTGTGCCAGCCCCAACCACAGCCACACGCTGCGCCTTGGGACGCAAGCGGTAAGGCAATTCATAATAGTCCCGTAATGGGCGCAAATTCTGGCAGGCCGCCACGGTGTTTGTCGAGAGGTCGCAGATGCGTTGATAGTATTGGCCTGCGGCTCGCAACAATGTGAGGCCGCGATCGCCGCGTCCCCGTTCAAGCAGTTGGTATGGCGAATATATCCGTTCGTAGAGAAACGAAACCGGCCAGTCGAGCACAGTGATTGCGACAAGCGCCGACAAAATACCTATGGCCATGGCTCGGCTATCGAATGCTTGTAATAATATGAGGATAGCGAAACATGGGACGAGCCAGATGACGGGCGGCGTCCATGAAAAGCTGAGCTGTATCATCAAGAGTGTACCAAGAATACTGCCAGCCAGGTTCAGTCCGTAGGCCTTCAATGTCGCGGTACGGGCCATCAATCGTCCGCACATCTGGCCGATTGGCACAAAGGCCAGGGCTGTCAACAGCATCACTGCGCCCAGGAAAACATACACTGCGATCAGATGAGGAGCGTCGGCAGACGATCTGAAGCCCATGTTCAATTGCTCTGTGATTGGTGTGGCCATCAGGCTTGTTAGATTCTGTTGCGCCATCCCATGGCGCATCGCCACCAGCAAGAGCATTTGTGTCGTGAGCAATGGCAGAGAGAGTACCATCGGTATATGATTGCGCTTGGCCAGAGCATAACCCAATCCAAGCCCGGCAAAGCAGGAAAGCAGTCCAAAATTCTTGTAAAATGCAAAGATTTCCCACACCGTTCCCTGCCAACGAATGATGGCCAATTCCAACGCCAAACTTCCGCATGCGCTTGCCATGATAGCCAGAGGCACCCATCGTTTCGATAGCTCATCTACGAATTTTGTCTGATTTTCTGATAAGGCCTGAAGATACGGTTCAATAAGATTGAGAAGGAAGCGGACAACGACGCAACACGCCAAAGCTGCAACTGATGCGGTTCCGACTTGTGCCATCAAGTTCACGGCGCTAGTCTCGCCCCCGAGCACTTTTGAACACACAATCACAACTATTGGCAATAAAATGCACAGATAAAGGGTTCGCCGGGTCAATCTCAAGAATGAGTGAAGCATTTAGTCAGATGCCTTTCGTTTGTTCGTAAAACTCCGGCAGCATACCATGCTCCATTGAAAACAGGGAAACAAATGTGGCAATGATGGAAGATTCCCGACTGGCGGTTAAGTGCAGGCCGATTCCAAAGAACTGAGCTGGATGTCTCTCGCTTCTTGCTATCGAAGACTTGGTGCTCTATACATGGGATTATGGTTCGCTCAATATGAAAGTCGTGCAATGGCTAATGTGAAACTCGTAATAAACGATGTTGTCTATCCTGGCAAGGGACTTGCCAGGATGGAGGACGGTTGCGTTGTGTTTGTCTCAGGCGTCTTACCGGGCGAGACTGTTGAAGTCGAAATAACGAAGCAAAAGAAGAACTTTGCGGAAGCGCGGTTGATCGAAGTGATTAAGCCTTCACAGTTCCGTATGCCGCCAAAATGCAAGCTTGCCGACATTTGTCCCGGATGTCGTTACCAGCACGCCGAGTACGGCGAAGAACTGAGGCTTAAACAGGCGCAATTCATTAATCTGCTTGAACGCCAGGCAAAGGTAGATGCGACAGGCTTTTGTCTGCCGCCAATCCCGTCGCCGGTCAGTCTGGAATACCGAAACAAAATCGTTCTGCACGCAGCCGTCGCGGACGATGCCGGCTCATTAGGCTATTTCGGGGAAGACAATGATACGGTGATTGACGTGGCATCGTGTCCGCTGGCTATGCGTCCTTTGAACGATTTGCTCGCCGATCTCAGGGCTAGGCAGGATTTCATGGCTGCACTGAAGCCGGATATGCGCGTCACTTTGCGTTACACCAAGACGGACGGCGCCGTTCATTGGTGCGGCAAGCCGAAGGCTGACGACTCGTGGCTGAGAGAATCAACCTCCATAGGTTCGATCAAAGTGCCTCGCGGCGGCTTTTTCCAAATGAACCCGGCTATGGCTGATGAACTGGTTAAGCATGTTCTCGATTTGATCAATACAATTAAGCCGGAGCGCGTCATTGACTTATATTGCGGGGTGGGGGTGTTTGCGATGGCCGCCGGTCTTGCTGGCATCGGGAAAGTCTTCGGTATTGACTCCGACAAGGAAGCTGTCCTTGCCGCCAAAAGCAATGCGCAGGATCGCGGGCTTGAGGGTGTCCAGTTCATTGCTGCGGCGGCGGAAAAGGGATTGAAGTACATGCTGGGCTCAGGAACGCCTGGCAAAACAACTCTGATTGTCGACCCGCCGCGGATGGGACTTGAGAAATGCGTGGTGGAGTTGATCAACTCGGCAAAGCCGTCCGATGTAGTCTATGTCTCATGCGCGCCGGACACGCTGGCGCGTGACATTGCATTGCTGAAAGCCGGGGAATATCGTGTCGTTAGCTCGCTCCTGCTCGATATGTTTCCGCGCACACCGTATTTCGAGTCAGTCACGCACTTGAAAAGTGCAAGAAACTTGACCGCAGGATAATATGGGATTCTTGCAAAGACGCAAAGCACGCAAAGTTCTTAAACCTTGGCGAACTTGGCGGCTTTGAGCGAAATCTTTGGTTTCAGGATCGGCTTCCGGTCAGTCGCGAGAGTTGATCTTCGATCTTTTCTATGCGCTCGAGCAGGTCGAGGATCAGAGGCAATGATGAAATACCGATTTCCATGGATTTGTGAATGCGCAGCAGCTTGCGGACAACAGGCAGCATATCCGTGTGGAAGCACGGCTCTGGCTTGTTCGTGCACGGTGAAATAAGTTCCACCTCGACCATCTCCATGATGACCTGCGGCGGCGTGCCCACGTAAAAAGCCAACTCTGTCACCGTCAGCATCTTCTCGCGGCCACCGTCTTTTTTCATCGTTTTGGCCGAGGCTATTTTATCTTTGACTGGGCTCATGTTCTGTCAGTCTCGTGGATTGAACTTTGAATTTTGGGACAATTCCTCAAACAATTGCTTCTCTTTATGGGTCAGTTGATTCGGAACCATTATTTTCACGACCGCGTATAGGTCAGCGTGGCGAAGTCCTTTCCCATGCAGGCGGATTTTTCTCCCTGATTGAGTGCCAGCCGGGATGGTTATTGCCGCGCTGCCATCCAGCGTTCGAACAGTGACCTTTGCTCCAAGAGCGGCTTCCCAAGGCGTCACAAGGAGGTCTGTTTCCAAATCGTGTCCATTGATTCTGAACGCGTGATGCGGTTCGATTGAGACAGGCAGGTATAAATCGCCGGCAGGCCCCCCGCCGACTCCTTCGCCACCCTGGCCCGCAAGTCGTATTTTCTGGCCGTCAGTCGTTCCCGCAGGAATTCGCACGTCGTAAGTGCGGGTGTGGCGGTGGACGCGTCCCTGCTCATCAACTTCCGCAGTCTGCAGGGATACGCTTTTCTTTGCGCCGTGATACGCTTCTTCGAGGCTGATGGTTATGCCTGCTTCGTGATCTTCGCCCCTCCGTCTTCGCCCCATCCGCTCTCCTTTTCTTCCAGCACCGCCCATGCCGCCCATGTCTGAGGTGTGGAATCCACTGCCGCCAAAAAGCGTTTCAAAGAAATCGCTGAATCCGCCCAAATCCTCGGGAGCAAATCCGCCTGCGGATTCCGGACGGCCATTGAACTCGAAGTGAGCGTTTTCCCAGCCTGGAGGCGGCTGGAATTCCTGTCCCTGTTTCCAGTTCTGTCCAAGCTCGTCGTACTTCTTGCGTTTTTCGGCGTCCCCAAGCACTTCATAGGCCTCAGCAGCCTCTTTGAATTTATTTTCCGCGCCGGGATTCTTGTTCACGTCAGGGTGGTATTTTCGTGCCAGCTTCCGGTAAGCTTTGCGGATCTCGTCATGGCTCGCGTTTCTCGCTACACCAATAGTCTCGTAATAGTCTTTAAACGCCACGCTCATGTAGGGTTATTTGACCTCAACTGATGCCGTCTTGTCAAAAGGATTCGTTCTGACCGCGAGCGAAAAAAGATATGGATAGTCGTTCTTGAGGTGCATCATATACATTAGCCACTCTTTCGTGAGCGCAGTGTAAGCCCGCTTCATGTCTCCGGACAGATGTTCAAGGTCGCTTTGTGGAAGGCCTTCGAGTCGCTCCCTGTGACATAATTCATCAGCAAGATGAAAGACCGCCCACAGCATATCGGTGAAAGTTTCGTGTTCAAGAACGTTGGAATTTTCCAGCAGCGCAACGAGGAAGGTCCGCCTGGCGATCAGAAAATCCCTGATTTCGGCTATGGATGCCATATTGCTGTCCATCTTGCACTCCATCGTGGAAATACGTGTTGCGGTCGCGATGAACTCGCTGTCGGGCCATTTCGCGTCCACACGCAGAAGCTGGCTCATGCCTGGCAGTGCAGTGTGGAATTGTGCGAGTTGCCGCAGCAGGTCCCTGCCGACCTCGCTGAAGAAAGCGCCGATGACCATGTTCATCTTGTTCATTATGGATCGACGCTCCATATAGGTCAGCAAGCGTTCGATGATCAGCGTGACCAGAAGTACCTGAACCGGCAGAAAAGCGATGTCCTGAATGAGATACAGAAATATCTGCCTGCTGTCCCGGAATATGGCGAAGTGGATGAGGTAGATAAAGGTTGACGTAGCAAGCAAAACTATTGCTAGCGTCAACTGCCATCTAACTGATTTCGTGTGCATGCCCATCAATACATTTCCAATCTGTGGCGAAATGCTACCCGGTTTCGTAATGACGAACAACCGGAAAGCATCAGGTCGTCAGGAATATCTAGTTCCGCGGAAAAATGGCGGGAATGAGTGGGAATCGAACCCGACCCGGGACCTTTAACAGCCCCACACTGGTTTTGAAGACCAGGAGCGCCACCGGGCGCCATTCACTCCCGTACCCTATAAACATT
>CAZASC010000103.1:0-12407 GCA_964487695.1 uncultured Victivallales bacterium
TCCTTTCCGATCAAGTCCTCTTCAGTCAAGTGCCACGTATCCGGGCATAAACAGACATTCATAATCACTTCGCAATCGCAGCAGCCCCCATGAAGACCCAACCATTCAATGCCCTCGTCAACCGGGATTTGGCGTTTCTTCAAAAACGCAGTGGTATGCTGAAGGCTGTGATCGCAGTCGGTTAATCTGGCCGTGAGCCACTCTCCAAGTCCAAATAAATCATTCTCACTGAATACGCCCATACCGCCACCTGCGGTGTTTTGGGAACCTAACTTGTTCTTCTTGCCCATGATTACATCCTTTCGTTCCTTTAATAGAGTAAGTGTTTTCTAGAACTCAAATTCAACTTCATCGTGCATCTCCTGCGGCATCAAGGCAGCGTAATGCCTGCGGCAGATTTCAGGGCTGTTGCCCATAAGCTCGCTGATCTTGTAAAGGCTGATGCCTTTTTGGGCCAGATGACTGCCGAACGTGTGCCTGTACTCGGCGCACGACCACTCTAGCCCTTTGGCATTATTTGCTTCCCGAAGACATTCAGCAAAATAGTCGTCGTCCCATCGTTTGCCTCCATGAGATGGGAAGAACCAGACACCATGCTGAAGCGGCAAGTAGTTGGCCAATTCAATCATCAGCGTGGAATTGATTGGCACGGTTCGGTTCGTTTTCGTCTTTGGCTTCCATTTCTGCCCGTCAATATCCTTGCCTTGAATGCGGATCAGCCGTTTCTCAAAATCAAGGTCATCCGTGGTCAGCCAAAGTGCCTCGGCACGGCGAAGGCCAGCGTAGATATACATGGCCACCATCGCCCGAATCTCTGGCAGGTCGCTCAGCGCATCAAGCTGCTGTTGAATTTCGCCGTTCTTCAGCCACACGATGGGCGGGGTTTCTTCGGCAAAGCGTTTGACGGCCTCGGCCGGGTTTCGGCAATCGGGATCGGGGCAAATATAGCCGTGATATTCCACAGCGTAAGAAAACATGCTGCTGAGGACGCCTCGTATCTTGTTCGCCGTCTTACCGCTGACCTGGCCGTCCATAAAGCGGCTCTTCAGGTGCGCCGTGATGGCGGCGGTGGTCACGTCTTCGAGCTTCTTGACCGGCAGATATAGCCCTGCAAGGTCAAAAGCTTTCGACCGATCTCGAAACTCCTGCGGCGTATGCTTCCGCAGCTTCATGGCTTCGCAACGTTGGCCGAACACACCACGCAAGCGGCCAATATCGGTTTCGGCACCCTTGCCTTCTCTGGTCTTTCGCCAGTATTCGCAGAGAGCCTGGAGAAACGGCCCAGTCGGCGTGCTGGAGGGCTTAGAAAGCAGCCCGTTGGTCTTCAGGGCCTCGAACCTTTTCTTCATTTCCACGGCCTCCCTGCCGTTGTTCGTGTTCAGGGAGTGGCACACGTTCTTGCCGCCGACCCGATACGTGATCCAGAATGTCTTGCCTCGTCGATATATGCTGGCCATGATTATTTCACCCTCTTCAAGCCTTCGATCCATGGCTCGACCTCGGACCACAGATATCGAATGCCGCCTTTGGGGCCGCTGCCCAGAGCGAGGGGTGAAATGCCCGCCTCATCCAGCCATCGCCGAGCTGAGCGTCGATGGCAATCCAGCATTTGGGCCAGATTCTTAAGGCAAATCATTCGAGGCATGACCGTCGTTTGTGATGTTGTTGTAGTAGTCATGCCCTTCGCATGTGCAATTAAACTCTTTTTCCCGTTCTTTCTTTTCTCCATGATAAAAGCCCTGCCCATTTGGGCGTAGGACCGCAAGGACAATTGGGCGAGAGAGGCGGCCAAGCCGCCACAGCATTCCTTACAAGTCGTTTCCAATTCTTCATGTCGATCTCGCACGACATTTTTGGGTCACGGCTCCACGCCGCTTCCCAGTTTCAGTTCAAATTCAACGGCAATTCGCATTGCACCCGTTGGGGCATTTCCAATATCCATGCGGGAGCCTGCCACCCGCTCTCAAGATCGGGGACCATCGGCCCTCGCCAATTCGCTTTTGCCGAAATATCTCGGGCGTCGTAATTCTGATCGTTTATTCTTCATGGGACACTTTCCTTATTGCCGGACCAACCGGACCTGCTACAGACCCGAAGTCCATCTGGCCTAATTATCTCGGGGGTGGGTTTCCTCTTCCCACATCTCGTTTAATGTGTTCTCTCGCCATTCTTCCACGATGTCATCCGACATCTGCGATTCGATCTCGTCCTCGGTTTCTTCTGTGCCCATCAACGCATTGGCTTCCCTGATAGCGTCACGATAGTCACTGGTCTGGTCATAGTCACCAGCATCAATCCTAATCAGCACCTCCTCCCCCAACCCTCGACAACAACAGGGCACGCCACAGTACAGTTGCGACGATAGCGTGCCGTCTGCGAATTGTGTGATTGCAATAGACTCTTGCAATATTCCACCGCTAATATGTTTCCTGAACACGGCGGCGGCAAACTCCACTACCTCATTTACTTCTTCAAATGTTTTCATCTTAATCTCCTTGCACAGCCCCGCCGCAAAAAGGACTTCCAGAAAAGTAGCGGGGCGTGCTGCTTGGTTGTTGCATGTCCTTTTCTATTCATTTGCCATCAATAGCCTCAAAATAACGGCCGTGTTTATGGATGCTGAGGTGCGATGTCTTAATAACTGCCCAAGGCACTTCTTCTCCCCAGCAGTCACTGAAGTCGTTCATTGCGCCAACCACCTCCTCCAGTTCATACCCATCTAGTACCAGGCCGATCTCATCCGCCTCGATCTCCCCTGACCCGAACGCCTTGAGCCATTGAAAAAGCCTCTGTACACGCCGCCTGCTATAACTTCTTGTGTTTCCCATATATTTTGCCTTCATATAACTTGTGTTGCCTTCGGCACGCCCAATGCGCAGCATTTCTCATTCGAAGCCTACCAAGGGGTGTCGTTAGGCGTGGTTTACGATACGCTGCACAACATCATCTACGGCTCAGTCGCATTGCTCGACCCCGCCGGCAAATGTCGGTCAAACCGGCGGGGTCTGAGAACGAAGAACCAGCTACGCCGCTGGTTCATGGAAAGAACTATGCTTCCGTCAACTCACTTCCAAACAACTGGATATATTTTTCGTCATGTCCTACTTCTGACAGCCATTCCTTGGCGGCACCTGCATTCAAAACCACGAGGATTTGGCCGTCCCTGGCCACCCTGACATTGCTTTCAGCGCATCTCGTTATTGTGCGGCCTTGACACACCAGAAAGAAGTTGCCCTTATCTGTGCGACGCAATGTTTCAATCGCATAGTTGGCATTGCCCTGTACTCCGCTGGAGCAACTGGCAACTACTTCCCCTTTGTTTGAATCGTATACCTTACGTTTGAATACTTTTCTCATCTTCGAACCCTTTCTTATTTGATTTATATTTAATATTTAACTATGCAGATTATAACAAACGAGAAATACGAAATCAAGCGGAATCAACCCTGTCAAGCAGAAGCCGTACAGAAAATCTTCTATGACGTAAGAAAAATGATGGGTACTGCAACAAGTTGTGCTAGAGACGATGCCCTCTGAGGTAGTTATCCTCCGAAATCGGCGTATTTCGACCCTACCTTACCCCTACGAGACTTGAGATCGTCGTTCCTAGCGAATCGTAGCAATTCAAATATTATGGATGCTGGCACAAAATAGGCGTGATGGTGTCGTACAACTGCTGCCGGGCAGTTGTGACAGGCACCAGACGCAGGCTAAATAGGATTGCCGACTCTATGTAATTTCGAAAAACCTGTTTTTGAAAGTGCCTCAATGAATAATCCTCTTACCGTGTTCGTCAAAATTCATCCACGATATCTCGGCACGTTCGGCCCGACCGCCATTGAGGGCCATCGTGGTGCTGGTGCTAAACTCCACTCGTCGCCAATGGGCGAGTTCAACGTCGTAGAGTTCGTTCGAATATCCGCTCAGGATGACAAAGCCCTTTACATCGTTGAACGCTGCCAAAAGTTCCTTGTGGTCCTCGACGGTCAGGGTGCGGCGGTAATATTGCCTTTGAAACGTGCCGGGGAAATATGGCGGATCTGCCATGAACAGCGTGGTTGGCGAATCGGCGGTTTGCAGTACATCCTGCCAAGATCGGTTTGGCAGTTGGACGTGTTTGAATCTTTGTGCCGTGGCTTCGATGATCTCGGGCAGTTTGGACCAGTTCTTGGAATTGGAGTTTGGCTTGCCGCCGAACCGCCACCGATTTGCCTGCTGAAACGATGGGGACGCCAAACAATAGCCTTGATGGCTAACGACCAGAAAAGCCCAAGCCCTTTTAACGGGGTCGGCGTCCTTGTCCATGATCGCAAGAGCATCCTCGTAAGCTCGTTGCGATTGGGCTGGGGTCACGGCCACTTTGTCCGACAGCCTTTCTCGCAACTGATCGTCCTGCAATACGGTAAAAAGGCTCGATACGTTGTCGTCGAGATCGTTGAAGGTTTCCAAAGCGGATGGCGGCTTACGCAGCAGGTCCGCCCCTGACCCGCCAAAAAGGACGACGTAATGCTCGTGGGGCGGCAGTTGCCTTACCAGATCGAGCATCATTCGCCATTTGGAGCCGGGATATCGCAATAAAGCCTTCGTCCCGGCCACAGGCTCCATGAACAAGGCTTTGGGCGGGTCGATTTCTGCCTTGGTCCTGCGATGTCTGCCTACTGCCAGCCCCAAAACGACCAGCAGTTTGTCGATCCTTTCCCCCGTCAGGTCATTCTTGGAATGCAGGTAGCGATGGACGGTAGGTCGTGGCAATCCTGATAAATCTGCCAGCTTCTTGTAGTCCAGCCCTCTTTGTCCAGCAAACTCAATGATTCTCTCACGAATTCCCATGGCTAGAGCTTACGGATTCGTAACGAGCTAGGCAAGCGGGATGCTGGGGCCATGTAGGGATACACCTATAACGATGAATTTAATTGCACATAAGGGAAAAAGT
The DNA here is from genome assembly GCA_964487695.1 of uncultured Victivallales bacterium. Classification (GTDB taxonomy): domain Bacteria; phylum Verrucomicrobiota; class Kiritimatiellia; order UBA8416; family CAZASC01; genus CAZASC01. The sequence continues at coordinate 4,934 of CAZASC010000103.1, forward strand.
GTCATTTGGCAGGTTTGAAGACGAAATAATACCCCTGTTTGTACCTGAAAGAAAGGAAATTCTCGTGGAAATTGGCGAAAACGATGCATTTGCTGCCCTAAACAGCAGGCTGGCGATCATTCGGGACCGAGTGAGGGCAGTCGCAGAGCGTTCCGACAACGGATTTTACCTGTTTGGCCGGGCTGGAACGTCAAAAACGTACACCGTCATCAAGACTCTCGAAGAAACGGGCACCCCGCACTACCATCATGTCGGTAGCATAACCCAAATCGGCCTGCTGGACCTGCTCGGCGACCTGCCAACCCATGTGGTTGTTTTGGACGACGTGGGGCAAATTTTTGCCGACAAGAAGGCCGTGCAACTGCTGCTGGCCGCTCTCGGCAATTCGGCTGATCGGCGGCAGCCCCGAATTATCAAATACCGCCGTGATAAACAGGATCGCACGATATCGTTTACGGGCGGGATCATCTTCATTTCAAATCAGTGCCTTAGCACGACGCCGCTTCTCGACGCTATAAAGAGCAGGGTCCACTACCTGCAATATGCCCCCACCGACGAGCAGGTCGCCGCTCTGATGTATCACGTCATCGCCAAGGGCTGGCCAACGAACGATCCCGAATTGTCGCCAGATGAATGTCGTGAGGTCGCCGATTACGTCATCGCTGAATTTACGAGGCTCGGCGGGCATCTGGACATGCGGCAACTCCTCGATAAGGCGTTGCCCGATTACCTGCGGTGTCGGCAACATCGTGCTGAGTCCCACTGGACAACTTTGGTCACGTCCAGTATTGCAGAGCATTGCATTGAATTGAGGTACTCCACGTCGGGCGGGCCATCACGTAGAGAACAAAAAGAATCGGAATATGAGATTATCCGTCAATTGATGGCCGAACATTCAACGACTACGGACCAAGCAAAGGGTTGGCAGGAGCAGACTGGCAAGTCGGAGAGGGCGTTCTTTCGCAGGCTCAAGGAGATGAACTGACAGACTGACATTTTGCAAAAGTGTCAGTGTGTCAGTGGCGACGTGCGAGCATGTTCTTGCCCCAGTCGTCCAAGTTTAGTCTAATTTCTCTAGAGCCGAGCGTCTCGCCCCGTGCGACGGAGGCCCGCCTCTTCTTCTGTGCAAAGGAAAATGAACGTGAATCGAGCAATGAACCAGCAAGATTTGAACAGCCTTGCGACAGAGATTCGACAGGCTTATGCCAAAGTCAACCTCTCGGTCAGAACCGCCCTCGAACAAGCAATCGCCTGTGGCCATCTCTTGCTCAAGGCCAAGAAGCAGATTCCGCATGGCCAGTTCATGGAATTCGTGCGCACCAATTGCGGCGTCTGCCAGCGGCATGCGAACAATTATCTGTCCCTTGCTCGAAACGCCAAAGCGATTTCAAAATGGAATTGGAATTCCAATTTGACGATCACGACCGCCCTGCTGTTGGTGGCCAAAAAATCCTCCAAGGCTACCGCCCACGCCCTCGGCACTGTGGCAACCGCCGCTATGCCGCCGTCCAAGCAATCACCCCAAGCGACGCTGGGCGTACTGGCCAACCTATCGGGCACCCTTGCCCTTTGCAGAAAGGGCTTGGCGGACATCGACTGGCGGCAGGAAGGCCCGGATCGCTACCTCGCCCGGCTTGATGAGATTTCGGCCGCCGTCGCCAGCATTCGAAGCGAAGTGGCCCGAGCATCGGCATCACGCCCGCAGGCAAGCCCGGCCTTTGAACATGAATTCCTTGTGCTGGAAGATCGTACTGAAAGGCAAGCCGTATGAACCTCGAAATCTATCGTGGGGCCGTCGAGGACGTGCTTCCAAGTTTACCATCCAACACTTTTGATGGCTGCCTGAGCGATCCACCGTACGGCGTGGAGATAGCAGGCTGGGATGCCGACGTGCCTCCGCCACTTGTGTGGGCCGAAATAGGGCGAGTCCTCAAGCCGGGAGCATCGATCTTGTCCTTCGGTAACGCCCGCACGGGACACAGGCTTGCGACGGCCATCGAACACGCTGGATTTGAAATCTTGGAGTCGTTGGCCTGGCTTCACGGACACGGAATGCCCAAATCCACAAACACCGCTCTGCGAATCGACAAGGCACACGGATGTCCAAGTCGAGGCAGGGCGTTTAACGTCGCAGGCATGAACGCCAGCGGCGGTACATCCCAATCCCCTCATTATGTGGAGGCTTATGAACCACGAACTCCGGCAGCGCAGCCATGGAAAGGTTATACAGCCTCGCTCAAACCCGTGTACGAGCCGATAATTCGTGGCAGGTGGCCGATGGAGGGAACCTGTGCCCAAAATGCTCTCAAGTGGGGTTGCGGTAGTTTGAACACCGAGGCATGTCGGCTCGACAGCGGGAGATTTCCGACAAACGTGGTCTTGGACGAAGAGGCCGCCGCACAACTTGACGTAACGTCCACCTTGAGAAAACGCAAAGGGACGACCTATCGCCCTAATCGTTATTACGACGACGCCGAAGGTCCATCACGTTATTTTAAGTTCTGCCCCAAGGTCACCAAAGCCGAACGCAAGGCGGGACTGGATGGCCTAGCCAATACGCACCCGACCCCAAAGCCCTTGGACTTAACTGAATGGCTTGCCAAGATCATCCTGCCGCCCCAACATGGCCGCCCACGACGTTTGCTGGTGCCGTATTGCGGCGTATTCTCGGAGATCATCGGTGCGCTCAAAGCCGGGTGGGATGAGGTGGTCGGTATCGAAATCGACCCGCAGTTCATCGCAGTTGGCAAACAGCGGCTTCTTCACCATTACCAGCAACAGTAATTTCGTCCGCCATACCATAACGGCACTGACACACTGACAGCCTCCCCACATGTCAGTGCGTCAGTGCCGTAGTTGTTAGACCTCGGCACCCCACTTCCATATCCCCAAGACCCTGCCAGCCTACCCCAAGCAATTCCACCACAGAGTTTAATTGCACATCCATGTCCGTGTGACAAGGACTTTTGCGGTGTCGCAGGAGTCGTCTTCCGTCAAAAACATTTAATTGCACTGTAAGCGGTGTGAATGTGTGAGCGAGGCTCTTTTGACTGCGGCGTTCGCAGCCAGGAGCCTTTCTCTTCTCCAGAGCAGACCACAATGGTCCTGCAGAAAGAAGTGGTGAACTTTGAAGTGTCGCAAACAAGATCGCAAACCGAAAAACCTGACCGCAAAGCAGTTGGAACAAATGGCTGCAAGAATTAGGCACAAGTGTACAGCCATATCAGCCCTTTTTAAGTCCTCACTCCTTAAGGCTAAAGAGGCCGGGCAGATTTTGCAAAACGTTAAGGACAATATCGGCCATGGGAAGTTCTCCCAATGGGTGTCCGAGCGATGCGGCATCTCTATCAGGTCTGCTGATCATTATATGAAGATCGCAAAACACTACCCAGAGATTGCCGCAAACGCTCAGGATATCGCCAATTTAACGTTTAGCGAGGCTATTTTAATGCTCGCCACACCAAAGGACAAGCCAGTTTCTAATGACACGAAGGTCAGTCCAGTGATCCCCTTCACCCCAAGAGCAGCAAGCAAAGAAATCCCATCTGATGCGACGAAGACAAAGCCAGCGGTCGTCGCCATTGCTGCCCCGCACTTCCAGCAAGACAAACTGAAGACTGTTGTGGCACCGAGAATACAGCCATCATCGCTGACCGAAAACAATGCTGTGCCATTTCAAGAGTCACCAGACGAGGCATTGCACACACTCGCCATGATCTCAACTCGTCTGTCTATGTTCCGCAAGGACGTTGCAAGCGTTGACTGGAAGCATGCCCGACCCCACCGTGTTTTCGCCTTGCTGGGTGAGATCGTTGCAACCGTCAGCAAGATTCGTGAGGAGGTGGCCCATGTTGCCTGAGAACTTCATCAACCAGTTGCTGTGCTGTAGTTGCGTTGACGGCATGAAGAACTTGCCTGCAGACTCCGTGTCCTGCACTATTACGTCACCTCCGTACGATGACATCAGAACGTATGGCCAGCACCCCCTCGATTTCAAAGCAATAGCCACGGAACTCTATCGAATCACGACCGTCGGTGGCATCGTTGCCTGGAATGTTCAAGACCAGATTAAGGGCGGCGACCAAACGTGTACCTCTTTCCAGCAGGCGCTCTTCTTCAAGGAACTAGGCTTTCGGCTCCATCAAACCCATGTGATCGCTAAGAATGGGAGCCGCTGCCCATCCAATGGACGTTATGGAACGTCACCGGATTTCGTCTTCGTCTTTTCCAAGGGAAAACCTGACAGCATCAATCTGATCAAGGATCACAGGAACAAGTGCGGCGGGAAGAAAGGCATATTCTACAACCGTACAAAGAACGGAGCCTTTACGCCTCCAGTCACCAAGACCATACCCATGTGGAGGGTCCGATCCCTGATATGGGAATACAACGTCGGTTTCAACCAGACGACCAAAGACCGAGATGCGTTCAAACATCCGGCGCTGATGTCTGAGAGACTCGCAGAAGATTTGATTACCTCGTATTCCCGTCCGGGCGATCTCGTGTTTGATCCCTTCATGGGGGCGGCGACGACGCCCAAAATGGCTTTTCTCAATAATCGGCAATTTCTCGGAATGGAAATTCATCATCCGTATTACACACTGGCGGTTCAAAGAATGCAGAAGGCCGAGGCAGAACAACGGCGACGGCTTGACGAGTTTTTTGGCGTTCACACAGGCCCGCAGGCAAGCCCAGTTTTTGAACATGAAATTATCGAGGTAGGAAATACTACCGGAAAGAAGGCAGTCTAAAATGTGCAAACTCGAAATATATCGTGGTTCCGTTGAGGACGTGCTTCCCACCCTTTATTCGAACAGTTTTGACGGCGTGTTGTGCGACTGCCCATATGGGGTGGACATAGCACGTTGGGATTCCGATGTGCCCGCTTCCGATATTTGGGCCGAAATCGGACGAGTGCTGAGGCCGGGTGCGTTCCTATTCTCATTCGGCAGCGCAACCACCGGCCACCGCCTCGCCTCAGCCATTGAAGAGGGAGGTTTTCAACTCAGAGAATTCCTGATTTGGCTTCACGGTCACGGAATGCCTAAATCAACAAATACTGCTCTCCAAATCGACAAAGCGGCTGGCTGCCCGAATCGGGGGCACGCTTTCAATGTCGCAGGTAAGCACGCAAAGGGCGGACCATCGCAGTCATCTCCCCCGGCGGAAGCATATGAGCCACGTACCCCAGCGGCACAACCATGGAAAGGCTATATCAATTCGCTTAAGCCGGTGTATGAGCCAATAATTCGTGGGCAATGGCCATTAGATGGAACGTGCGCCAAGAATGCCATCAAGTGGGGTTGCGGCAGCCTAAATATCGACGCCTGTAGGCTCGACAGCGGGAGATTTCCGACAAATGTGGTCTTGGACGAAGAGGCGGTCGCAGTGTTGGATTCGACCAACAAGCATACCGTGTCAACGGGGTCGCCTATACGCAAGGGAGTGACCATCAGTCCAAATGGCCTCTATCGACGCCGCAATCCGTTCGTCAGTCGTGGTTACAAGGATTCAGGAGGTCCATCTCGGTTTTTTAAGTTCTGCCCCAAGGTCAGCGACGATGAACGCAATGAGGGACTAAAGGGTCTGGGCAACAAGCATCCGACCCTAAAACCCTTGGCCTTAACGGAATGGCTGGCCAAGCTGATGCTGCCGCCGCAGCTTGGTCGCCCTCGACGCCTCCTGATTCCCTATTGTGGCGTGTTCTCCGAAGTCATCGGTGCTGTAAGAGCCGGTTGGGACGAGGTTGTAGGCATCGAGCTAGATCGGCAATACATTGCAATCGGCAAGCGACGACTGCGTTATCATTGCCCGTAGAACATGCCTTGTGCAACGTGCGGCATCGAACACCGTGAAAAGATGTCACCGTGTCGATGCCGCACCTGCGGTGGTTAGGTCGGACCAACACTTCGCTCTAGAGTTTAATTGCACATAAGAAAAACACAAGGCTTGTGCTGCCCCATGCAGCACTAGCCTTTTTCTCCGTGGAAAGGACAGATGATCCAATGAGCCACATAACAACTATTTGGGAATTGAACGCCGACGAGTGGATACGGGTCGCAGGACAAGGCCGATCAAAACGTACCATAGATAATGTTGTTTCAGCATTAAGGGTATTTCTCGCTATCATAGGTGATAAGGAGGAGTACCCCATAATCAATGACGCCACGCTAAGCACCTATAGGCACTTTATTCTCAACAGGCCGTTATCCCCAGAAACGAAAAGATTGCATTTGAATGTGATACGTCGCTTTCTCATCTGGTGCCAACAGCAACATTATGACGTGCCCGCCAAGGTTGCCGAGATGTTGCGAGCCGTCCGGCAAGACTTGAAGGCGTCGAATGCTGCCTATGAACATGATCCTTCCGTCCGCTCTCGCATTGGCCGAAGGCCACAGATCACTGGTCGCAATATTATCGCCCTTATGGATCACACCGGACTCAACGCAGGTGTCTTTGCTGCCTTTATCGGAGTGGCACCAAGCGCCATTTCGCATTATCAACGTCACGCAGGAAGGATACATGTCAACTATAGGACAAAGTGGCGACTCATGGAGTTGCTGCAACTGAACGAACTGGACCTTTTCGTGAAGGTCGGGCTGTTTCTTTTAGGGCACGACAACAACTACGAAGGAGACGTGACATTCTTTTGAAATATATTTGTCCTAACGATAAGAAATTAATCCGCAGCGGCATAGATACAACAGAAGGAGGTCCAATTATGGACACCAAATATTATCTGTTGCACGAAGCGGCGGACCTGCTGAAGTGCATGCCCTACAAAATTACGTACCTTTTATCCACACAGCAGGTGCAGGAGCCAATCCGAATCGGAGGAAGGCGGGTGTTCGACCACGAGGACTTGGTGGCCTTGGCCGAAATCATCAATCCCGGCGTACTCGCTGACTTGAAAAAGAAGGAGGCCCGCCATGCATAACGATCCATTCCCGAGTTTTGAATACTTGACGATGACTCAAATTGGCACGTTATTTGATGCCACATGCCAAGATGTTGGCAAGTGGCTTCAAGATGTCGGTGTGCGCACTGCCGGAGTCCCGATGGACAAAGCCGTCCGAGGCGGATTGGCAAAGCATGTGAACGACGGCGCTAGACAGTTTTGGGCTTGGCACAAAGAAGGGGCGGTAAAGTTGCTCGAAGCCGCAGGGCATAGACGGGCAGGAGAACCAGAACCAGTGCCTCCGCCAAACAGCATCTCGCTTATTGGACCATTTACCGTGCGTCCCGGCCAGAGCGGCGACAACGAGATTGTCGGCTCTGATGGCGTTCCTAATATTCTGGTCAAGGCTGGAGTGAATGTCGAACGACTGGCGGCGGTCCTGAACATGGCGGCGAAGTGCAATGCGTTGAAATAAATCTCTTATTAACTACATATTGTGCTTCTCATTCATGTTGTAGTGTGGTATAATACCCTTAACGTCAAAAGAACTAAAGCAAACTGCATTACATTCATCTA
>CAZASC010000104.1:0-12388 GCA_964487695.1 uncultured Victivallales bacterium
TGCTTTTTTACCATTCCCGTTACCCTTTGTTGTTTGCAAAGTCCAGAGGAAGAGAGCAGTCATTCGAGCATCTTCTTCAAAGCCTTCTGTTTCCGCGCTACCTAATACCTCCCGCAGTGCCTCTTTGGACAATGCTTCAAAGACATAGGAAAGAAAACCGCGCTCATGAGCTTCAGTGGCGTCAGGATCTCCACCAAGAGGAACTTCCCTATCGGCGGCAGTCAGGACTTTGTCGTACTTGCTGTAACTCTCAAGCGCCGGGCCCAGACAAGAGAAAATGGCATCTGCTCCACGAACCCCATGCTTCTGTAGCGTTGGCAACCATTCCCGAATACGTTTCTCCATCGCCGCTTTGACTTCGCTCCAATCGCCAATTCCTGCATTTGCTGGGCGAGGACGGCAGACAAGGTGAACGCTTGTGGACAGAGCAGCGGAGTCACGCGCACGAATGCGGTGCCCCATTTCGGTAGAAATCGGCCACGAGGCTGTAATCGTCCACTTTCCTCGGATCAGCCCAGACAGGAGCGCTTCCCACCCTTCAGTTGATTTGTGAGCAAATACTACGGCACCGATTCCACTTGAGTGCAAAGCTCTGCGCCCTTCCGCAAACGCAAGCGCGATAGTATCCTCGAAGAATTGCCTATTCTTAGGTTTGCCATTGGCAGTGCGCGCATCATCCTGAACGGCCTCTGGAATTTTAGGGGTGAGAGCGTTTGATTTGTCAAATGGGTCCCGACATAGTGTATCGTTCAGCGTGGCACGTTTGAGCCAAACAAAGAAGAAATCCGAAAGATCAGAGTAAGGAATAGCGTTGTAGTATGGTGGGTCAGTAAACCAGACCGCTGCTGATTCGTCCGAAAGGGGTGATGATTGGGCTTGTGCCATCAAATGTTGCGCTGTGTGATTTCCGACATACGCCGATTTGATTCCAGCGGCAAGATTATCTAACGACACTTGATATGATCCACTTGAATCCTGAAGAATGGCGCTCTCAACAAAATCCCAACTCATTTTCACTCTACCCAGTTTGAACACCGCAGAGGGACATTCAACTTCGGGAATCCAACCACAAAGTGCATTTGAGAGATCGGCAATCTTGCCCACTGCTAGTGATGCAGAATCAGCAAATTGGCCTGCGCGGTCTCTGCTCGTGGTGGCAAAATGGTAAATTGCTAAGAGTTGACGTGATGTGAACAAGTCACCCCATTGAAGCATTCCATATCGTTGTACTCGAAAACCGAGCGCCCCGATGGGCGGTAAAGGTTCATTGGGCACGGCATTACTTGGCAAGCTGGCAACGGCTTTCTGCGCGGCGAAGACCGGCGTGTAATCTTCCTGCGTGGGCAATCGATAGAACCTCCCTGTTGTGCCTTCGCGTAGTGTGACTACAGCGAGTAACATCGCACCACCGATGCGGTTGCCCTCGAAATCGAACTTCACATCAGCGCCACCGCGTTGTGCCGCTAGTTGTGATCGAACACGAGCGGCGGGCAACACGATGTGACAGCATGGGCAGGTTGCATCGGCACGATGAACCGTTCCATTCGGCACCTCTGACTCAGATTCCGGGGTAAAGATCTCAAATTGCACGAACGGAGTTCCTTTTGTCGGACGTTCTATTGCGTAACGCAACGCCTTCTTACGTCTTGCATTCTTACTCAACCATAATGTTCGTGCCAACGGAATCTCCGCCCCGCAGCCAGCAGCTTCACAACGGACAGTCCTTGCCCATAGATAGGCAATGGGACGAGAAAGAAGCAGCTTCTTCGCCCCTAAGTCTTGGATATATTTGATCCATTCTTCCTTGCTTGTTGTCCGGGCGCTGCCGAGTGAGGACGAAACGACGGAATGCAATGATACGTCAGTTCCCCTGAGAGGCAAGTAATAGTAGTCAGCATCAGGTGAGCTTACATCGAGGTTCTCTAATCCTTCGGCTAGGGTGTGATAGCCAACAGTAGCAATACCGTCGTGTCGAACGGTAAAGAACTGAACGGCTCGACCCTCGACCCTTTCGGGGCAGATCAATTCGGGTGGATAGAATTGTGCCAGTTTGTTTTCGACAGCCACCTTGACCTGCTTGCCGACATGTAGCAACGCATCGGCCAACCCATGCACCGCAACGTCTTTGCCTTCCCCGTCTTTGAGGGTGAAGTCGGCATTGCCGTATTTCGGGATATCTTCAAGCAGAGTTTTCAGAATCAGGCAGGCAACAGGATTCAAGTCACTCGCAAAGGCGTCACATCCCAGTCGCAGGGCTTCAAGAGGTATCGAACCGCCACCGGAAAAAGGATCAACGACTACAGGCGTTTCTTCAGGATGAGCCGCTTTGACTAATCCACGGGCAATTTCGAGATACGTGGAGTTGGATGAATTATCCCAATTGGAAAGTTCGCCTATAAACTTCAGCAGAAGTTCCCGAAGATCAGCGTCTCCAGCCTTCTTGCCGACTCCGAATCGTTTCGACAGCAGTTCCCACGCTTTTGGCTTGAAATCAGCAGGGCAATCTTTATGGCATGGATCAGGAAGAAGAAGTCCCATCAGAACTGCCCGACAAGCGGCAAGAGGTCGTCTAGCCCACCATAAATGCAAAGTTGAAGGGTGCCCATGACGAATGGATTTCTCTCGCGCCGAATGAGCGCTGACGACGGCAATCGGAAAGTCCACTTCTATCAACCGTTTGCAGGATGATGGTATGCTCATATATCACATCTTGCTGATGGCAGTGTCTCAGTCGCTCGCAACAATTCAACATATGATGAAGGAAGTTGCCATTTTTTCGCACCATCCAGTAGATACTTAAGATAAATCGTTGAAGGCTTTGGACGTGGCGACTCCTTCGAGCAAATGACGTAGGTATAGACTTTCAACGAGCGTTGCGGATCTCCTTCGGCTTGCACAGTTAAATCTTGAGGTTGATACACCTTGGTGGAAACGCCCTCTTTTTTGTCAAGCTGCCTTCGGTCTTCTGCGGTCAGTTCATAGACCACGCCCCAGACACTCTTGCCCGGCGCAGGAATGATATCCGCTGTGCCACTCTTGAGGATATTGGATGTGTGAGTAAACTGAAGCTCGTAATCTATTAGCAGAGCCTTGACCACGAACTGTGCGGCGGCACAGCGCTCGTGCATACGAGACCAATCCATATTCGATCCATAGGCGAAATATAGCATCACTTGTCCTCGATACCGTAAGACGGAGTATCTTCTTTCAATATCATCGGTTGCTGCAAGGCGTCCACATCCAAACGATAATGCTCCACTTTCTTCACCTCATGCCACGGGTAACGGGACGGATTCTTTATGGGATCTTCAAGTTGCGGTGCCGTATCGCAATGGGTAACGACGTAGAGCCAGTAGAGATCCTGCCTGTCCTCCGCAATTCTCTTCTCATTTGGCGAAAGGAAGATTGTCCCCGTGGCCGCGCCGATTCCTTTAACCTCTATCAGTCTCAGCTCGCCGGTGTCAGGGTGCAAACTGCGAAGGTCAAACCCTATGTTGTCTGCTTGAACATCCTCTATCTTGCAGCCTCTGGCTTTCTCATAAGCAATGACTGTCTCAACCGCCCTTCGTTCTGTCTCAGGATCGCTCTTAAGATTAGTGTGAGACGGGCGTTCAGGATGAGGCATTACAAGCGCGATGCCAATTCGGTCAACGCCCTGGAGGGAGAGCCCTCGTTGTTTTGACAGCAAGCTCAAGCGAAGATCGCGGCGTCTCTGCAACTCCTGCAATTTCTGCGCTTCCAATTCTGCGAGGCCCACAGCGCTCTGATCTCCGTTGTCTTGTGCAAGAAGATGTTTGGAAAGAACATCGTTTCGTTTTTGGATGAGTTCTTCAAAGCACGTCCTGACACTTCTCTCAATCAGATCAAGTTCATGCTCCCGTTCCGATGACACTTCCTGAACAAAACCTTGAAGGCCCTTCTCGAACAGGAATGAAGTTGTCTTATCATCGATCACTATCTGCGGCACGACCTGCGGCTGCTTGTCAGGAACAATCAGGTCGAGCACATAGTTGGGATCTCTCAGTCTCCGATTACCACCGGCATCCGTTTCAACCAGAAAGAGACGACGGTGCAGAATATCTCCGGTGCCGTCAGCAACCCCGGCAATAAAAAGTTCAAGGATTGCAGACTGTTCCAAATCCAACGAATAGAAGATTGTGCCCTGTCGAATCTGAGGTTGCGTATGTTCCCATATCTGACGGCGCACCGCTTCAAAGAGAGGGTGGCCCGGCGTTACCCATTCCAGACGGTCATCCTTCAACAATTGACTTCTATCAAAACAAATACGTTCATACTTTCTAGCAAGAGGAGGTAATTTCCAATTCTTAGCTCGGCAGAGGTCATGGAGGGAGATTGGTATCTTACCGACCGTAAAGGCTCTTTCTACCGTCTTGATGGGATTTAAGGATAAGCCGATCTCCTTTGAACTGGACTCGAAGAAGCGGGCAACTGTTTCTGGAACAATACGACGTTCCTGTGCCATCGCTCTTCGTTCCACAAGCATCGGCAGATTGAGATTCCTTTTGGCTAGTCCTTCCAAGGCTGACTTGCAGATATTTCGGAAGTCTTCTTCCTTAACTTCGATCTCAATCCGGGCTTCTATGTCATTCCCACTGAGTTTACCCGCATAGAAGTCTCTGAGCAGGCGCTCGATCTGAGTCGCGGGCAGAACTTCTCCAACCACGTTAAACACCGAATCGTCATCAAGAGCATCCCGAATAGCCTGAAGTTTCTCCAAAAGCTTCTGAAGAACCCTTCCTTCAACCGTATTTCGGGCGAAGAAATTGAAAATGAGACAATCTTTTGTCTGACCGTAACGATGAATGCGCCCCATTCTCTGTTCAAGGCGATTGGGATTCCACGGGATGTCATAGTTGAAAAGAATATTGCAGCACTGCAAATTGATGCCTTCACCGGCCGCTTCTGTTGCAACCAGAACCTGAGTCTTGAGATCCCAGAAGTTGCGCTCTGAGTTCAACCGCGTTCCTTCTTCATCTCTGGAACCGGGTTTCATGTTGCCGTGGATTTGACCGACAGTAAGGCCCCACTTGCGAAGGGCGGCTACGAGGTAGTCCAATGTGTCCCTGTACTCGGTGAAAATGAGCAGGCGTTGATTAGGATTTGAGAAGAAGCCCTGATCGGTGATTTGGTCCTTCAATCGGCGCAACTTGATTTCCAGCCCGCTCGCCTCAACCTTTTGAACTTTGGCGATAAGGTCGGCCAAATCCTTCAATTCCGCTTCGAGGTCGGGCTTCCGTTTGGCAAGAGTGGCTTTTTCAATCTCGCGTTCCTTGGATTCCCGATCTGCATCATCCATTTCGTCCCATTCTTCTGAAGACGGAATGTCGGGCATGGTAATGTCGCCAAGATTATGAGCGCTCTGAAGGAGATCCTTTAGCGCTTTCTGGCGACGAAGAAGAGATTGTTCAAGCGAATAGGTTGAACTAGCCATCCGTCGCTGATACATCGCCATTATGAACCCAACGGCGCGGGCGCGGCTATCCTCTCCGCATTCAGCCGCTCTGAGGGACTGCTTCTGAACGTAATGGGTGACTTCGTTGTAAAGATCGAACTCCTCTCCCTCCAGGTCGAAGGCGACGGTATGAGGAATTCGCTTTGTGAATAGTTTTGTTGCTCTCCAAGTTCCATCCGGCTGAAGCGTGGGAAAACTGAGCATCACTTCTTTTGTTCGACGCAGATAACAAGCGGCTTCTCCATTTTCCATCGCTTCATGGATAGATTTAACATCGGCGTAAGCTTCCTGATCCAAGAGTTGCAGGAAGAGTGAGAAGTTTTCCGGGTCGCCCTTATGAGGCGTTGCTGTCAGGAGAAGAATGTGTCCCGTCTTATCCCGAAGCAGTTCGCCAAGCCTATACCGTTCGCTTTTATGTTCAGCGTCCCTGGCTGACATCCTGTGCGCTTCATCAACGATGATCAAATCCCAATCATCTGCCTGTTTAACGCTGGGGAGAATCTCTTCTCGTTTTGCCAAGTCCATCGAGGTTATAAGTTGGAGTTCTTTATTCCAGAGGTTGACGCCGTACTGAACTCGCAGATCGCCCCCGCGCAGGATGTGAAACGACTCTTGGAATCGGTCTGTCATTTCCCGTTGCCACTGGAAAGCCAGGTTGGCGGGGCAAACGATGAGCACTCTCTCAACCAATCCACGGAGTTTCATTTCCTTGAGCAGGAGACCCGCCATGATTGTCTTTCCGGCACCAGCGTCATCGGCCAGCAAAAAACGGCAACGCGCAGACTTCAGCAGATGGTTGTAAACGGCGTCGAGCTGATGGGGCAGAGGATCTACCCTTGAGATGGACAACCCGAAATATGGATCATACTCCTGAGCCAGCGATATCCGAAGTGATTCTAGCCCCAGCTTGAAGAGCCGAGGATTGCCGCCGAATATTGATTCCTTCTTCTCAATCTGAATGGCATCCAGTTCCTTCTTCGAAAGAGTGACGCCGCTAAGAAAAGTGCTGGTTCTCGTGCCGACTAGATTGACAATGACGAATCCGTTTCCGGTGACGGGCGTCCCAAGCACCCTCATCGGTTCAGAAAACAGAGGACTGTTTAGAACTGCCGATTCTATTATGTCGGTAATGGACGTGCTCATGGGTGGTATTTCCCCCTCATCATGATCTTTCCAATCGTTGCCGCCGATGTTATGTCCTGCGCGGCGGATTTGCAAGGTGGATGCGACATGCTATCGTAAAGAGGAGAAAGCTGAACTTCGAACAGTTTCTTCTGGCGGCAGTCTTTTCAGGTCATATCTTTTCTTCCGCATTTTTGCTTGCTAAAGCCATCAAGAAGGATTCACATAAGTGCTAGTTGGTACACCTAGCACGCGCTAGGATTCAATAGAGTGAAACCCGGACGGAAAGGACGGCAAAATGGCAAAACGTATCTTCATAGCTTTCGCAGTAGAGGACAGTCGCTATCGTGATTTCTTGGTCGCTCAGGCAAAGAACGACAAGTCGCCATTTGAGTTTGTTGACATGTCTGCCAAGGAAGCGTGGGACGAACAATGGAAGACAAATTGCCGGACGAGGGTCAAAGGTTGCGATGGTGTCATAGCGCTAATTTCAAAGAACACCAAGAATGCAGATGGCGAACTTTGGGAGATAGAATGCGCCGATGACGAAGGAGTGCCGATCATGCTTATGTGGATCAATGATGAACGCCCGACACTTCCCGCTTTATTGAACGGCAAGCGAATTAATATTTGGAGTTGGGCGAACCTCAAGACCTTCATTGAGGGTCTTTGATTACACCTGTGTTTGGGGTAAATAGAATGAGAAAAGCCCTTGTTGTAGGCATCAATGACTATCCGAACGCTCCGCTTCGAGGGTGCGTCAACGATGCTGTCGCAATAAGCGGCGTCCTTGCGACGCATGGCGACGGCGCACCCAATTTTGGGGTCAAACTATTGACATCGCCAAGCGAGACCATTACGAGATCGAGCCTCAAGGCCGAAATCGACGCGCTCTTCTCAGGAGATGCAGACATCGCTCTTCTCTATTTTTCTGGGCACGGTGCCATCAATAACTTCGGTGGTTACATTGTTACGACAGATTTCAAGAAATATGACGAAGGCGTTTCGATGGATGAGATCTTGAAGCTCGCCAACCAGTCAAAAGCGAAAGATAAAGTAATCATCCTAGATTGCTGTTACTCGGGCGCATTTGGATCACCATCGACAACGGGCAGCAGTGTCGCTCAATTGACAGAAGGATTGTCCATTCTAACGGCAAGTCGTGACTCGGAATCCGCTCTTGAAATAAACGGTTGTGGCGTTTTTACTGCACTTGTTGTTGACGCTTTGCAGGGGGGCGCAGCAGACTTGCGCGGCCATATCACGCCCGGCAGTATATACGCCTACGTTGATCAAGCGTTAGGACCTTGGGATCAAAGACCGATATTCAAGACAAACGTAACGCGATTCACTTCCCTCAGAACCATTTCACCTCCAGTACCGCTCGCAACGCTGAGGAAATTAACTGACTATTTCCCGACGCCGCAGGATGAACACAAGCTTGATCCTTCCTGTGAATTTTCAACGTCTGCCGCCGATCCAGCACGGGTGGCAATATTCAAAGATCTTCAGAAATTTTTCAGCGTCGGACTGGTTGTGCCCGTCGGCGAAGAATATATGTATTTCGCGGCTATGAACTCCAAATCGTGCAGATTAACCGCGTTAGGGTTTCAATATTGGAGACTAGTGAAGGAAAAACGGCTGTAATGGCGACGCCGAGAGATTTTCGATAAGAGGGCGGCAGATGGCGGCGTTCCAAGATGAGATTTCTCAGTATCGGGCGACACTTCTTGAGCTAGAGCAAAAGATGCAAGGGGAGTTCGACAAGGCCGTGATGGCTTTGTCCGGCGGTGCACTGGGCTTGTCCTTCACATTTCTAAAAGAAGTCGTTAAGAGCACGCCGTTGAAATCTACCTCATGGCTTCTGACGGCTTGGATCTGTTGGGGGCTAAGCCTTTCTTGTGTGCTTTTCTCCTTCTTCAGCAGCGCCTTGGCATTGCGAAAGGCCATAAAGCAAACCGACGCGAAGCTCATCTACGTCGAGGCGGAAGGTGGAATATTCAACAAGATCACCGTGTGGCTCAATCCGCTACAGCACGGACTCAATGGCAACATCCAAGCGAGGCCGGGCGCGAATCAGGCGGGCTTGGGATCGGCGGCATCATCTTCAGTATCTTTCTCCAGCCAGATTATGCCCTTCTCATACTTCTTCAGGGCGGCGCTGTCTTCCGCTGTCAGGCTCGACGGATAGAGCAGGAAATGGGTTTTATCGAGAACCTTCTTCTTCGAGGCAATGCTTATGACGTTCTCGATGAGATCCCGGACATACTTGGAGCGATTGCTCGCCTTCCTGATGCACTTAATGGCATCTGCTTCGGGTATAAGTCCGCAACGTCTCAGAGCGTCTTCGGTATTTACCAGCGCCTTTCCCCTCGGATTCACGTTCTCAATCCAGATGTCTTCAACGTCACACGCCAGGACTTCGTCGAACAACGAAGTCAGGCTCTTTTTGCTGTCAGCTATCAGTGGTAGGCACGGGCAAAGCATTCCATATGTCCGCAGCCCCATCTTGTACGCCGTCTTCAATGCCGCGAAACGCTCTGTTATAGAAGATGCATTTGGCTCAACCCGCGTTGCTATATAGTCTTTGTCCCGTGGCATTCCGGTACTCAGCCCGACAATTACTCTGTTCCCGTATTTCGCAAACAAGTCGAAATCCTTGGCGACCTCCGCATTCTTTGTCAAAACACGAATCTGAGCAGGCGTCTCTTCCAGCAGCACCTTCATGATCTTGCGACCAAGGTTATATTCCTGTGCTTCCGGAGACCAAGCGTCGTCAATTGTTGAAAGCTGAATCACGTGTTCGGCTGTGAGATTCTTCGGAAGGTGATTCTTAATGCGCTCTGCCGAATTGGGGTCAATGATGGCGTACCCCCTTTTGAATGAAGTCTGCTGAATATCCACAAATGCCTTTTGTTGGTATAACATGGATGGCGTCGAACAGTAGGTGCACTGGTGCCCGCAGATTAGGCCAACTCCGAGTGAATAATGGCACAGCTTCTTCTTGGCGAACTCCTCATTCAACTCTATTCCGTCTTGCCGGGGTCGCTCATAAACATTGATGGGTTGCCGTAACCCGCGTTCAAGCCGACATTTCGCGCCCGTAGCTTTCCCAAGAATATCCTGAAGTTCGTTCGATAGGTCGTTCATCCTCTTTGCCAACTGCGGTTTGTGTTCCGCATCAAAGCCATTCCTCGCCTCGGAGACCAAATCGATCATCTTTATGACGGTAACTGCGGGTGTTGATTCCGGCGCTCTCTTTTCCCTTTTGCCGATCTTGTTTGTCTTCTGGGTGTGGACCTTGCCGCCGCGTTCGAATTTCCGTTCTGAGGTAGCCGCAATGCCCAGCTCATCCTTTACGTCTTGCACCAAATGCCAGCCTACTTTGCACTTAGCGGCTATGTCGTTGACCGACCACTGCTGCCACTCCGTGTCCTTCAACAGAATCATCACGGCCTTGCGCTTGTCTTCTCTCGATCTTCGAATGCCATGTTTGTAATTCGCTCCCACAGCATACAGGATGGCGTCTCGCTTTGTTCCCGTGCGAATCTCAGCAGCGATCTCTTTCCGCTCCAATTTCCTGAACGCCTCAACACGGTGCCGGCCGTCGCCGAGGTAGAGTTTGCTGCCATCTTGAAAGACAACTATGTCTGGGAACTTAGCCCCTTTATCAAGGTCCTCGACGTACTCTTTCACCAACTCAGGGTCGATCCTGTCACGGGGATACAACTCGTCATCGACAACAATGCTGGAGATCTTAATCGTCTTGTTCATGGCGGATTCCTCGATTGACTGTTGCTGGCACAATGACAGAAAGCACTGCGGAAGGGAAGCGGCTATCTTCGCGTTCGCGAAGATAGGTCCTGAGCGATGGCGGCAGTTTTAACGGCGGCGAGACAGAACGGACGGACGGCTGAGACAATCAAGAATATCGTGATTACCGCCAATAACGAACAGCTCCGCCATCTCTAGTCCACCGCCTTTATGTTGATGAAAGATGAGCGAAGATGTAGTCTACTGACAATATGGCAGAAGAAAATACATCAGGAAGAACGACGCCCGACGATCCGGTGCCTGCGATTCCGACACCGGAAGTTCCAACAATAGACAGGTGGGCAAATGTTTCCGCAACGGGACACCGAGTTCTACTGCCACGCAACTTGCAACATTGGATGGATGTGGCCAGAGATGATCAAGACGTGCTTCTCATTGGCGAAAGGGGAACCGGCAAAGAGGAAATGGCGAACCTTATTCATGAGAACAGTAAGCGTAGCAGACACGCATTCAGATCCGTAGATTGCGCCACGCTCTCCGATACATTGTGGCAAAGCGAGCTATTTGGACACAAGAAAGGTGCCTTCACAATGGCTACCTACAATCGCGCCGGGAAAACCAAAGAAGCTAATCAAGGCACTCTTTTCCTTGATGAAATAACTCGCTCGAAAGCCGCAATGGGCGGGATATTGCGACTAGTGCAGTTCCACGAGATAGCGCCCCTTGGCGTGGATGCGACAGAGAAGGTCGATATACGAATCATCGCCGCGACGAATGCTCCAAAGACAATGCCGCCAGATCTTTTGGATCGATTTCCTCACCAGTTGACGTTTCCTCCTTTGCGAGAACGGCGGGAAGATATTCCCGTTCTGCTGGAATATCTCCTGACCAAGAACGTAGTGCCAACGCACATATCTGTGCCTTGGTTACTCGATCTGCTTGCACAACAATGGGCGGGGAACCTTCGCGATCTGGCAACGTACTGCGGCCATGTAGTTCGCAACGCCACTCAACAGAGCGAAGGAAGTAACGCCCGTAAAACTGTGGATGAAACGACTCATTCATTTGTTCCAAACAGCGATTCTCGTTTCGGTAACAGGCTTACAATTGACACTGAACCGGACTTAACACCGTACTGGACACACATTGTTAGGGCTCTGCTCATTGTCGCAGAAACGAATAGAAATTCATATTTGAATTCAAAGAACAGCGGGACGACGCTGAGACTATTGGCAAGCTTCAAGGGGGTGAAACATCCCGAGATGCAGCTTTGGGAAGGAAAGAAACCATCTGATTATCATCCCACGGTTATTCCGATATTCCTGCTGCAAGAAAACAGCGGATGCCCCCAATGTTATGATTTGTCCCCCTTGGACGTGCTTGACGCACCCCTCCCTAAGACCGGGACGTTAATTGATTGCTTGCTGGCGGTGGTCTCGATTACCGAAGCCGTGCGAAACAAGCGATGGATTAAGTTCGGGATTAATGATCTGGTAGATGAAATGCTAAACGGAAAATATCACGGGAAACCGTCAGCAGTCTATATGCAGGAGTTAGCAGAAATGCCGTTTCTTGCGCCAGACTATGAAGAACTTCCCTTGTCATCCGATGTTGAAAGTCTGCTACAAAAGTTGCTCTCGCGGCTGGATGAGCGAACTCGTATTGTTGTGCAGATGCGATATGACGGCAGGAGCTACCCCGACATTGACAAGGAAACAAAGAACACACCCCTGCACATTCCCAGTTCAACAGCTTATGATCTATGCCTCAAAGCGGATGCGAAATGGCGTCATCAATACGAATTGGTCTGGCGACATATTGATAAAGCTACCAACGAACGCTAAACAAGAAGTAAACAACGCTTTCTAATCGCGCCTGTGCCCCCTCTAACCTAGCCTTCCGGATACACGTCCGGAAGGTCGCTTTGTCATCCGGAAGGCACACCTTAACCCACCGTAATTCCCTTCCGGCACGCCCGTTGCTTCTTATTGGTCGTGTTCAATTAACTTCTGGGTCGAG
>CAZASC010000105.1:0-11585 GCA_964487695.1 uncultured Victivallales bacterium
GGTCTGCAAAACCTTTATGCGCCGGTTCGATCCCGGCCCGCGCCTCCAATATTCCCCCAATAAAATCAAGTAGTTCAGCAGACTAGGCCTGTTTTGCACAGACTTCCATAGGTGTGTCTCTTTCGCACTCAATCGTGGTAAATCGGCGAAAATCGGGGAAAATTGGGGAGGGGGTCGGACCAAAACCGGACCGTACTTGCATCCAAATCAGCGCAATTTGTAGTGTGAATCTTGGATGGAATCGTGACCGAAAGGGTAGCATTTGTGGTTGACCCATGGTCAGCCTGCGCGCGGCGAGAAGATCGGAACCACGATTTTACATCGGCCTCAAAATCTGCCATATCCTCTCGTTGGGGTGTCCTTGGTTTCCCGCATTCAGCTCACGATTCGCACACCAGGGAACCCGAAACTTCGCAATCGCCGCCGTAATTCGGCCCCTGCTCCCTGATGCCGGATCAGTACACCGAATACAAGTCTCAAGCCAGTTTACTAGCACCTTAGGAAATGAAATCACTGCGCCTGATATAAGAGCTTTTCCATTTCGGGGGCCTGTCCGACGCCCGGGCCCACAAGCTGAGATAGGACCTTGTCGACACGGGAACGCAGTTCAGGCGGCTCGAACGCCACTGGCGAAGCGTGAAAGAGTGTGACGAGAAGAGAGCTAATCCTGCCGCCAAAGCTCATCTCAATCCAGAATCGATTACTGTCGGGAAATCGTTCAAGCCATTTCTCGGTGCAGCCGAGCCTAAAGGTAGATCGTTCTTGCGAAGTAATCGCTCCATCTAGCGCGGGCACATAGACTCAGCGTCAGAGCGGAGCGAGCTCCCCTGCCGGGCTGATGGTGATTGCGCGATAATTTCTGTATGTTTCGGCCAGATCCCGCAGTCCTTGAAATAGAGGATGAAGCTTTAACCCGTCAGGGCGTGCCTATTCTCCACCGTCCTCTGGAGTGCTTCACCAAGTTGTACGGCGCGGTCCCTGATGGCCCCGAGCGTGCCGCTTTATTTGACCCGGTCATCGAATGGTACCTGGAGAAGTATGGTGAGGCTGTTCGCTGGGACGGCGTGCTCGGAAGATTTCCTCTGGTCATCAAAGGCACGGTCTATCTTGGGATTGCGCGCCTTGTGGGGAAAGGAACGTTCGTCCAAGATTGGAGAGAAGGGGTAGAAGGACTGCCTGCCTCTGTCGCAGATTCTGTAACTCGAGAGGAGTTTAGGCCAATTGCGGAGCGCCTGACACTTGGCTCAAATAGTTACGGTCATCTGTCGAACCTTAGAATCGATCACACGTTCTTAGGCAACGTTGAAGCTGAACTGGTGAAGCGGGCACTCTGCGACCTGGAAAATTCTGCAGTGATTCTTAAAACCACTGGCGATACTCAATCGTCAGTGGTCATGGCGCACCAGGCTACCGAGAAGTTTCTCAAAGCGGCACTCAAAAAGGCCGGGGATCCGACTGACCTTAAGAAGTTCGGCCACAATCTACCGAAGCTCATTGATGCTCTCATCGACAGGTCCGCGAGGTATCGATGGCTCAAGCCTCCAACGGGTCACCTTCAAACACTGTCCCC
The DNA here is from genome assembly GCA_964487695.1 of uncultured Victivallales bacterium. GTDB lineage: Bacteria > Verrucomicrobiota > Kiritimatiellia > UBA8416 > CAZASC01 > CAZASC01. Next base: position 1,571 of record CAZASC010000105.1, read on the forward strand.
AAACATGGAACTTAGATATGGCATGCAGCCGAGAACCGTCGAGGATGCAGTGTCAGCCATACATGCCTCAGTCCACGTGTGCAGTGCGATTGCCGTGATGTGGCAGTTCGATCATGCCCGAGGGTCGGAACACTCAGGCTTTGTAGCCGGCAAATTCTATCGAAATGATATGTGGCAAACGCTCTACTGCAAATCAGTGCTGGATGGAATTGCGGTTCTTACACTGTTTACCTCCCATCCCAGAATCGGCTCACAAATGATGGACCTACAGCTCGATGATTTCGCAGTGAGCGCTCTATACCTCGAGATCACTGATCCAGCCGAAGAGGCGATGCTCCGCGGCCGTTTTGCCGCGCATCTTCGTAATCCGGGAAAGCGCGTGAGCCCAGAAGAGCTCGGAATCAAACAAATGGATGGGCCAGAGGGAGGTTATTTGACCGCGATGATCAGCCGGAAGATCAATCGGCCGGATGACCAATAATGATCGCGAGTCCAGATGCTCCCTGCTCTTTTATGAAGCGTCACCGGACCGCAGGCACGAGCTCAGTGTGTTGCGTCGACTCTATCGGGGCAGGATAGGTTGTTCCCAGCGAACGATTTGAGATCAAGCACCGCAATGCTGTACAGCACGGGAACCAGAAGCAGCGTGACAAAGGTTGCTACTGCGGGACTGCCAATCTGCGCGTAACAGAGTGGTTTCGATAAAGGCCCGCCGTGGATTGCCAAGAGGGAGAGGGCGAAGATGGTCGCGGCCACAGTGATCATCACGGGACGCGCACGTTCGACACCCCCATCGCGAAGGGCCTGCTCAAGCGGCTCTCCCTGAGCCTGCATCTCCTCGAGAGAGTCAAATAAGACGATGAAGTGACTCACGATGATGCCGATCAAGCTGGCGATACCGAGAAAGGCCATGAAGCCGAACGCCGTACCCTTTTGGGAGCTTGCCTAAAATCTTAGGTAGTCATCGGAAATTAGCTACCGCCACCAGGTAGGGGCTGCCGGGGATCGTTCGCCACGATTAATTGTTTCGCATTATCTATCGACAGATCAGGAGCTTAGACCGTGGCATGGATCGCTCACTGCGATGTCGTGCGGGATCATTTATTCCGAGGCGGAAAACCCTTGGGCGGCCCTGCGAAAACACTACCGCCTAACTGCGCCGACAGCCGATGCTTCAGGAATGGAAGCATCCGGGCTGTGATCTCCTTGCTCATCGCCATCGCAATCTCCGACGTCATCTCCTGGCCAGGTTCGAGCCCAAGAGTCTCCAGGGCCTCTTTGTAGACCTTGCCGGCGACCCGTTGCTGTTCCCGCTCAAAAGTCAGCTGTTGTATCAAAGCCATCACGCGATGAGCAGCCGCAAACCGGCCTGCCGCTGCCGTCTCGTCCCGATCATCAACCGCGAACGCGAGTTCCTCTTCACTGAAATCAAGATTGAATCTCAGGTCGATGGTTTTTCCGGTAGTGGGATCGATGCTGTAGCTATCCTCAACCAGTGGTCCGGTGTAGTTTTCCGACAGGCAGATCACAAAGCGGTAGATGCTGAACAGCTCTACATAGCCGACAAGCTTCCGAGTACCGGGGTCACCCTTGGCCGCGACGCAATGGAAGACGCCATCGGCGGGGCGATTCATGATCAGATCGCGGCGATAATAGCTGCCAAAGCAGTACTCGCCGTTTGGTTGCAGGTATTGCAGTGCGCGCTCGCACTCTTGCCCTCGAATCCCGGCAGATACAGCCAGAGTCAACGCCGATTTCACAACCGACCGATAGGGGCCATCGCCAGCAAGCTCGAAGGTCACGTTTACCGGTTCCTCGAGGTAGATCTCCTGGTACACCATCGCCTTTTCCCCGGCCTCAAGGTCCATCTTGGGATAGCGGCGTTTTTGTCCCTTGAGCGCTTTCTTCGCTTCTCTTGTGTCCGGAGCAGTGATCTGAATATGGACCTCTCCGTCCATCTCGGTAATCGCCGGCTTCTGAGGCGGAAAGGTCATGTGACCATCGAGGTGCAGCCGCACGCGCTTGCCACTGATGGTTTGGTAGTACCGCGCTGGGACTTCACCATCGTCCCGCACCACCTGCAGCTTGAGACTGAGGAAGTGGAGCTGCTCAGCAGCTTCGCTGTCCCAACGATCGCCGAATGTACTGTTGCAGGGGCGGCAGAAGACGTTCGGGACCTCTTTCCGGCCACCGATCGCATTCTGGATGATGTGTTCCCTCGATTGGTTCTCGGGCGTGATCTCGACGCCGCAATAAGAACAGTTTGAGATAGTCATCCATCCACCTTTTCCGCCGTTCGAGAATAGGCAAAGTTCATCATTTCGAAGTAAAGCGTTGATATTATTATAATTTTGTGATGCCGTTGACGGCATATTATTACAAATGGCATGGGAAGTCGAATTTTCGGATGAATTCGGCGAGTGGTGGGACGGACTCGATGCTCTGGAGCAGAAGAGCGTCGATTTTTCCGTCACCCTGCTTTCCGAGGTTGGACCGACAATGAAGATGCCCCATTCCTCCGGAGTCGAATCATCGCGTCACAAGCATATGCGCGAGCTCCGCATCCAGCACGAGGGACGCCCTTACAGGGTCCTTTATGCATTCGATCAGCGCCGCACAGCGATTCTGTTGATCGGCGGGGATAAAACCGTCAATGACAGATGGTACGAAGAGTATGTGCCACAAGGAGATGACATCTGCGATCAGCATCTGAAAGAGCTGACAGACCAATAAGAAAGGAAAGAAAACCAGTCCTCCGTACTGGGTTGACCCCACCGAGGAGAGTGACGGTTATGGCAAGAAACTACAAGGAACTTCAGGCAAAGATGAACCCTGCAGATGTTGCTGAGAATCGGCAGCATGTACGCGAAGAGTTGCAGCGGATGGCGCTCGAAGAGTTGAGAAGCGCCAAGCAACTCACGCAGGCGGATATGGCGGAACTGTTGGATGTTCCGCAGAGTTCGATCTCGCGTATCGAACAACGAACCGATATGTATCTGAGCACACTACGCAACTATGTGCACGCTATGGGCGGAGTGCTTCAGATTCAAGCGGTGTTCCCCGAAGGCGGCGCGGTCGTCATTAACCGGTTTGGAGATTACGAGGATCAACCGTATGTGGTGGTTGTTCGCGTCGAGATGAACAACGCCTTTCAATTGCAGGCCCGACCGTTTCACCACCAGGGTGACACTCTATCCACTCGACAGGTTAAGTGGTCCGGGATCGTGAAAGCGATGAAAGCGCTTCACCTTGCGGAACCACAAATTTCAACGATTCGGACCAGCCTTCAACAAACGCAAGAGGTAGAGATCGGCGGAAGAGCCGGTCAGAGGATCTTTCAAATTCCGGACTTAGTAGCTGCGGGATTTGAGCCAGTGGCTGCCGTATAAGCCGCAGGAGGCCAGTGAGCGCAATGAAGGGCTACGACGATAAAGACAGAATCGAACTTTGGCTGCGGGCCTATAACCGCCTCGAGAACGAGACGTACGTTGTCGAATCATGGCCTGATGACGACTCGTCGAAGAAGAACATCGATGCGCTGTGCCGCAATGCCGCAGGCAAGACTCTGGCAATCGAACACACTTTGATTGAGCCCTTCCCCGGCAACCGGGCAGACATCGACCGCTTCCTGAAGACACTCGGCGCGCTCGAAGAGCACCCGCTGCTGAAACAGCCTGGCTACATGATCATTGCCACGCAACCTGTCGGTGCCATCCCGAACGGTATCAAATGGAATGAACTGCCTCAGCTAATGATTACTCAGCTTGCCGCGCTCCTGCCCGATCTATCGGAGGGATCTCATGCGGTTCCTGTGGTCGGCCCTGGATGGTCGCTCGATCTGCATGTGAATAAACGGCGCACAGCTGCCCAGGGTCCTGGCAGTTTTTCAACGGGCCGCATCGCTCCCGGCGATCCTGGACCGAAGTTGATCTTAACCGCCCTTGAGAAGAAGATTCCAAAGCTGGCAGCAGCCACAGCGGACAAGAAAATTCTGCTGCTCGAAAAAGACGCTGTCTCGGGAAACGTTGAGGAACAGTTTGGGCAGCTCCCGGACGATCCACAGGCGAGGGCGCTCCTTGAAAGCATTGATGAGATCTGGACACTCGATACGGCTCCGCTCGAGAGTGAAGGTGTTGTATTCGCAAACCTGGTGTATCCTGCGCTCTACGACAACTCGAAATTCTGCTCTCTAACGCTCGCAACAGACGTGTTCTGGCGCGTCGTTCGATAACGCCAAAGGTGACCGCCGTGAACGTGAACCGGATCAAGCAACTGTTTTTAGAGTTCGCTCGGGCCTTGCCTGAACCCGGAATGCCTGAAGGCGCCGGGCCCAGAGTACCGCTAATCTTTCAGGGGCCGCTGCTGATACGAGATGGCTTGGTCATGCGCGAGGAGCTTGCTCTGTCCTATCTCGAAGTCCGGGAAGAAATGTATGGCCTGGTCTCGGCAGACGGTTCATGGAATAAGTCGGCTATCGATAATCTCCTGGCAAAACACTTGCTGATCGTCGCACAAGCTGCGGCGGCTGATCGCGAGGCTGTCATCAAGTCCGCAGCAAAGGAATTTGAAGCCACCCTCAAGGAAGTGCTTACTACATGGGAGATGGATTTTGCGGTCTTCGGGATGGCCAATGACTGCGACGGTCTCGCCTTCGGTAAACTGACCTTCTTTACCGACGTTGTTAAGAGCCCTATCCAGATTCCTGGAGTACTCGATCCCGGCGTGAATACGCTCGTACTCTTCGCGAGAGTCAAAGTAGACGCGATCGACTTAAAGTCGGCGACGGATCGCGCCGCCGAGGCCGTTGACGGGCACTTGGCGGTGCTGAATGTGTTGTGCGCTGATCTCGTTCCATCGCGGACGCATCTGGGCCGTATCGCCGGCTCCGGTGGAGTCGTGCTCTACAGGGTATTGCCAGTCGGCGGCCCGGGATCAAAGCCTCTTGCCGAGCGCGAGCTACGCAACACACTGTACAGACCTGCAGTGCTTCTGTCGCGCGCAGACTATGAAGCTTTTCTGAAGCGCCGCGGCGGGTCCAGAATAAGTACCCTTCTCGAGGGGAACAGCACCTTCGGAGACCGGCTGACGTCCGCCTTCCAGACTGCCGGCGCGGCAACTATCGAAACGAAACCCCAGCTCTCTTTCCTGCTCTTTGCGATCGCTCTCGAGAGTGTTGTTTTGGGGCGCGATACCCAGAACGAGATAACGTACCAGTTGAGCACGCGTGTCGCACATCTTCTGGCCGAGGAATTGGAGTCGCGAAGGACCGTCGCCAAACAGGTTGTCAGCCTTTACAGCCTTCGATCGAAGATCGTACATGCCGGGTCGACAGAAGTCTCTGAGGCGGAGCTGGAGTCAATCATGGAGGTGTGTCTGAACACACTCTTTGCTTTAGCCATCAAACCCGAATTTCTCGAAATGACTAAGATCGAGCAGTTAGAAGAGTGGTTCAGGGACCGCATGCTTGGAGCATGATGTCTGGTTACACGTTATTGAACCCCAACAAAATGCAACTCACGAATCGAACGAATCTGGATCTGCGATGGCAAGAGAGAAGGCAACGACAAAATCGACCGGTGGTGGCGGATTCACATTCGCTGATAAAGTTGCGGCGGGATTTATGACCCTGATGCTCAGGCGAGACTTGTCCCTGGGCGTCGAAGTCGGTCCAATTAGAGCGCTCGACTTTGAGACACGTGAATCCGACAATGTGCTCGACGATCTGGAGATCGCTCTAAGCCGAGAGCAACAGACCACGCGTCTTTTCGTTTCGGTGAAGAGTAATCGCCAGCTGACAAAAGCCGGCTTCAACAGCGAGTTCGTCTCCGATGCCTGGGAGCAATGGAGTGGTGGCAGTTCCAGTAAACCTTTCGATCAGGAACATGACCTGCTCGGCCTGACCGTCGGTTTTATCGATGATCAAGCCCTCGACGAATGGAAGACCCTTCAGGAGCAGGCTATCGCCGCGACACCGGAGCGTCTTGTGGCCAGGTTGCGACCCGAGGGGCAGTCGAACCCAATCCAGCGAGCTATCTTTGAAGACCTTCGCAAGACTGAGACAGACGCAAAGCGAGACGAGCTTGAGACCGCGAGGCTCGTGGCAAGAATTCGCCTGTTTCCGTTCTCCGAGAAAGAAGAGAACGATTATCTCGATTACTGCACAGGGATCGTGTCGGATGGGAGTCTATCGGCTGCGGAAAATCTTTGGAATAGCCTGATTGCGATCGCGGGTGAGAGCAGGAATACAGGAGCCCACTTAGACCTTCCGACGTTACTGCGGAAGCTGCCAGCAGACCTCGAGTTGAAGGATTATCCGGATTACGAAGCAGACTGGAAGACGCTCGATGCACTCTCCGCGGAAAATCTGAAAAACGAGGTACAGACCTCTCTCACGGGAGGTATCCATCTTCCCCGAACCAAAGCACGGGCTGAACTAGCTCTTGAGGTCGAAAAGAATCAGGTCACCGTCGTCTCCGGTGAGTCGGGCAGCGGTAAATCTTCGTTGGTTTCGGAACTGGCTGCTCCGGGAGGCCTCTTCCGAAAGACTCTGTGGCTGACCGCCGGCCAGCTCTCGAAACCCAGCCAAAGCGAGATCGCGAACACTCTCAAACTGCGGCATCAGATCCCGGAACTGATCGCCGGGTCGGCTCTGAAGAACAACGTGCTGGTAGTCGACGGTTTTGAACAGTTCGACGGGGATGCGCGAAAGAGCCTCGTTCGGCTGATCAAACAGATTCGTGAGCAGGACTTTGCCCGTTGGAAAGTCGTCATTACTTGTCAGCCCCGGATCCTGGAAACGGTACGCGACACCTTATTCGAAGCCGGTGTGGCGAAGTTCGATCGGGTAGACTTTGAAAAACCTCCACTTGAGGAGATCTTGGCCGAGGTCCGAAGCGTACCCGGACTTCAGGCTTTATTGATGCGAAAGGAGATCCAACCGATCCTTCGGAATCTGACGGTTCTCGACTGGGTGATTCGTGAACAGGTGGTCGACAGAATCCCCGAGTCGCAGACCTGGATTGGAGAGACGCAGATCGTCGATCTCATCTGGGAACGCTGGCTCACCCGCGATGTGAAGCAGTTTGCGCGTGACGGATTTCTGCGCCTTGTTGGGGAGAAGGAGGGTGAACGGCTCACCGGCGCGGTCCATATCGATTCACTGCCGCTCGATCAAATGGAGCTTCTCGGAGAGCTGGTAAACAGAGGTTTGCTCCGAGCCGACTCTGGATCGGTTCGTTTCTTCCACGATCTGATGGGAGATTGGGCGCGATACCGTTCGCTGAAGTTTGCAGGCAATAATGCCGCAGCACGTATCAGGAAGCTTGCCAGGGTTCCTAGATGGGGACGTGCGATTCGTCTTTACGCACAATCTCTGGCGGAGCAATCAACCGGACTTGATCGCTGGAGACACCTCGCTTCTGAATTGGCTGGCAACGATCCAGATGCGCAACTTGCCGGCGACCTGCTTCTCGAAGCTCTCTTGTTCGCACCCAACTCAGAGGCTCTTCTCGAGCAGGTGTGGGGAGATCTAATTGCTGAGAAAGGACAGATTCTCCGAAGGCTGCTGCAACGGCTGTTGCACGTCGCGACCGTGCCCGACTGGCGATTTCAGGGGATTGGAGATGAAGAACTGGCAGCGCGAGCGGAAGCCTGGTTTCGCATCCCTCATCCTCTCTATTGGTATCCGGTACTGAGGGTGTTGGCCAGGCATACGCAAGAGATCGTTGAGCTCGCATCAGACCTTGGCGCTGAGTTGAGTGCACTGTATCTGCGCACGATGCCGACGGGAATGCTCGGTCGCGATGAGGCCAGCGCTCTTGCCGTGGATCTTGCAAAGAACACTCAGGGATATCTCGCAGATGGACGGCGACTGGGTGACAAGGCCCAAACCGTCTTTGAAGCTCTTCTCTATGCCGCTCCCAATCGTCCTGATGACGTTGAGAAAATAGCTCTCGAGTTGAGCGGCCGCTTGCCTGAACCCGACTGCGCGCTTGAATGGGCAGGCGAGCAGCAAGAGCTACGCAAACAGAGATTGCAGGAATGGCGCGCAAAACATCCGAAGGAGGATTCAGATAGAACGAATTATCTGCCAGGCTCCACATCCTTTCGGCTGATGCGCACGATTCCTCCTGTGCCGGACGGGCCTCAACGAGAAGCTCCTGAGACATTTCGATATGCAGTACTCGATACACTGGCGCTCAGCGGTCTCATCACCGTTCGTCCGCGAGTGGCGAAGGAGGTCCTGCTCGCCGTGTCCATTGAGGAGCCGGGTGAGGTGTCGAGAAGCAGTGGCCATGACATGTTTTCGCGGGAAGATGTTGGCCTCGCGAGATGGTCGAACGGTCACCCAGCAATGCCTTGGAAGGGCTCATTTCTCAGGTTTCTTGAGATCTCGCCAGAGGAAGGCGTCGATGCTATTGTTCGATTGATCAACTATGCCACCTCGAAGAGGCTGGAGACCGAATTCGGTCCTGATCTGACCGAGGAGCAAAGGAAGAGTCGATCGCTGAAATTCGAGGTCAATGGCACAATGATCTTCTGGGCCGGCGACATGAATGTTTTCGGTTGGAACCGGTCACTGACCGGCGCGGCTCCCGGTGTCGAATGCGCGCTCATGGCGCTTGAACAGTGGCTCGACAATGAGATCGAGGCCGGTAGAACGATTGACCGTTGGGTGCAATATCTGTTCGATCATGGGAATTCCATCGGATTCGCGGGATCGTTGATCTCCGTTGGATTGAAATATCCCGCACTCTTCGCGGGCGTATTACAGCCACTGCTCGGAAACTTCTACCTCTACGATTGGCAGAGGGATGTTGCCGCGATGGATCGTAACAAAGCGTGGGCAATCTCGCTGCAGTTTCAGTCCCCAGAATTCATCCAACACGCCGTGCAGTGGCACGATCAGAGGCATCGGCGGTGTTTTCTTCAAGACCTCGCACCGTGGCTCATGCACCAGGACCACCGCACGCTTATTCACCAGGGGAGCGGTCCTGTCTTCGCGGTGGCGTTCTCCCCCGATCGCCACACCCTGGCGAGCTCAGATGCCTCCGGCACAATCGCGATATGGAACGTGGCTTCGGAGCGCGAGGTGGCGACCCTGGCCGGCCCCAGAGAAGGCGTCTTTGCCGTGGCCTTCTCTCCTCGGAACAGCCGGTTGCTGGCATCCGCGGGGTTGGACAGGACGGTGCAGCTCTGGGATGTCGCCGACCGCCGCCTGGTGGCGACGTTGCAACGGCATGGGTCAGGTGACACGGGGCATGGCGTCAGCATCGCCTTTTCGCGCGATGGCCGGTGGCTGGCCTATAGCGACGAGGGCGGGGCGTTGAGAATCTGGGACGTTTCCACGCGCTGCTGCCTGGCACGTTCGACAAGTCCCGAGTCCTTTGGGGACGATGCTCATGTGGTGTTCTCAAAGGACGACCGGTGGCTCGCGTCCAGCGACGGCCCGCGGGCATTAAGGCTCTGGCGGGCTCCCTTTCTGAAGGCGAGCGAAGCTCTTCCGAGAAGCCAAGATATCACGGCGTCGGCCTTCTCGCCGGGCAGCAAGGCCATAGCGGTGGGCAGAAACGACGGGAGCGTAGAGACCTGGGATGTCGCTTCGCGGCGCATAATAGCTCGTCTGCAAGGTCACAGAGAACGCGTGAGCGCCGTGGATTTTTCTCCGGACGGTCGCTTTCTCGTGACGGGGAGTTGGGACGACACGGTTCGCCTCTGGAGCGTCGCCACGAGAACGCAGGTAGGAGAGCCGTTCATCGGCCACACGAACCGCGTTACCTCGGTGGCGTTCTCCCCTGACGGGCGCTGGCTCGCCTCCGGAGGAGGAGGCGACGTCATGCTCTGGGATTGGCAGCACCGTGAGAAGAACCCGTGGCGGCCAGATGCGGTCCGAGACCACGGGGCTCACGGCCTCGATCGCCCGCTCACTTTCGCTTCCGACGGCGCTCTCCAGCAGTTCGTGCTCGATCGGAAGAGCGACACCCTATTGCTGTGGGATCTTACCAGGCGAAGGGTC
>CAZASC010000106.1:0-11579 GCA_964487695.1 uncultured Victivallales bacterium
GGACGTTCTGGCTGCGTGCGAAAACAGAATTGCAGACGCTATTTCAATGTGGTATATTGGCCGCGTGAAACACATTATAAAAGTTGAAGTGCTCAAAGAGTACAGACTGTGTTTGGAATTTGCCGACGGGACGACCGGAACAGCGGATGTATCTCGTCTGGTTGGCAAGGGCATATTCTCTTTGTGGAATGATTATGTCGAGTTTCGCAAGGTCCAGATAGGTTCGTCAGGAGAATTGGTTTGGGGAAACCAGGTTGATCTTTGTCCTGATGCACTCTATATGATGGTCACCGGACAACAACCGGATGAAGTATTCCCCAGCTTGAAGCTGGAGGCGGCTCTTGCCTGAGATATCCAGGTTTTTCGGGATTGTCATCAAGATGTTTTCTGATGATCACAATCCGCCACACTTCCATGCGTTCTACGGAGAGCACGAGGCCCTTATTGACATCAGTCATCTTGCGATCTTTGCAGGTTCTCTTCCACCAAGAGTGCTCGGACTTGTTATCGAGTGGGCCACGTTACACCAAACTGAATTGCTCGACGACTGGACGCGCGCCAAAGGTTTGCAGTCTCTAGTACGAATCGACCCTCTGCAATAATAGGCAGCCAACAAAATGCCGGAGGATACGGCTCGCAAGCTTTCCGATCTTCAGCATTAACGTGTCAGATGGACAGAAGGAAGGAGAGCCCCAATGAAGTACCTGTTTTATGTATTACTTGTTCTGATCGCAGCGCAAGGCTTGGCGGAAGACAGAATGTGGTTCTTCAAACCGGCAAAACCGTAAACTGCAAGGTATGTCGGTTCAAAGACGGCATCTTCACTTGTGTAATGGCTGACGGAACCACAAACCAGTTCTCCTCTACAGCCATCGGAGAGATCGTTTTCGGAGTGGCAAGTGATGAACAGGTATTCGTATTGAGCGATGAAGAAGGTTTGCCATAATTTATTTATCTTCGGCCTCTACGTGTTGTTGGCGGTCGGAATGACGTGGCCCACGGCATGTACGCTTCGGACTCGCATGACGGGCGGCATGGGTGATCCACTGCTGAACTGTTGGATTCTGGAAAGGAATATTCAGCATTACCTGACCCTGGATTTTCACCACTTCTACGAGTCCAATATGTTTTATCCGCACCGGCTGACCCTGGCGTATTCAGAGATTTTTATCGCGACATCCGCGATCGCCACTCCGTTTTACCTGCTTTCTGGTGGCGACATAGTGATCACATACAATCTGCTCGTGATTCTAAGTCTGGCGATGACTGCGTGGGGCATGCATCTGCTGGTCCGTGAACTTACAAACCGCGGGCCGCCCGCAGCGCTGGCTGGCATAGTCTTCGCTTTCGCGCCGATCCGGTTCGGGCAGATCGGACATTTGCATATGCTGACGACTCAATGGATTCCGTTCATCTTCCTGTATCTCCATCGATTTGCGAAGACCTTGAGTTATCGTGATGCTTTGCGGTTCGCCGGCTTCTTTATCCTTAACGCGCTGACAACGGCCTTCTATATGGTGGTGATGACATTCAGTCTGGCGATCTTCGCACCCATATTGTTCTGGTCGCGCCGCAGGGATTGGAAACGCGCGTTGCTCCCCGCGATCACAGCCGGCATTTTGATTTTTGTAGTTGTCGTTCCTGTATACGAACCCTACCTCGAAGTGCGCGATCAACTTGGATTCAAGCGTGATCTCCGCGAGAATCGGCTTTACGCCGCACGACCGGGTTCATGGCTCGGAATTCCCGCAGAGAACCTGATCTATGGCAGGCTGTTGCACTTCGAGCGTTTCTCGACACCTGAAGGCATCCTCTTCCCTGGCGCGCTTGCACCTCTTCTGGCTCTGTTGTTGGTAGCTGCCGCAATGCTGCGGCGATACCAGTGGAGCGCAGAGCATGGTGCATACCTGGCCATGACGCTGGCAGGTTTACTTGTCACCTTCGGGCCGGAGTTCCGATCGGGACACGCGAACCCATTTTTCATGTTCTATTACAATTACTTTCCCGGCGGAAACGGACACCGTGTTCCTGCCCGCTACGCCATCATTGTCCTTTTCGGTCTCGCCGCGCTGGCGGGTTATTTTACGGCCTGGCTGATGGAACGGAAGAATCGTGTGTTCGCTCGACTGGCCGTGGTTCTGCCCGCGCTCGCTCTTCTGGAATGCATTTCCATTCCCATATATGGCGAGCCAATGTTTAACTACAAAAAGATACCGCCTGTTTACGAGTGGCTGGCCAAACAATCGCCGGATACGGCAATTCTTGAAATCCCGGCAAACCATTCAGGGCTGAACCTCCAGGACATGTTCATGTCACGATTCCATGGACGATTGATGGTGAACGGATACTCCGGCTATTCCCCGGCAGTGTTCAACTACCTGTGTGCCGGTTCATCCGTTCGATTGTTGGGTGACGATTACCTGGATGTGCTGAGACGCATCGGAGTCAAGTATCTGGTGGTACATAACAGCCTGATCGAGGAAAAGGAGCGCCCGGCTTTTGCTGCGGCTTGTGAAGTTGCATTGCGCGCCGGGAAGCTCGTCGCCGAGAAGACCTTCCACGACACCACGGTTTACGAAGTGGTCGGACATGCGCCGGCGTTCGGATTCCCTCATGCCTTGGCCGATCTGCCAGACACCATAACTTTGCGTGTTCCGAGAAGCGTGGCATTGGGAAAACAGAAATGCACAGGCGCTCTCGAGTTCGACGGTCAGACGCCATGGATCATCACGAGCGGATTGGTGATTCCTGAGAACCGGATTGTCGAGGCGACCTTTCTCGATGCAGCCGGGAATGACGCAGGACAGCAGAAATGCCGTCTGGAGCCTGCGGCCCGTGGAATCGCAGGCTTCACTTTTGACGTTCCGAAGCAACCGGGTCCATATGAAATACGGCTCGCATCGCGAGGAAGAATCATCGGAAAGGGACTATTCAGCGTCGAGAATGGGTTGGCCACATCACTCAAACCGGACAAGCTGCTGGCCGGAATATATCCGACGCCCGACCGGATCGCGACCGGAAGTCAGGATGTAATGGATTTTCGAGTCAGCGTAAGCAATACCGGCAACACGGTATGGCTGGCCTGCCCGAATGCCGGCAGCGGTAATCCGATGGGTGCGATCCGGCTGGCATATGTGCTTTCAAAGAACGGCAGGCGGATACAGGAGAATCGAGTCCGGTTGCCGTATGACATTGGGCCGGGCGAGTCAGCGGGGCTCGATCTGCTTATTCGTGCGCCGGTTGAGCCTGGATACTACCGGTTGAAGCTGGATATGGTATCGGAGGGGATCCGCTGGTTTGAACAGGATGGTTCGCGACCAGTGTTTATTGACGTGGCGATCGGCGAGAAAACAGACACGTTGAGTTCAGTCGTTTCGAATAGCGACCCACTTTGCGATTGCAAAGAAACTGATTCCCGACAAAGCCTTCAGCCGGAGCACTTCCGACAACTATGAAATGGCCACCTGAGATTGCCATTGAACAACCTTGAATGCCGGGCGGGGTTGTGGAAGAATGAGGCGAAATGAGACTGATGAAACTCTTGATAGTCGGAACAGTTGTTGCCGTTGCCATGGGCATGGTTGTGGGGTGCGCTTTGATTGACGAAGCTAACAACACATCCCACATGAAGGCTCTCTTCGCCAAGGCAAACAGCGGGGATGCAAAAGCTCAACGCGAACTCGGAGAGATCTATTACAATGGCAACGGCGTAGAAAAGAACTACACAAATGCGGTCATCTGGTTCAGGAAAGCTGCTGAACAAGGAAATGTAATCGCCCAACGGAGGCTCGGATATTGCTACGAACTCGGGAATGGCGTCTCGGCGGATTGCACAAATGCGGTCAAGTGGTATCGCATGGCCGCTGAACAAGGGGATGCAACCGCTCAATGCAATCTTGGAGCTTGCTACGAGGAGGGCTATGGAATTTCAAAGGACTACAAGAATGCGGTCATATGGTATCGTAAAGCGGCTGAACAGGGCGACGCAATCGCGCAAGGCAATCTCGGTTTTTGCTATTATAACGGCCAAGGCATTGCGAGAGATTACGAAGAGGCGGTAAAGTGGTATCAGAAAGCCGCCAAACAAGGGAACGCGATAGCTCAATGTAATCTTGGACTCTGCTATGATACGGGAAATGGCATAACGAAAGACCATGAAGAGGCTGTTCACTGGCTTCATAAATCTGCTGCACAACGATACGCCCCGGCTCAACACTTGCTTATGCAGATGACTTTACTCAATCCTGATAAGTAATGATTCCAGCGCATCCGATTGGTCCTCCATTCGTTCTTCCAGTAACGTTCCGGAAATCAACGCGTATTCCGGCGATATCAGAAAGTCTGACATTTCGTCTATTGCTTCCATAACTTGGTGGGACGACCGCCAAACGTCGCTTCCCAGCCCTTGGTTCCGGGCAGGTAGTAGATCGTGGCGTTTTTGCAATCGTGGAATACGTTCGCATCGCCAAGCTTTGGGGCATTGCCTTTGAAATAGACACTGGTCAGGTTGGCGCATGTACCGAACGCACTGCCGCCGATAGTGGTGACGCTATCCGGGATCGTCACGCTGGTCAGTGGGCAGTAACCGAACGCCTGGAAACCGATCACGGTTACACTGTTTCCGATCATGATGTTTGTCAGTCCCGTGCAGTAATTAAACGCACAGTCCCCGATGATGGTCAAGCTGGTGGGGATCGTGACGCTGGTAAGGTTGGTGTGGTAAAAGAACGCATTCAACCCGATACTGGTCACTGGCATGCCATTGATTGCGCCCGGAAGGATCACCGCGCCGTGGGAACCGTCGTATTCAACAATGGTCATTGTATTATCGGAATTTGTCGTGCACAGACATTGAGCTTGCACCGCCATCGGAAACATTAAGAACAGCAGGAACAGTCCAGAAATACAGACAGCTCTCAGCAATACACCTATTTTAGATTTCATACGCCCATTTCCTTTCAGTAAGACAATTTCACGTTTTACTTCGCCCTTACGATAGCGGGCAAAAGAATGACAGATCATGGCTTTGTGGAATCTGCCAGATAGATGCCTTTGAGTGGCTTTCCATCTCGATCGCTTATGGAGAAATAAAAACCCCACTCTCCAACTTCCTGCGTTATCTCGATCAGCACGGTGTTCCATCCCTTTTTGAGGGTGACCACCGCAATTTCCTGATCGGGCGCGGCCCCAGTTCTGCTCCCGCACTCTTCATTACTAACAATCTTGGCGCCGTTAAGCCACGCCCTGATCCCATCGTCGTGGCCGAAGCCCAGTTTTGCGCTGACCTCGCCGTCGGAATGTATGTAAGTGACGGCGTAGGCGGCTACGTGCTCGGTTGTCTTGAATTTCGAAAAGAAATCGAAATACCCATTGGGGCGGGATACGCCGCGTTGCCAACTGGTCTTTCCGTCAACACCCTCATAGCTCTTTGAGAAATCAATTTTCTGTTCAGGCGGATGCGGAGTGCTGAAGTCTGTTCCTTTGTGTGGATAAGCCCATGGGCCGATGTAACGGCACGGAATAAGAACACAATCGAGTGTCTTACTGGCCACGGTTTTGTTTCCACTGCTGATCACACATGTGACGGTATGGGTTGCACCGCTGGCCTTGACACCCTGAAATGGCATCATTACTGACTGCACTGATCCTGGAGCAAGCGTAGCTGCCTTGGGTTGTCCTGCCTGAACGCCATCAACAGTCAGCGAAACGTTGACGTCCAGTGTCTTATCGCTGATGTTGCGGAGTACTGCTTCCATCGCCAATCCGGTCGCATTGGTTGTCAGCGACAGATACATGCCCACTGGCGAGACAAGCTCGAACGAGGCTTTTTCCCCGCGGATTACCTTGTCTTTATCGATGAAATCAGCGGTAACGGGCAGAATGCCGGGCTCAGCTGTATCGGATGGAGAAAGTGTGAATTCCAATGTCTTCTTCTCGCCGGTCTGCATCAGTGCCAGCGTAGCGTTGGCGGGCGAAACCGTCCAGCCTGTCGGCGGATGCACAACGACCGTCGAGGAAAAGCCTGCGCCGTCATTCTGGGCGGCATGGACCAGCACTTTCACTGGTTGCGCTTGCTTGATTTCCCCGGGCTGTATTGTCATGAGAGTGGCTGCGGCAGGCGAAGCGCCATAGATTTCGATTTCCTTCAGACAGGCAAACTCTTCGCCGCACTGTCCGCCGGCTTCCCTGGTACGCTTGTCCGCTCCGCCGCCCTGTGTCGCATGGTTGATCAGCAATCTGATCTTCCTTGTCTTTACAGATGCGAAATCGTGTCTGAAAATGTAGCGATTACTGAAGAAGGTATCCACGGTCGAAAGGTATGGCGCGGAATACACGCCGAGTGTGCGCGTTGGTTCCTTCACGTGTTCAATCGTGACCCACTTGCCGTTGGAGTCGTACTGCAGCTCATAATCAAGAAGTGTGCCCCAACGCTGCCAGCAGGGGCAGGCATAGATGACAACGTGCTCAACAGGCTGCTCCTTGGCCAGATCGAAATCTATGGATACAGGGCCGTTTCTCAAATCAGCCTCCCATGGATCGCCCGTGTTCTGCTGCGTCCAATACCAGCTTTCAAACTCGCCATTGACGAGCTTGCTGGTCGGGTTTGGGACGCTGGGATCGTCGGGGTTGGTTGCGCCGCCCGACGAGGTGACAACGGTATTCGGATTGCGGGCAAGATTTTCGCCCCAAACCAGGGGGATTACATCAATTTCCTGATTGTCGGCCAGCTCGACATAAACCGGCAGCTCGGGAACATCCAAAGTGACCTGGCCGTTTGTGACAGGCAAGTCCTGTTCCACGCCGAACGCGGACACGACATGCAGTTTGTCGCCGCCACGCACGGCAAGTTCGATTTTGCCGTCTGTGCTTCCAGCGCTCATGAATGCGGCGACGTTCTTGCCGGGACCGGTGAACAGGCTGCCAAGGTACATCTTATTTCCCGTCGGGCCGAAGTCATAGGCCTGGTTGAAGACTGTGCCGTAGAGCTCCTCGGAATAAACTCGCATGAGTGGCGCGGCGGGTTCGAGACTGTAGTCCTCGTTTTCCCACCAGCAGGGCACGTCCCAGAAACCGTGGTTGCGGTCGTACCAGAGATCGTTGTGCTCCTTGGTAATGCCGTATTGTTCAAAGATCATCATCTCCAGCATTGTGCCTTGCCCCTCACCGCGAGGGCCGTAGACGCCGTAACAGACGGAGCCGAAACCCTGTTCGGTCTGCCACTTTTCGATGTGCTCCATGCCGTATTTGGCCAGCATTGCCTGAAGGGCATTCAGCGACTTGCGGGCGAGTGAAAGGTCGCCGTCAATGGCGTTGTAAGCGTGGAAAGAAAAGCCGTCTATATATCTATAGCCACCGGCATTCATGAATGTATCGTCCCAGTTCAGATTTCCGGTGCGAATATCAACCAGGCCGGGCCCTATCACCCTCAGTTTGGGATCGACGGCCTTTACCGTTTCATAAAACCGCTTCATCTCGTTGGTGGCGAACGGCACTGGGGCGCTGTCGTTTGGTTCGTTGCGGGGCTCGTAGTATGAGATGTCGCTCTTGAAATGTTCCACAAACGTCTTCAACTGGGCGTAATCCTTGATGCCTTCCGGGAAGGCTGCCAGAAGCACGCGCTTGCGCAGCGGGTCATATGGCAGGTAGTACTGCTTGTCGAGTGCCACGTCGGCTTCAACGTTCTTGATCGCGTTTGTGATCGGATTCAGGACAGCATGACGCTGCGGGCCTATTCCACAAACGCCGCGTGTGATCTCGTCCATGCCGCTGAACGATCCACCGCTGGTTTCGGGCGGCGGCGATGCCGGAAAATTGGTGCTTTGCCGGAAAATGACGAAGGTCGTCGTGCCGATACAGTCGCCCCACGCCTCGCGCACATCGGTGCCGTAGCAGTAAAGTTTATACCAGCCCGGAGTCTTGACGTTTACTGTTATAAACTCATTCGTCGCTTTCTTCAGTACATCGTTGGTTGCGTCAATCGCCCTTAATTCAGCGGTGGTTAACTCACGGCCTCCATGATTCACCTGCATGCAGTCCAGGCCACAGCCCGGCCCCTTGTCAACAAGATTGCCCCAGTAATCCCTCACCTCATAGCTGACCACGGTGCTTCTCACGCCAAAGAAGTCTATTACACGGAATTTGAAGGTTATCGGCTCCCCAACGAAAAAGATATTGCTGCGGTTCGTTGAATAGGGCTGAACTGTATCTGTGGGAGGATGCCATGAGTAGCCGCCTATTCGCTTCGGTTCAGGATGCGTGTTCAACAGTTCTCCGCATGAGGACGGTTGAATCGTCTGCGCGGCCAGCGTGGCCGGCTTGACGGCGTTGGCCGCAGTTGCATCGTCGCATCTTCCGGATTGAGCAAAGACCAAAAATGACACCAAAGTGGACAGCGATAATCTTCCGGCTAAACTCGAAATAGTCATGAAGCGATCTCCTTCTTGATGGCGGCCTGCTTGTTTCCCGGCAATGTATGCCATTCGGCATGCACAACTGAAATGAGACCTTGGCATGTCAGCATGAATACCGCCGATTGTCAACGCATTTGAAACGTTTTTTAATTGGAGTTAGTACCCCAACATCCCGGACGTACGATTATGAAAAACCGATGCGATTGGACGAATTGGAGCATATGAATTGAATGAAGCGGGCGGGTGATGTAATGTGCGGGAATTGCAATATCAATGAGGCGCAGGTATTTCCTGCGGAGGAAGATGTTATGTACACCAGCATTCGTCCGGGCCAGGTCTGGCTGGACACGAACGGTAACCGCATTCAGGCGCATGGCGGCTCCATCATCACCGTTGGCGACACGTTTTACTGGTATGGAGAAAACAAGGAAAAGACACTGCCTGACTCAGGCATCTGGCACTATGGCGTAAGGATGTATAAGTCGAAGGATTTGTACAATTGGGAAGATCTTGGGCTCGTGCTGCCACCGGAGCTCGGCGATGCGGAGAGTCCGCTGCATCCGTCGCAATGCATGGACCGTCCGCACATCCTGTTCTGTACAAAAACTGGAAAGTTTGTCCTCTGGATGAAGATAATGGGCCGGAACGGGATACAATTCCAGACGATCGCGTCGGCCGGCACCATCACCGGGCCATACACGGTTATCAAGCGCTTTCGGCCGCTCGGCATGAGCTGTGGCGACTTCGATCTGGTGGTTGAGCCGACCGACGGCAAGGGGTACTACTACTTCGAGCGCGTGCACAGTGAACTGATTTGCGCGGATCTCACGGACGATTACACTGACGTAACAGGCTATTACTCGACACATTTTCCGCGGACGAACCCTCCGTTTGTTCGTGAAGCACCGGCATACTTCCGCAGGGATCGTCTGCATTACCTTTTCACGTCCGGCTCGACCGGCTACTTTCCGAACCAGAGCGAGGTGGCTTGCTCGTGGAGTTACCATGGGCCGTGGAAGCTGCTTGGCGACCCGCATCCCGGCGACATCGAGCATGTATCCCACCGCTCGCAGATTACCAGCGTGTTCAAGCATCCGGGAAAGAAGCATCTGTACATCGCGCTAGCCGACCGCTGGTTTACCGACCTGCCGGAGAAGCTTCCGGATATTGGCGGGGCGTTCAACGCGGCATTCGCCTCTGAAGCGGTCGACTGGTCGAAACTGAAAGCGCTTAACAGTCTGACTAAACATAATATCTCTGTCGCGGACTATGTCTGGCTGCCAGTACGATTCGACGGTGAGATGGCGTATCTCGACTGGCACGACGAGTGGCGGATTGAAGACTATGAATAAGTCCTTCTACGATTCGCCCCCGTTTCTCCCGACGATCGTTCGATGATTCTTCAGCCTGAACAAAATCCTCAGATGCTATTACCGTAGATGAGTATGTTCGGGACGCTTTTAGCGTCTTGCCGTGCGCTTTTGTCTTTGCTAGTTTGCAAGAGGAGTGAACAATATTCCAATTGCCACGATTATCGGGCAGGCAGCAAATGATATATGACTTTGCGGTAACTTAAAATGACACGACGGTTCATGCCAAGTTCCGATGTTGTTGAACGTGACGTACGAGGGTCAAGGATTCTGGTTCCTCTTTCGCATGACACAGCGCGCCTCGACAGCGTATATACGTTGAATGCAACAGCGGCATTCATATGGGACCGTGCCCGCGCAGGAGCACCTGAACACGATATTGTCACGGCCCTCACACTCGAGTTCGATGTCGATACGGACTGCGGCACCCGCGACGTAGCCGCCATTCTGAACGACCTCAAGGCGCTGGGGGCGCTAAAATCCATTCCGGATCAGTGTGCCTGACATGTCCGCCGATCTGTGCAACATCCAAAGCATTCCCGCCACGACGTTCTTCAGACGTCTCCGCAATATCGAACATCAACACCCTTGCGTTCCTCTTGCCGGAAGCATGGACTGGACCCGGCGCTGCAATCTTGCATGCCGGCACTGCTATATCCGCCACGCCGGACCGGATCACGATGAAATGACGACCAGCCAACTCACGCATGTGCTTGACGAACTCGCACGCGCAGGCATGTTTTTCATCGTTGTAACTGGCGGGGACCCGCTTCTCCGGTCTGATTTCAAGGAAGTCTATCTGCACGCACTGGCGATAGGGCTCATACCAACGGTTTTCACCAATGCAACGCTCATTACACCAGAGCTCGCCGGATTTCTGGCCAGCCATCCGCCGCGCCGGATGGAAGTCAGCGTCTATGGTCACACCCGGGAAACGTACGAGTTCGTGACTGGAGTTCCAGGCTCATTCGATCGTTTTCGCGCCGGTGTCTCTGCTCTTCTCGAACGCGGCGTTCTTCTCAGGCTCAAGGCGATGGTCATGCAGGCCAACAAGCACGAGTTCGAGGATATCAAGGCCTGGGTGAAGTCTTTGCACTGCGAGTTTCGCTACGATGCGGTCATTCATCCGCGTCTTGACGGCGACCATTCGCCGAACAAGGAGCGGTTGTCCGCCTCCGAAGCCGTGTCCATTCAAGTCGCCGAACCATCCGATCGGGCGGAAGTGGAGGCATACCTGACGTTAGTCAAAGACGGTTTGCCTCCGCGCGAACAGCTGTTCGAGTGTGGTGCCGGAGTCATGACAATGCATGTCGATGCCGCCGGCCAGGCTCATCCCTGCATGCTGTGGAGAAATGATCCGTACAATTTGCTGACCTCTCCTCTCGACGAGCGCTGGTTTTCGCACATAGAGGAGATTCGAAACCGCCCATCGCCTCCCGGCCGGTGCACGTCATGCGGCGAACGCGGCCTCTGCAACTACTGTCCGCCCCTGGCCAGTCTTGAGGCTGGAAATCCATCGGCTCCGACGTCCTACTATTGTGACCTTGCGGCCAGCCGGCGTCGTCTGGCTCCCGCAGCCATACCCGCTGAAAATAACATACCCACTTGACTTGCCGCGGCCAAACGATGATCATATGAAATCACTTGGAGGCCGCAAATAAATGGACAAAGTCAAACAGAAATATGTTCCGCCAGTCATCACCAGAGTAAAATTCGAGGACAAGGAACTAGTGTCATTCAACGTGTGCAAGAAGATCACGAACATCGAACTTGATCTGACAAGTTGCTGCCAGGTACT
>CAZASC010000107.1:0-11496 GCA_964487695.1 uncultured Victivallales bacterium
CTGTGGCTAAGGGGCTGATTAATGATGTGCTGGCCCAAACGGCTCGGATTCAGTCCTATTCTGGACAGTCGTTCTCTGGCTCTACTAATGCGGCTAGCAGCAACACCAGTAATAATAATCAGGCTCCAATAACAGTTAATTTCAACAACTCCAATTTTGTTGGTACAGATAAATCAAACATGGCTGGCGTTGCTAAGCAGCTAAATCAAATACCGCAGTATTATTCTCAAAACTATCAAACGGCTTAACTATGAATGTGCAAGGCAGAACGCTAAACGCCTATATTTGTCAAAATGTAGATGGCACCCAATTTGGGGCAGTGTTAGACGTATCTAACAACATTGCCAATATTGGCAAAGTTGGATGGAGCTTAGATGCACAGGTAACAGAAACTACCATAGCTGATTGCGATATAGAATTATTTGATCCGAATAACACCATATGGACTTGGACTAAGACCAATCTTCCTTCTGCTGAGGGAAATCTTCCCGGATTCCTGATAATCGTATTCGGTGGGGCAGTTGTATATTATGGAATTATTAATTTTAATGAAATATTCCAAGATAGCGATAGTAACTCTATCCATGTCCAGTCTCATAGCTGGTTCAGCATGGCTGCATTGGAGATTCTGAATAGCACGGATCAGAACGGCAACCCTACCGCATGGTCTAGACAGCCTATCCCCATCCCCGTAACCCGAACCCAAACGACTGATACGGGTACAAGTCTCCCAATGTCCATTATTTGGCTGAATGGTGGAGACGGGGGCGGCGAGGGTGACGATGGCGGAGACGGTGACGGAGACGGAGGAGACGGTGGAGACGGCGGCGGCGATGGCGGCGGAGGGGGTGACTAATGTCTGATTTTAGTTCGGATTCAGCGGGGTTTACCGTTTCCCCTATTCCTCCAGGGGTTGTGCTATTTCCGGCTGGATTTAGTCATATTGTGGTTGGGGATTCGGTTACCTGTAGTCTCGTTCCTGGGACGTTTACCTGTACGGCTGTTAATGACTACAACGGTTATGTGTCTATTTACCTTGCTGGTTTTGCTTGGCCTACCCCAACAGTAGACCAAATGGGGGCCGTGACAGGGCAATATGCCCAGTATCTATCTGCTAGTGGATCAATGACCGCAACGTTTACCCGTCTGGCATCAAGCTATTCGGTGGCGGGTAACTATGTGGTTGCGGCCAATGTTGCGGCCAGCACAGACACGGCCCCTGTAAATGTCATACCCCTTACCTATGTTACGGGTCTGGTTCCGGGGGATATCCTTGATTTTGTGCCAACCCCAACCCGTCCGGATGGAGCAAGTTTCACTATTGCTGATATAGATTCTATCCTTAACAATATAATAACTGTTGATCCGGTGCAAATTGCCCTTTATGAAGATGATCCACTTGTGTTTGATACTCAGACTATTGGGCAAGTCGTTTTTCAGAATTTTAGCGATGTGCTAGTTAAGGCCAATGATCTGGGGGGTACGGACCTCAGACGGTTTACCCCGATGGTAGCCCCGGATCCGGTGCTTACCTGGATTGGCCCACAGATCAGCAGTGGCTACACGGGGGTAATCTATTGCCCTCAGAACATACAGCCCAATCTAACTGGAATTGATATCGCCACGGCTAACGGGGCCATGATTAGCGGCACTCCTGAGACGGGGTGGAGCGGGTCAAGTGCCTATGTGGCCCATGTAGATTGGACGGCCCAGCTTGTGACCGCTCCCTCATCCCTGATGCTGGATCAATCCCTATCCCTTGCCCCCAATGCGTGGCCTTCGAATCGCAATGGGGCGTTGGAAAACTCAGCAGCTTACAACCTCACCGAGGCCACAACCGCGTACAACGGAACCGCCATACAGACGATTGTTCACGATTACACGGGGGCTAGACGGATCCTGACCACCCTATCTGGCTCAATCGTCACCGCCACACAATATACATGGACCGGAACAGCCTGGAATACCGGCACGTCCCTTACGTGGACGGGCGCACCCCCTAATTGTGGCATCCCATTTCCTCCGGTGGCCAGCAGCCTTGGGGCCGGGGCCTCCATCCTGTATCTGGACAATCAGAACGCCCTACGTTTGATGTGGGGCACCCATACGGCCTCTCTGGCACTCCAGGCCAGTCAGACGGGCAGCCTGCTTGTTCAGACCGCCTACGGGGCCTATTTGGTCAGTCAGACCGGCTATGGCCTCATCACATGGACCGGAACGGCCCTGCACCTCAACTGGCAACCTTTGGCGTCTGCCGGAATCTGGATGTTGCCCACAACCTTTACGGCTCTGGATGCCAACAATTGTTACTGCCTTGTGGTCGTACAGACTTGGGATAGCTCTACATCCCAATACACCTATGCGGTATGGGCCTATCATCTGGCATCAGTTCCTATTGCTGCTACTACTCAAACCACTCCAATAGAAATTACTGCCTCTGCCTCTGGTACGATATTGAACGTAACGCAGGCTAGCGGAACCATTACGGCTAACATGATGCTTAGCTGCAATGCAGTTAACGTTCCGGCATCTTGTTACGTTGTCTCACAGGCATCCGGTACCCCTGGAGGGATTGGCAGCTATAACCTGTCTCAGTCCATATCTCTGGCTAGCCAGCCCATGAGCCTCTGTCTTGGCGGGTCTTACCCATCCATCCTGGAGGATCCGGAACTCATAACCGGAGGCATTCCTTCAATCATCACGGCAATAAAAGATCCTTCCACTAGCCGAATCTTTGGCCTCGTGGGGTCAAGACTGTTTCAAATCAGTCCGGTTGCATCAGCCTGTATTGAGCGTTTCTGTGTGGATGGAATGTCAACCCAGCAACTAATTGAAAACGTGGCGATGATTCAAAATGCATATGTCTGCCCTCTTCCAGATGGGATATTGCATATTGTCAGCCGCAATATTCAAGAAACGGCAATTAATATGAATGTGGTTATATTATCCGATAAAGAATATATGGCGAGTGAGTATTTTATTAGTCAGGTTAACGTACAAGGATCAGAGGATACGATCTACGCAGAGCAGGCAGGATTACTTGGAGGATTAACGCTGGAGATAGACAATCCTTTCTGTACCTCCGTATCACAGTGCAGGGCTGTAGCGGCTAGCTATTTACAGTTTTTTGGCTCTGGGAAAATGTGCAGGGAGGTTGAGGTTACGTACACGGGCACCGGCAAAGCCCCGTGGGAGGTTTTGCTTCCATCCGCAACTGTAACAATCAATGGTGGATCCATACAATACTATGTGGTTGGGTTGGAATGGAGTTTGTTGGAATATAAGGCTACGCTAAAATTGTTAATAGTTTAAGAAGTAAATCTTAGAGGCTCTGATGACCCTGGCCATAGGCACACAAAATCCTGTCTTGAATTTGATGAATCCTAACGGAACAATTGCCGTTAGCCTAATCCTGCCCCCTACGGACAAGCACTCTGGAATTAACTTGAAATGGAAAAACACGGGACACCTTTACACCCAACCTAACGGGGTACCAGTGATGGTCTATAATGATCCTACGTCTAAATTTGTGCCAATTATAACGCTTAAATGGTCTGTTTATGACACTACAGGGATGTTTTACCTTAACCCAAATGGTTACGGGGTGACGAACGGACAAACACCTACTTTAGAGCAACTTATAAATGTGCTCGGAATTTATAGTCCCTACTTGTTGCAGATTTGGATAGGAACAGGGTATGGAGGCTTCAATTGCTTTGTTTCCAAGGATATTAGCATGAGCCCGTTATCTGGACTCGTGTACGAAAATGTGCAGATTGAGTTTACCGGTACAAGTGGGTTCGCCACTATGGCGTGTTAAGGCTATCTGATGAGTGTAGTTAGATCAAAAGGGACCATCAGGGTAACGGCTGTCCAGCCTAGCACCAAGTTTTCAACCCTTAAGGGGTGGTTCAGTCTCCCCTCAACTCAGGCTTTGGCTTGCTCTTATCTCCAATATTCCTTTGTCACAATGAGCGGGTCTGGTAGGCAGGCCATCCAGGTAACCAACAAGGGCAATCTGCCACTCAGCGGCCAGCCTGGAGTTAGCTACACGCTCAGTTATGTTGGGTACCAGGGCACCCCGCCTAGTCCATTGACTTTCATTACGGTTCCGCTGGTGACGGATCAAAACGGCAATTTTAGTTATCAAATCCTTGATGCCTTCCCCTCAGCTACCTATGTGTTGTATCTGAGTAGCACAAGTGCCAGCGGCACCACAGCTTATGCTCAACTAGCAACCACGGCAACTGGTAATGATCAAACCGTAACAACGGCTAACACAGCCAATCAGACAGCCAATACAGCTAACACAACCGCAAGCACGGCTCTAACCAATGCCAACGTAGCAAACAACCAATTAGCATCAATTGCCAACTCTGGAATAATAACTGATCAGGAGCGGACTGGTCTTAACGCATGGTTGGCAACATGCTTACAGCAATACAACTCTGCCGTATTTGCTGCTACTGGTATTTTGAACGCATCATATTTGTCCATACAGGCTTCAGCTTGGAACTCTCTGTATTCATATTTTAGCAATATTATCATAACCCTGGCTGGAACCGGGAATTATACTTTACCGGCCAATGGGTCAATCACTGGAATACAGGTATGGCAACAGAATGTATCGGCTCTGTCCCAAATTTCAATTACAATCCTAACGGCTTTGGCGCAGTCTCCAGCTAGTGCTACATCCCTAGGAGTGGTCAAGGCTGGCTCTGGTGTGGTGGTCAACGTCAATGGGGTATTGACTGTTGAATCCGCATACAACGCAACCTATACGGCCACCTTGGGTGATGGCTATACAACCATATTTACCGTTACGCATGGTCTAGACACTGAGGCTATATTCTATAATCTATGGGAAACGAGCGGTTCAAACTGGGTTACGGCAGATGCTACGGTCACGATCACCGGCCTTAATACCGTGACGGTTGGATTCAATACGGCCCCGGCTGTGGGGGCCATAACAATCATCATCATTTCCTCTGCCGTCATCACCGGAGTTGGGGGGAGCCAGACGCTACCCAGTCAGACCGGCTATGGCAATGATTTCCTTCAGACCACTGGCACGGCCATGCAATGGGTTCCAATTTCCCAGGTTCCAAGCTGCATCGGTTATGCCAATGCGGTTTTGTCCTCAAATGGCACGGCCTACTATTGGACCAATGCTTTAACTTCATCGGCTGGCATCGTATCAACATTAAGCGCGGCCGGATTAGAAATACCGGCTATCTGTTCTTCTTTGCCTACACTCCCGAACAGTGCCTTTCCAAATGGCTGCATTATAACACTTTCTAGCAATGGGCAGATCTATTCGAATAACAACAATGTATGGGTTACAGCAACATCAACATCACTTACGGGATTGACTACAGGAACTAATACTGCCATCACAGCAACCAATTCTATACTAACGGCATTCCAAAATCTTCAAGCACAAGTTACATATATGGCAAGCCAGATATCCACCATCAATACTGAAGTATATAATTTGCAGAATCCCCATGAAGGTGGTGGTGGTGGTGGAGATTAAGGATAGGTTATGATAATTAAAAAATGTTTTAAATGTAAAGGAATGGTTTACTATCTTGAGGAAACAAGCAAATGAAGCAATTTCTAGATTCAATTAATGTCTCGGGGACATGCTTCGCAACCACCTTTACCGGTGCGGGTACGGGTTTGACTGGCACGGCCCCATCTCTGAGCGTTTACAATGCATCACTTCTGGGCGGATTTGGCTTTAGTCAAACCGGGGGGGCCAATTCGATTGTTCAAAGAGATGTGAATGGATACATACAAAATAGCTACTTCTATTCTTCTGGTGGAGGGGCCGAACGTAACTCTACTGGTCTATCTTATGTCGCCGGATTTAACGCAAGTGATTATTACTTCCGGAGCTATGGCCCGGCTGCCGTTGCGAGCATGATTTCCGGACAGACCATGAACATCAATGGTTCCTCCACCTCATGCACGGGGAATGCGGCGACCGTGACCACCCTCACCCCTGCCCAAATAATTTCAGCAATCAATGGCCAAAGTAATAGTGACTGGTATAGAACATCGGGAAGCACTGGATGGTATAACTCAACCTATGCAACCGGTATTTATTCTACAGGTGCCGGTTTGGTCCAGACATATAATGGTAGTTCATTCCAGGCTAATGGAAACGTTACCGCTACGGGGCAGTTCAACGGCTCTGGTGCTGGACTAACAAGCATTCCCAACTCTGCCCTAACAACCAATTTGAACCATATTGGAACCTTGGCCAATGCCAATGGTGTTCTAACCAATAATGGCTCAGGTACGTTCACCTATTCTACCCCTCTGGTAAACCCTATGACCACAGCAGGAGATGTGATTGTTGGGGGGACTGCGGGGGCAGCAAACCGGCTAGGGATTGGCTCTACTGGTCAAGCCCTAACTGTGGTTTCCGGAAACCCTGCTTGGGCA
Source organism: uncultured Victivallales bacterium (assembly GCA_964487695.1). Taxonomy (GTDB): domain Bacteria; phylum Verrucomicrobiota; class Kiritimatiellia; order UBA8416; family CAZASC01; genus CAZASC01. The sequence continues at coordinate 6,454 of CAZASC010000107.1, forward strand.
ACCATAACATCAACCCTACTCACTGGCCTAACAACCGGCTCGAATACCTCTATTACTTCTGCTATGTCACTTCTGACAGCTTTGCAGGATTTGCAAGCACAAATTAACGCAATTAATACTCAAATCAACAATGGAACCTTAGCAACAGAGGCATGGGTGACAGCACACTTTTCCGGTCTTGGGGGTGGATCCTGTTTTATTGCTGGTTCTCTTGTCCTTATGGCGGATTACACATGGAAGGCCATTGAAAAGATTGTGGCCGGTAACTATGTGCTTGGAATTGATTTACAACCAAACTTGGTATTAGAGCTTAAGGAACCTTTACTAGAAAACAGATTCTTGGTTAACTTTGAAGACGGGAACCTTATCACTTCCGCTGAACACACTATCTGGTCACGCAAAGACGGGGTTGAATGGTTTAGCTCTAGGGATACAAAAGAATTAGCAGAAGAGGCATTGGTGGGAACCGGTGCTGATCTGCTCATCCCACCTTTCAATAACGATGCCTGGGAACCGATGGAGTATGCCCACCTGTCGGGTTTCAAGAAGCATAAGACAATTTTGATAGAGGCATCTCCCATGACTCAGCTTTATCAAGTAATTTGTGATAGATCTAAGACATACATTGTAAATGGTTATGTTGTTGGTTCGGTTCCTGATGATAGAACATTCAATTATGGCGGCATCGAATGGGAGAAGATTATTGAGGAGGCAATATCGTGTTGCTAACGATGTGTAAGGGAAAGATTCATAGAGTCAAGGTAACAGAGGCTTGTTTGGACTATACGGGAAGTATAACAATCGATAGTGAATTGATGAAGGCAGCCAACATCCTTCCTTATGAGATGGTGCATGTAAATAGCATGGCGAATGCGGCACATTGGGAAACCTATGCGATTCCTGGCAAACCCGGACAGATTTGTTTGAATGGATGCCCAGCAAGACTATTTATGGTAGGGGATGAAGTTATTATACTTTCTCTTGGTATATTCACAACAGAAGAGACACAAAATTTAAAACCGTATATTGTATTTGTGGATAAAAATAATTCCGCTAAAGACACGGGTGCTTAAATGTGGGCATGGATTTCTCGTACCTGGAGTAAGGCTACTGAATGGGCAGCTAGTCTATCTGATCCGACAGACAAAACAACTGAAATTCGGCTCATTGGTTATGGTGTTGTGGTGTTTATGTCGTGTATCTGGTTATCCGTTGGGTTGCACCTCAACCCACATGGCATTGATACGGCATGGACAAACGCTTTCCTTGGCTTATGTGGCTTGGTCTCCCTTGGCGCTTTTACCATTCCGAAGAGCTAATGAGTGTGAAGTTAATAATAGAGGATCAGATATGAATTGGGCAATGATTACGGTTTTGGTTATGGTACTATTGGCTATTGGTGGCGGCATCGCTAGGTTAATTTATGTTTTGGGAACAAAATATTTTCTTTCGCTAGAAGCAAGGATTACGGCACTTGAGGAAAATCAGAAAGAGTATCAGGACAAGATGATAACTGCCATTCAGGCTATTGAGGTGGCATTGGGGAAGATGGAAACCAGAGAAGAAACACATATCACGCTTGATGGTTGCGTATTACAGCATAGGCGCATTGAGGATAAGGTATCAGATACGATTACAGAGGCTAGGTGTGAATTTTTTAAACGTCTTGATGCTTTAGAACAAAGATTGAATCTACATATTGAAAAAGGATAACCGATGAGCGGAAATTTAAACTACTCGCAAACATCAGGACAAATAACGGATGATGATGGGAACCTGATAGCTACTGGATTTGCTGGAAATGACTCAAGGCCGATTGTGAATCCTAACCGCATTCACGGTTTTAATAATCCCGATGCTCAAAACCTGCATAAGATTGGGCCTCTCCCTCAGGGAGTGTATGAGGTAGGAAGCTGGGGAGACCATCCACCCCTTGGCCTCTTCAGCGCAACGCTTACCCAAATCAGCAGGGAGTCATACGGCAGGGATGGTTTCTGGATCCACGGTGAAAGCTCCACTGACCCGCTCAACTCTTCCGAAGGTTGCATAGTGCTTGGCCATTCAGACCGGTTAGCGGTAATGAATCTCAACCCGCAAACAATCACGGTGACGGTGTGAAATGCTAGAAAACGTAACCCTTCCTGCAATCAATTTTATAAGGCCACTCGTTATAGGTTCGTTGTGTGTTATTGCTATTTGCGGTGGTGTGTATGCTATCTATCGACATTACGATAACAAGACGGCTAGCATTATTGATGTATATACCAAACAAATAGCCGCTCAAGATATCGTTATTACTAACGATAAAAAAATAACGGACGCCCTACAAGCCCGGTTGGCTTCCCAAGTGGCCACCATTGCCCCCGCAAAGGCCAAGGCTCAGACCAGTAAGGCCAAGGCGGCTGAAACCGTAACGCAAATCGAGGCAAAGGCCCCCCAGGATGCCCAGGAACCCATCAAGGAAGTTGTGGCGGTTGAGGATCAGGCCCTCACCGATCAGACCGAGGTAACGCAGGATACCCAAGCTGCCCTGGACACCTGCCAGGAGACCGTTAGGGCAGAGGAACAGACCATCAAGGATCAGGGGCAGGAGATCACCACGGTTAAGGCTGATCTGGCAAAGACTGATGAGGCCCTGGCCACGGAGACCAAGCGGAAAGAGCGGTACCGGGTGGTTGCGGCCACCTCAACCGGGTTGATTGTCCTCAAGGTCATCATTGCGGTTGTCTTCCATGTGCCGGTGTTCTAGTTCCGAAAACTCCTTTCGGTGCTCACCAAGCCAGATGGGGACATAAAAACGATAGCATTCAAGGGGCCTTGGCTGCATTGTGGGTACCGACAATCTCATTAGGGAGGTCATCATGTCACCCCTTAAGTTGAAGAGCAGCCTATTCATCAAAACTGCTATGGCTGGGACACCAAGCACTGTCCGCAACCTCGTTCAACGTCTGTTGATAAAGCTCCGTCTCGCACGAACCGCAGCCAGCCTCGGAAGGGAGAAATTTCTTCTTATTTCTTACGACGTTAGCGATGGAGGTACGGAAGTAACAAGAAAAGCAGGGGATGCTATCCGTGCGGCCCTGGTCCAGTTTATTCAGTTAGATAAGAATTGGGAGCACTGGCATATTCTTGAATCGGTATGGATTCTCAAAACCAAACTCGATCCAAATAGTGTCTTCCAATACCTTTGGAAACAGGGCCTCCGTGAGGGGAAAGATGGGCTGATTGTGACAGAGACTTCACCTGATACCGAGGATTGGGGACTCTACACTGAAGATAATACTTTTCAAGCTCCGGGTAATTAGAGCTTAGCAGTGTTCTATATCCCATCATCGGAAAGCGAAGAGGCTAACGCATGGCACAAGCCCAAGGGCCGCAGAGCGGCACGGGGAGAGGTTCCGCGCTATGAGGAAAGCTAGGCTGTGCGGTTGTTTCAGTAGGTATCATAATCGTCAGAATCCTTGCTGGCTTCTCCATTCTCTGATGGTGTCTTGATGTTGAACCGAGAAAGAATTTTGACCATATCGGTATTAACCCTTTCATCTTCGCTAAAAGTATAGTGTGATAGTTCCTTTCTTAGCCCATTGTAAATAAGATCAAATATACTACTGTGAAGCTGGTACAAGAATAAAATCATACCTTCTAAGATACTAATATCGGTTCCTTTGAACAAATCATTAAATGATTCAAGCATTTCAAAATTTTTGTGTGCCATTAAATTATGTCTAATTGGCTTATAGACCGATTCATATCTTACTTGATATGGTTTGATCAGTTTTTTAAATTCTATGAAATCTTCCGGTTTAGGGTAATACGCCTTGCTAAGGTATTCTTGATACCATTCGGGTTCATCTTCGCGCTTGGGCCATCCTTTTCTGATTCTGAGTGCATCTGGTGTAAACCATTCCGGATTATTGATGTAGCTCCTTAGATAACTATGAACAGAGAATACTTTGGTATCCGTGTCGAAAATGCGCCCTAAGGTAATGAAAAAAGTAGTCTGTAAGGAATGGAGAATTATATTCCAACAAATAGCGGTATCATGCAATCCATGGTATATATCTTCATTGCCTGAGGCAATATTGTTGATTGATTTCCATGCATAATAGCTTTGAGCTAGTGCGGTAACCTCATTTTCAAAATGCTTGTGCATTCTTTCAGCGGTTGTGCCAAGTGTCTTTTGGTCTTCATCCATCAATACCCCCTATCTCCGATTGGCTGAAGGAAGTATACCCGGCTCTGGCAGGATCAGGATCACCAGAGGCACAGAGCGCTACCAGTGGAAAAGGCCCAAGGGCCACAGAGCGGTCAGGGGCGAACGCCCATGCCACGTTGAGGATGAGAGGCTGTAGGACGGGCCAAATATTCAGTGCCCAATGAAGGCTTTCAGAGATACCCTTGAGAAAATTCATACAGGTGAAACCATGCTCTGTAAGAAAGCCTTCTCTGCTATCTGCCTAACATTGACGGTCAGTCTATTTCCTGCCTATGGGCAAGTGAAGGATATAGGGGATATGGATGGAAGGTGGATGTTTATTGCTGCTTCCAGTAATAAAGCTACATTTTTTATTGATCCACAATCCATCGCTTTCGAGAAAAAATACCATGCTTGGTCTTGTTGGGTGAGAATCCTTGATCCTCAAAGCAATTCCGAATCAATTCAAAAACATCTTTACCGAAAAAATGGCTCAGAATGTGCTGTGATATCTTATATCAGTTATGAAATATCTACTAAAAACCCAAAGGCTAATAAAGATTTTCGTGGTAATCCAGAATGGCATACTGTTATTCCAGATTCTTTTGCTGAAAACGCATGGGCATGTATAAAACTTAAACTTTCTAAATAAACCCTCTACAAATCTTCGAACAGGGATGGGGCTTCATGCTTTTTGCCCTTTTCCGGCTTGGCTTTTTTGAACGTAAGCGTACCCATCGCCATATCTGGAATCAGGGGCCGTTTGTCCCCGAACAGTTCTTCGATAGTTAGTATCTGAAGTTTGGGGTATTCCTTGCCGTTACCGGCCTTGAAGAACCCCGCTTCAG
>CAZASC010000108.1:0-11482 GCA_964487695.1 uncultured Victivallales bacterium
CTTCCACGATTGCATCGCTGCCGTCCAGTCCCCGTTAGGTTGACGCGCATGCGCCATAGCGGGGAAACGAGATAGACAGGGATATGTAATCCTTTCAGGAACGAGACTCTAACGAGATAGATATAACGAGACTAAACTGATCCGGCCTTATTGGCCGGTAAAGGAGCATTGCCGACAGTGAAGACAAAATTTGTGCGGAAGAAGACACTTCAGAGGCGGGATTCACCAACGCGAGATGTCTGTGGACCGGATCAAATGCAAGCAAACAACCGGCTCTTCGCGCTCTTTACGCCTTTGCCCCGAAGATAAATCGGGGTCCCCACTTATTTGGGGCGAGCCCCCTGTCCAATCCTCTCTTTATCACCTCTTGCCATTTGTGATATAATAACACTGGCAGAAAAATAAGAATCTGATAAACAGCACACGTATTTTTGTTTATTTGGAGAGCGGAGCGATGAAAGAGCAGGACAAAAGCGAAAGCATAACGGGCGACACCAGTCACGGCAAACTCGGCACGATCACCGAAAATCCGTCACTGTGCTATCAATGCGGCAAGTGCTCCGCTGGCTGTCCCGTGGCCGAAGAAATGGACATCCTGCCGCACCGCTTGATGCACTATCTTGGATTGGGCATGGAAGACAAGGCGTTGCGGGCAAATACCATCTGGATGTGCGCCGGCTGTTTCACCTGCGCCGTGCGCTGTCCGAACGACATTGATATAACATCGGTAATGGATGGTCTGCGCGAAAAGGCGATTCGATCAGGAATTCCATGTCCGAAATCCAACGTGCTGAATTTTCATAAGACATTTCTTGGCGATCTGGCGCGACGCGGCAGGATACACGAGCTGCGCATGATGGGCGAATTCAATATACGTTCCGGCAATCCTCTTCATAACGCCGAACTTGCGCCCAAAATGCTTCTGCGACGTAGACTTCACCTTCTGCCGCCCAGGCGGATCAAGGGGTTCAAAAGCTGGTTGAAGAAACTGATAAAGAAAACATGAAAAGCATCGCATTATATCCAGGATGTTCGCTTGAGGGAACGTCCGGCAGTTATCTCGATAGCCTGCATGAAGTGTTGATGGCGCTCGGCATGGAATGCCATGAACTCAAGGACTGGTCCTGCTGCGGAGCCACCTCGGCACATGCTACAAACCATGGTATGTATCTCGGGTTGACTACGCGCAACCTGGCGCTGGCCGAGGCACAGGGCTACGCAGAAGTACTCGCGCCGTGCGCGGCATGCTATCATCGCCTGGCCAGCGCGAACGCGGAGATGAAACATGACGACAAACTGCGCCTGCAAGTGAACTCGGATGCAGATTTGAACTATGGCGGCAAAATCAAGGTGCGTAACGTGCTCGATTTGCTGGCCAATGTTATCGGAACTGCCAGAATCGCGGAGCGTGTGAAAGAGCCGCTGGCGAAACTCAAGGTCGCCTGCTACTACGGTTGCCTCAATACGCGAATTCCACGTATGAAATCATTTGATGACATTGCGTATCCAATGTCCATGGACCACGTTGTGCAGGCACTTGGCGCAATGGCCATTGACTGGTCGTACAAAACGGAATGCTGTGGAGGCAGCCTGTTCGTCACTTCGGAGGCGACCGCATACCGGCTGGTCTCGAAGATACTCAAGGACGCAGAAGCGCGCGGTGCTGACTGCATCTGCGTAGCATGCCCGATGTGCCACAACAATCTCGACACCAAGCAGGCCGACATTCGCAAGCAGAATGGAATTGAGCGTCCTCTGCCGATCCTTTTCGTGTCGCAATTGATGGGACTCGCATTCGGCCTTGATCGTCAGGCGCTCAGGCTCGACGACAGTTTCGTATCCGCCGCCACACTGGAGACGAAAGCATCATGATAAATTCCAAACAAAATATGCCGTCCCCCGCTTCCAACGATAAGACCGGCGCCGTGCTGGTTGTTGGTGCCGGAATCGCAGGCATGCAGACTGCGCTGGACTGCGCCGAATCCGGCTTTAAAGTTTATCTGCTCGAACAACAGCCATCCATCGGCGGCAACATGGCGCGCTTGGACAAAACGTTCCCGACAAACGACTGCGCCATGTGTATGATCTCGCCGAAGCTGGTTGAAACCGGACGGCACCTGAACATCCAGATCGTTTCCTACGCCGATATATTGTCCCTGAACGGCCAGCCCGGCAATTTCACAGCGACGATCCGCAAAAAAAGCCGATATGTTGACGAGAAGATCTGCAATGGCTGTGGCGACTGCGAACGTGAATGCCCCGTTAATATCCGTGACAACTTCAACGGTCTGCTCTCCGACCGCAAAGCGATTTATCGGCTCTATCCGCAGGCTATTCCAAACGTCTTTACAATAGACAAACGTCCACTGCCGCCGCCGTGCCGTGGCACATGCCCCGCCGGCGTAAACGCCCAGGGATATGTCGGCCTCATTGCCAAGGGGAAATACCTGGAAGCTCTTGACCTCGTGCGGGAGAGGATGCCCTTTGCCGGAACTTGCGGCAGGATATGCCACCATCCCTGCGAGCAGAAGTGCAACCGCAGCGAACTTGACTCTGCCGTTTCCGTGCGCAACCTCAAGCGGTTCGTAGCCGACTACGAGCGCGACCGCATTCGCAAAGGTCTTTCAATCGAGCGTGCTCCATCCGAGATGATGAAGCCTGAGAAGACATCACACACCGAGCGAATCGCCGTGATCGGTGGCGGGCCGGCTGGACTGACCTGCGCCAACGATCTGGCGCTGAAAGGCTATCCCGTGACCGTGTTCGACGCTAACGCGAAACTAGGCGGCATGATGCGCACAGGCATACCTGAATATCGCCTGCCCCGCGATTTCCTGGATTTTGAAATTGATTTGATCACCTCGCAAGGGATCAAGGTCGAGCCTGGCAAGGCACTTGGACGCGACTTCAGCCTGGACGATCTGATGAAGCGCGGCTATGGAGCGATTTTCGTGGCGACCGGAGCGCAACTACCAAGAAAGATTCCACTGGAAGGCAGCGAAGCAAAGGGCGTCCTTTACGGCATTCCGTTCCTCGGAGAGATCAACGCCGGTGGCAAGCCCAGCATTGGCGATCGCGTCGTTGTGATCGGCGGCGGCAACGTCGCGACGGACGTTGCGCGCGGCGCGGTGCGTGTCGCAGGCAGCGGTTCGGTTTCGCTATTCTGCCTGGAGTCGCGCAAGGAAATGCCGGCGCACGACTGGGAAATCCGCGAAGCTGAAGAAGAAGGCGTGAAGCTCAATCCTTCATGGGGCCCAAAGCGAATCATCTCGCGTAACGGTGTGCTGGAAGCAATCGAATTCGTACGCTGTACGTCTGTGTTCGACGCGGAAAAACGTTTCCGCCCGAGTTTCGACGAGAACCAGACCATGATAATCCCTGCCAGTTCCGTCATTCTGGCCGTCGGACAGGCATGCGATCTCTCTTTTCTCGGCGACACCATCAAGACCGCACGCGGCGTAATTGAAGTTGATCGGCTCACCCTGAAAACATCGGTGGAAGGTATATTCGCCGGTGGTGACAATGTGCTTGGGCCGGCTTCGCTCGTGCAAGCGACCGAGCAGGGCCATCGCGGCGCCGAATCCATTCATCGCTTCCTTCGGGGGCTTGACCTGACCACCGACCGCGAGCCGGTGCAGCGCCCTACCGAACTTGCCGGGATTCCTTTGCACGTTGACCGCGCGCCGCGCATCCGGTGCGAACCTGCTGCCGTAATGCCGAAACAACGGATTCAAGCGTTCGCCGAAATTGAGCGAACATTTACAGAAGAGGAAGCTGTGGCTGAAGCCAAGCGCTGTCTCAATTGCGGAGGCTGCTGCGAGTGCTTTGAATGCGTGCGAGTGTGCAAAGCCAAAGCCGTGAATCACTCTCTTCGCGACCAGACACTGGAACTGAAAGTTGGCGCGGTCGTTCTGACAAGCGGATACGATCCATTCGACGCTTCACTCAAGTCTGAATTTGCATTTGGCCGTGCGGCGAACGTTGTCACGAGCATCCAGTTCGAGCGCATCCTTAGCGCATCGGGCCCGTACAAAGGACACTTGCAACGACCGTCAGATAGCACCGCACCGCGCAAGATCGCGTGGATTCAGTGTGTGGGTTCGCGCGACGTAACGGTCGGCAACGATTATTGCTCTTCGGTATGCTGCATGTATGCCGCAAAGGAAGCCGTGATCGCGAAGGAGCACGACCGTGCGGTCGAACCTACGATCTTTTACACTGACATGCGCGCCTTCGGAAAAGGCTTCGAAAGTTTCTATAACCGGGCAAAGGACGTGAGCGGAGTACGCTTCGTGCGCAGTCAAGTCTCGTCGCTAAAAGAGAATCCCAAGAACGGAAACATCGTTGTCCGGCACGTTGATCCTGATAGCAACAACGGGGTGATCGAAGAAGAATTCGACATGGTGGTGCTTTCCGTAGGGATGGTTGCACACATGGCCGCCGCCGGCATTGCCAACATTCTGGGCGTTACGCGCGACCGGTTTGGCTTTGCCCAGGGCATGCCTTTCGAGATGTCGCGTTCCAATCGCGAAGGTGTATTTCTTGCCGGCGCTGTCAACGGTCCGAGAGACATTCCTGACACGGTCATGCAAAGCAGTGCTGCTGCGGCATTGTGTGGGGAATATCTTCAGTCTGCTCGCGGCACAGAGGCTAAGAAGAAGGAGTATCCGCCCGAGAAGGAATGTGCCGGCGCTGAACCGAGAATCGGAGTCTTTGTCTGCCATTGCGGCACCAATATTGCGTCGGTTGTTGACGTTGTGGACGTGGTCAGGTATGCCAAAACACTGGGTGGAGTGGCCTACGCCACGAACACGCTTTACACCTGCTCGCAGGATTCGCAGGAGAACATCAAAAACATGATCCGCGAGAAGGATTTAAACCGCGTGATTGTGGCTTCCTGCACGCCGCGCACCCACGAGCCGCTGTTCCGTGAAACCATGCGCGAGGCAGGGCTGAATCAGTATATGTTCGAAATGGTGAACATCCGCGAACAGGTTTCCTGGGTGCATCAGCGGCAGAGTTCGGAAGCCACGGCCAAGGCCAAAGCGCTGGTCCGCGGCGGTGTCGCCAAGTCCACTCTGCTCGAACCGCTGAAACTCAGCCGCGTCGGTGTAACCCGCTCGGCACTGATAGTGGGCGGCGGCATGGCAGGAATGACTGCTGCGCTGTCGCTGGCCCGCCAGGGATTCCCTGCGCATATCGTCGAAAAGCAGGACAAGCTGGGCGGCAATCTAGCCCATCTCAAGCACAGCCTTGAAGGCTACGATTGGCAGGCATATCTCAAGCAAACCATCGAAGCGGTGAAAGCGCATCCGTCAATCACGGTCAATCTCGACAGCGAAATTGAGGAAGTCGAGGGTTTCGTGGGCAATTTTGTGACGCGACTCAAGGGCGGCGGGCAGAGAATCGAACATGGAGTAATGGTCGTGGCAACCGGCGCGGAAGAATGGCGACCAGACAAATTCCTTTACGGTCAGGACAAAAGGGTAATCACCCAGCGCGAACTGGAAGCTCAACTTGATGGCAACACTGCCCTGCCAAAGCGGGTTGTCATGATCCAATGCGTCGGCAGCCGCTGCAAGGAGCGTGAATACTGCTCGCGTGTCTGCTGCGGTGAAGCCGTAAAGAACGCCTTGACGATCAAGAAGCTTTCGCCCGACACCGAGGTCACCATCTTGTACCGCGACATTCGCACCTATGCGATGCGGGAGCTTTACTATCGCGAGGCCCGCGAAAAGGGCGTGCGCTTCATTCACTTCCCGGACGAACGCTACCCGGAGATTTCGATCGCAAACCAGACATTGAAATGCAGCGTTTACGACGAAGTGATCCGCGAGGAACTCGTCCTCGAACCGGAGCTGGTCGTGCTGGCTGCGGCGATCGTTCCATCGAAGAAGGACAACGAACGGCTGAGCGAACTGCTGAAGGTGCCTCTGGATCAGGACAAGTTTTTCATGGAAGCGCATGTGAAGCTCCAACCCGTGGAATTCGCGAACGCGGGTGTTTACCTTTGCGGCTTGGCGCACTCGCCAAAATATACAGAGGAGAACATTTCGCAGGCGATGGCTGTCGCGGGGCGCGCCGCACGGGTACTATCCAAGGACTGGCTTGAGGTTGGCGGCGCAGTAGCGATAGTTGATCAGGACAAATGCGCCTCGTGCTTGACGTGTGTGCGCGAATGCGCTTATAACGCGCCTTTTATTAATGCTGAGGGAAAGGCCGAAATCGAAAAGGCCAAATGTCAGGGCTGTGGCAATTGCGTGGCAGCCTGCCCGGCCAAGGCAATCCGGCTTCCTGGCTTCACCGATCAACAGGAGGCGGCCCTTTTTGGCGCCATTCTGAACGAAGAGGTGGCTCCACACGAACACGCTCTGGTCGAAGCCTGACGGCAGCGACAAGGAAGATAGCGGCTCACCGGGGACGGTGAGTTGTGTTAGAATTTTGGGCAAAGGAAGAATCATGGCTGTTGAACCGAAAATTATAGCGTTCTGTTGTCACTACTGCGCCTTTACAGCCGCTGACCTTGCCGGCACAATGCGCCAGCAATATCCGCCCAATGTGCGCGTGGTGCGGCTGCCCTGCACTGGCAAGGTGGACGTGAACATGCTTTTGCAGGCTTTCGATTCCGGCGCAGACGGCGTGATGGTTGCCGGTTGCGAGGAAGGAAGTTGTCATTTCATTCACGGGAATCTGCGGGCTAAGAAACGCGTTACTTATGCGAAAAACCTCCTTGCAGAAACCGGACTCAATCCGGAACGTCTGGAGATGTTTCACATCGCCGCCTCGCAGGGCCCCCTGTTCGCGCAGAGAGCGCGCGAGTTCACCGAGAAAATAACAGGGCTGATGCAGAACAGCGCAGCCCAGGCTAAAGACGAACGAATCAATAAACCGTCGGAGAAGGCAGCATGATTACAGCCGTAAGAAAACCATTTGACGAAATATATGGATATGTCAGCAAGCGCAAAAATGTGCTAATTCTTGGCTGCGGCTCGTGCGTAACCGTTTGTATGGCCGGCGGCGAAAAGGAAGTCGGCATTCTGGCATCGCAAATTCGCCTGGCGGCCCGCGAAAAAGGCGATAATGTCGCCGTGGAAGAGCACACTATCACACGTCAATGCGACCGCGAATTCTTCGACGAGAAGACAGCCAAGAAAATCGAGAAGGCCGATGCCGTGCTGTCAATCGCATGCGGAGTTGGCGTGCAATTCTGCGCCGAATGTTTTCCGAACAAAATCGTGACGCCGGGACTCGACACGAAGTTTTATGGAGCAACAATCGAACAGGGCGTGTGGTCCGAGCGATGCGCGGGTTGTGGAAGGTGCGTCCTTGAGGATTTTGGCGGCGTCTGCCCAGTTGCAAGATGTTCAAAAAGCCTGTTGAACGGCCCGTGCGGTGGCTCGTCGAAGGGCAAATGCGAAGTTGATCCCGAGAACATTGATTGCGCGTGGCAGCTTATCTATGACCGGATGAAGACGCTTGGACGACTTGATGATCTGACAAAGAACCAGCCCGTCAAGGACTGGTCATCGAGCCGTGACGGAGGACCGCGGAAAATAGTAAGAGAAGATATGAAGCTATGACAACGGAAACGAAGAGCACAAAGAGCGCAAGCCGGCTGGAAAAGATTTTGGCTGCGGGACATTTTGCGGTCACATCGGAACTGGGCCCACCTAAGAGCGCCGACGCTGAAGCGGTGCGGACGAACGCCGGATACTTGAAAGGTGTCGTTGACGCCGTGAACATCACAGACAATCAAACTGCCATCGTCAGGATGTCGTCAATCGCAGCCGGCGTTCTCGCCAAGGAATGCGGATTGGAGCCGGTGATCCAGATTACATGCCGCGACCGAAATCGGCTCGCCATTCAAGCGGACATTCTTGGCGCATACGCGCTCGGAATCCACAATATCCTTTGCCTCACGGGCGACCACCAGTGTTTCGGGAATCACAAAACCGCTAAGAACGTTTTCGATATGGATTCGATTCAGTTGATCGCCATGCTCAAGGCAATGCGCGACGACAAGATATTTCAATGCGGCGAAGAGATCCGGAACAGCAAGAAGGCGCCCGTCTGCGAGCCAAAGGTCTTTATCGGTGGAGCCGCCAATCCATTCGGCGATCCCCAGGCTTTTCAGGCGATTCGTCTCGCGAAGAAGGCACAAGCCGGTGTTGATTTTGTGCAGACGCAGTGCATCTACGACATGGAGCGCTTTGAGCAGTGGATGACGGAAGTCCGAAACTTGGGGCTGCACGAGAAAGTTCACATCCTGGCAGGCATTACGCCGCTAAAGTCCGCAAAAATGGCTGAGTACATGCGCGACGAGGTGGCCGGTTTGACCGTGCCAGACGCACTGATCGAGCGGCTAAAAAAAGCTGCTGATCCGGTCGCCGAGGGCAACCTCATCGCCATCGAGCAAATCAAGAAGATACGCGAAATCCCCGGCGTCCATGGCGTCCACATTATGGCCATCGGCGGGGAAAAGACGGTTGGCAAACTGGTGGAAGAAGTGGGGCTGTTGCCAAGGCCGACTGTGTAATAGGTGTCCGCGAATCCTGAAATCAACGCTTTACATCCCGGGGACAAAGTGAGAAGTTATCCCCCTGTTCCAAAATGAAAAAACTACTCATTATTGTCAGTGTTTTCATGCTTGCCGTGCAAATTACCCATCGCACTGCGAACGCATCGGAGGGGTTCGAGGATCTTGTCAAAGTGGTCAAATCCGGGACCGACGAGAGAACATTGGTGGCCTACATTGACGCCTCGCCGGTTCCGTATGCCCTCACGGTGGATGAAATTCTGTGTCTCAATGACCTTGGCTTATCCACCGAAATGATCAAGGCTGTGACCGAACACGGCAAGCAGATGGCCGGTGGAATGGTTGCGCCTCTTACGCCGACGCCTGATGCAATTTCGCAACCCGAAACAGGCATGCCTTCACCTGTCAGTCTTCCGCCGGTAAATTGCGCCGTGCAGGAAACCGTGGTGTCAGCTCCTGTCGTAGAAGTCCCGCAACCAGAAGCTGTAGATGTCTCTTCTTTCTACGGATCGTTGTCGCCTTATGGAAGCTGGATTAACGTTGAAGGCACATGGTATTGGCAGCCAACAGCCATGGTTGTTGACAGCAGTTGGAGCCCCTATTGTCAACGCGGTCACTGGGTTTACACGGATTGCGGCTGGATGTGGCAGTCGGACTATTCCTGGGGCTGGGCGCCATTCCATTATGGTCGCTGGCACCGCCATTCCAGATATGGGTGGATATGGATGCCGGATACTGTGTGGGCGCCAGCGTGGGTAAGTTGGCGACATTCTGACTCGGCCATTGGCTGGGCGCCGTTGCCCCCCGAGGCCATGTACGAAGCCGGGATCGGCTTTAGCTTGCGTGGGAAGCGGGTTAGCGTGGATTTTGAGTTTGGGATGGAGTCTTCGTGTTTCACTTTCGTACCGGCCGCGCAATTCTGCGAACTGGAGCCAGAACGGATTCGCTTGCCTCGGGCCGAAGCGCTCCGTGTTTACAACACAACAACCGTCATACAGAACAACTATATTTACAATGACAACCGGATCATCAATAACGGACCATCAGTCGCCCACATCCGGGAAGTGACGCATCGGTCAATCAAGCAGGTGAAAATCGTTGATCAAAGCATCCGCCCGGGTCAGCCAATTCATGTTGGCGGGGTCTCAGCAGAATCGGTAGCAGTCTATCGCCCGCACGTGGCACCCACAACACGTGAAACGCCCCAGACAGTCGTCGCACGGCGGCAGGCGGCTGTCGTGCAGGTCAAGCACGAGGCAGCACGCAAAGCCCCCACCCCCATACTTGAGACGTACAAAAGCGGCGCTCTGACGCAGGCCGAACAAACGCACGGCAGAGCCAGCCTCGAGTCAACCCATGTTGCGACATCGGCGCCCATCGTGTCCAAGCCTTCCGTGCCATCAGTCGTCAATCAGCGACAGACCGAGGAAGCGGCCGCCCACCAGCGACAGACCGAGGAAGCGGCCGCCCGCCAGCACGAACAGCAGCAGCGCCGCACTGATGAGCTTGCCCGGCAGCAGGAGCAAAAGCGTAGTTCCGAGGCGCTGGATCGAAAACAACAAGACGAACAGCAAGCAGTGACGCAGGTACAGCGGCAAACAGCGGATGCTGCTGCCCATCAGCAGGAGCAAAAACGGAACGCCGAAGCACTGGACCAAAAACAGCAAGAAGAAAAGCAAAAGATGGCACAGGCACAGAGACAGACAGAGGAAGCGGCTGCCCGTCAGCGAGAGACCAAGGAGTCAGCTCAGCATGAAGAGCAGAAGGCTACGCAACAGAAAGCCCAACAGAGCGCATTTCAAGGTTACGGGAATCGCTCCATGACGAGCGAGGCCAGCAAGCGCGGTTCCGCTAGTAGTGGCACCTCCACAAATTCATGGAGCCGATAACCTGCTTGACGCAACTCAAGATTGTTTTGACCATGTTTACGTTTGAAAGGAAAAACCAATGTTTAAAGCAAATGGTATGAAGCTGACAGCCCAAACGGCGCTTATTGCCGGACTGGCTTGCACGATTACAGCAACATTAATCATGACCGGCTGCACCGAATCAAAAATAGCGGTGCCAACAACCACACGAAACGCGACGGACGTCGAACAATCCCTTTTTGCGGCCCCTGACCAGGCTGTTACGGCTTTGCAGGAGGCGGTGAAGGCTGATGACACAAATGCGCTGCGGAAAATATTTGGCCCTGCGATGAGTGAGATGACAAACCCTGATCCTGTTCAGCGCGCGAAACATCATGAGATGTTTGCCAAACATTTGGCGGAATTCACAGAATTGACCAAACAGGATGACGGAACCATGATTCTCACTCTGGGCGACGAGCATTGGCCATTTCCGATCCCGCTGATCAAGAAAGGCGACAAATGGTTTTTTGACACCGCTACAGGCGAAAAGGAAATGCTTAATCGGCGCATTGGCCATAATGAAATCAGCGCAATTGAGATTTGCCACGCTTACGTCAAGGCGCAACGCGAGTACATGCAGAAGGATTTCGACGGCAACGGTGTGATGGAATATGCCCAGAAAATGAGAAGCGCACCCGGAAGGAAAGATGGATTGTACTGGGAGATCAAACCCGGCGAAGAGGAGAGCCCCTTCGGTCCGTTGGTTGCCCACGCGTGTGAAGAAGGTTACAGCGAGAATGACCTGAGCGCTGGTCCGCTCCAACAAAATCCTTTCCACGGTTACATCTTCAGGATTCTCAAGAAACAGGGCCGCAATACCTCTGGCGGAAAGTACGACTATGTCATCAACGGCCACATGGTTGCCGGTTTCGCTCTTCTGACCTATCCCGCCGAATGGGGGAACTCGGGCGTTATGACCTTCATCGTGAACCAGCAGGGCAAGGTATATCAGAAGAACCTTGGCGAAAAGACTGCCGCGCTGGCCAAAAAGATCGAAGCATACGATCCCGACGAAACCTGGCAACAGGCAGAGTAA